>DXLR01000058.1:0-48748 GCA_019414625.1 Collinsella sp.
AGCTCTGCCGCTCGCAGTCTCATCCCGACGTCGTACAAAGCGTTTCCAGCCATAATAAAGCCTCCCATTTCTTGTGTCCAAGAAATGGGAGGCAGTTCAATCGTGCGGCGGGGGTTCTTTCGTCCTGCGGAATGCGCTGGGAAGTTACCCCATGCGGCCAGCTGCGGGATCTTAGTCGCGTTGGAACAAGCAACCCAACATATATATCTGAATATGGATGGGAGGGGCGCTTTGTTTTTGGGTGCCCTTACAAGAAAACGTGACTTGGGGAAGGGATGGGCGCTTTGCAGGGATGGCGCTTTAGGATGGGGGCTTACTTAGCTGAAGAGGGGCTGTATGGCTGATAGGCAGTCTTTGGCTACTTCGGTCTTATCTGCTTGGAAGTTGTGCCAGGCCCACCATTGGACCATTCCTACGAAGCTTGAGGCTATGTGGTGTAGTAGGAAGCTTCGGTCCATGGTGGCGGCGGGGCCGTTTGGGTCGGTAGGGACGGTTTCGGCTGCCCGTGACATGATGGTCTTGCGTAAGCAGTCGGCGAAGACGCGTGAGCCGGCGCCGGCTACGAGGGCTCGTACACCCTGGCGGCGCTCCCAGAGGTTGTTGAGGATATGCTCGACCTGCACGAGTGGGTCGTCGAGCGGTGTGCCATCGTCGTCGAGGGCGTGGGTGCAGATGTCGCTCACGAGTTCGGACAGTAGGTCATCTTTGCTTTTGAAGAGGCCGTAGAACGTGGCCCGACCCACATGGGCGCGAGCGATAATGTCGCCGACGGTGATCTTGCCGTAGTCCTCTTCGCGCAGCAGCTCGGAGAACGCCGCAACGATGGCAGCGCGGCTTTTTGCCTTGCGGGCATCCATGGCTATGCGTCCGCGTGAACGAGCAGGCAGCGGAGCGTACCGGAGCAGCCCTCGTAGGGGCGCTTACCGGCGCCGTAGCCGACGGCCTCGATGCGGTAGCGGGCCGGCAGGTGCTCGGACGTGCGCAGTGCGGCGACGATGGCGGCGCCCGTGGGCGTCACGAGCTCACCGGCGACCGGCGCGGGCGTGAGGGCGATATTGCCCGCTTGGCACAGGTTGACGACAGCGGGGACAGGAATGGGCATAAGGCCGTGGGCACAGCGGATGGTGCCGTGACCCTCGGAGAGCGACTCGAACACGATGTCCTCAATACCTAGGTCATCGAGGCAGATGGCGACAGAGCAGACGTCGACGATGGAGTCGATGGCGCCCACCTCGTGGAACATGACGGTCTCGGTCGTTTTGCCGTGGGCCTTGGCCTCGGCGGCGGCGAGCGCGGTAAAGATGGCGAGCGCGCGACGCTTGGCGCCATCGCTTAGCTGCGAGTCATCGATGATGGCGGTGATATCCGCCAAAGAACGGTGGTGATGGTGGTGGGCGTGATGGTGACCCTCGTGGCCATGACCGTGGGTCTCATGGTCATGCTCGTGGCAGTGCTCGTGTTCGTGCTCGCCATGATCATGATGGTAGTGCTCATGCTCATGTGTGTGCTCGGTGCCCGCTTCGTTGCCGTAGAGCCAGACCATGTCGTGGTCGTGGTTCTCGAGCTCCTCAGCCAGCTGAACATCAAAGTCGCAGGCGTCGATGCCATGCTTGTTTACGCGTGTAACGGCAATCTCAAAGCCGCCGACCGGCAGCGTGGCGAGCTGGTCGCGCAGATGCTCCTCGCTGGCGCCCAGGTCGAGCAGGGCCGCGACGGTCATGTCGCCGCTGATGCCCGAGGTGCCGTCGATGATAAGCGTGTGCTGATGGTTGGACATGAAATGCTCCTTAGCGGGCGCAGGACGTGCCGGCGCTCAGATGATTGATAAGACTTGCCTGATAGGCGGCGCCAAAGCCGTTGTCGATATTGACGACCGAAACGCCGCTGGCGCAGGAGTTGAGCATGGCGAGCAGTGCGGCCATGCCGCCAAAGTTCACGCCATAGCCCACGCTGGTGGGGACGGCGATGACCGGACAGCTCACAAGGCCTCCGATGACGCTCGCCAGGGCGCCCTCCATGCCGGCGATGGCGATGACCACCTGTGCCTGGGCAAGTTCCTCGGCATGCGCGAGCAGACGGTGCAGGCCGGCGACACCCACGTCGTAGAGGCGGTCGACCTCGTTGCCATAGAACTCGGCCGTCAATGCGGCTTCCTCGGCGACGGGCAGGTCGCTCGTGCCGGCGCAGGCGACGACGATGCGTCCGTTGCCGGTAGGGGAGGGCTTGCCTCCCACGAGGGCGAGCTGTGCGTCCGGGACATATCCCAGGTCGATGCCGTTGTCGAGGAGCTCCGAGGTGCGGTCTGCCTTTTCGGCGTCCAGGCGCGTGACCAGGATGCGCTCCTGGCCGGCATCGTGCAGCGCTTCGATAATGGCGGCAATCTGCTCGGCGGTTTTACCGGCGCCGTAGACAACCTCGCCGGCTCCCTGGCGCACCCCGCGCGAAAGATCGAGCTGCGCAAAACCCAGATCGGCGGTTGGCGCCGTCTGGATGCGCGTAAGCGCGTCGGCAGGGGCGACTGATCCGCCGGCAACATCGCTCAGCAGCTGCTCAAGATCTCGCTTATCCATATATGTTCCCTTCGACGGCGCAAAGTCTAGCACTCAAAGGGTATGTTTCCGAACACTAAGACAAAATTGTTCGGAAACTATAGGACAGACTGATTCAATTGTTAGACGGATCGGCTAGTCACGCAGGATGATGTCCATGGCGAGCATCAGGTTGCGCTCGTCGATGGCAAACGGGGCGGCCTCGCGCGTCTTGGGCTTGGCGCAAAACGCGATGCCCGTGCCCGCGGCCTGAATCATGGGGATGTCGTTGGCGCCGTCGCCGATCGCGACGGTGTGGGCCATGTCGACACCGCACTCAACCGCCCAATCCAGCAGCTGGATGAGCTTGGACTCCTTGGTCACGATGTCTGCCGCCAGCTTACCGGTGAGCTTGCCGTCCACGACCTCCAGGCGGTTAGCGAGGCAAAAGTCGATGCCCGCGGCGGCCACGATCTTGTCGGCGACTTCGTGAAAGCCGCCGCTTACCACGCCGACCTTCCAGCCCTTGCTGTGTGCCGAGCGCACAAGCTCCAGCGCGCCGGGGGTAAACGTCACGCGCTCAAAGGTGCGCTCGAATACGCTCTCATCCAAGCCGGCAAGCAGCCCCACGCGTTCCTCGAGCGCCTGCTTAAAGTCGAGCTCGCCGCGCATGGCGCGCTCGGTGATCTGCGCTACCTGCTCGCCCACGCCGGCCTCCTCGCCCAACAGGTCGATGACCTCCTGGTTGATGAGCGTGGAGTCGATATCCATAACGATGAGGCGTGCGGTCATGACGGGCCTTTCCGAGTGCGGTTGTATTGGGGCACATTGTCGCACGCCGCGCGCTTGGGCGACGGCCAGGCCGCGTCAATTGTTTCGTCTCCGTCAAGTCTTTGGGCAAGAGCTACTTTTTCGCGGCACATCGACGCGGGTGCGATAAGATAGAACGCCATGCCCGGCTGCGCGGTTTACGCAGGCTGGGCAAATCTGTACGACGCCGCCCGGAACGACACGGGGCGGCACAGATCCATAAAGGAGGATCACTGGTATGAGCCAGACCCGTCCCATCGATGAGCATTCCATGCACACCCGTACCTGCGGCGAGCTTCGCTTCGAGAACGTGGGCGAAGAGGTCACCCTCACCGGTTGGGTGAGCCGTCGCCGCGACCACGGCGGCCTTATCTTCTGTGACCTTCGCGACCGCGAGGGCATCACGCAGCTCACCTTCGACCCCGAGCACTCCGACGGCGACGCCTTTAAGATCGCCGAGACCATGCGTCCCGAGTGGCCCATCAAGATCCACGGCGTCGTGCGCGCTCGTGGCGAGGAGACCACCAACACCAAGCTCGCGACCGGCGAGATCGAGGTCCTGACCGACCACGCCGAGGTACTCAATACGTCCGTCACCCCGCCGTTCCAGATCGAGGACGGCATCGAGACCAGCGAGGACACCCGCCTGCGCTATCGCTATCTGGACCTCCGTCGTCCCGAAATGATGGCCAACCTCAAGCTGCGCTCCGACTTCACCTTTGCCATTCGCGAGGCGCTGCACAACCGTGAGTTCATGGAGGTTGAGACGCCCTCCCTGTTCAAGTCCACGCCCGAGGGCGCCCGCGACTTCATCGTTCCCAGCCGTATTCAGCCGGGCAACTTCTACGCCCTGCCGCAGTCCCCGCAGCTCCTGAAGCAGCTGCTCATGGTCGGTGGCGTCGAGCGCTACTACCAGGTTGCCAAGTGCTTCCGCGACGAGGACCTGCGTGCCGACCGTCAGCCCGAGTTCACCCAGGTCGATATCGAGATGTCCTTCGTGGACCAGAACGATGTCATGAGCGCGCTCGAAGAGGTTCTTGCCGATGCCTTCGGTCGCATGGGTGTCGAGATGCCCACGCCGCTGCGTCGCATGAACTACTGGGATGCCATGGACACCTATGGCTCCGACAAGCCCGATACCCGCTATGGCATGCACCTGGTCGACCTGACCGACATCTTTGCCAACTCCAAGTTCAAGGTCTTTGCGACCGCCGCAAATGAGGAGGGCTCTGTCGTCAAGGCCATCAACGCCAAGGGCGCCGGTGCCTGGGCACGTGCCAAGATCGATAAGCTCGCCGGCGTGGCCTCCACGTTTGGCGCCAAGGGCCTGGCATGGATCGCCTTCCGCGAGGACGGCTCCATCAACAGCCCCATCGTCAAGTTCTTCTCGGACGAGGAGATGGCGGCTCTGCGCGAGCGCATGGACGTCGAGCCCGGCGACCTTGTGATGTTCGCCGCCGGCCCGCGCCTGCTCTCCGACGAGATCCTGGGCGGCATGCGTTCCCACATGGCCAACGCGCTCGAGATCAAGCGCGAGGGCCACGACTTCCTGTGGGTCGTCAACTTCCCGCTGTTCCATTGGGACGAGGATCGCAAGGCCTATGCTGCCGAGCACCAGCCCTTTACCCTGCCGACCGAGACCGACATCGCCAAGATCGAGGCCGATCCGCTGGCGGCTGGTTCTTGCACCTACGACTTTGTCATGGACGGCTTTGAGGCTGGCGGCGGCGGTATGCGTATCCACAACGCCGAGATGCAGATGTCCATGCTCAAGCTCCTGGGCTTTACCGAGGAGCGTGCCGAGTCGCAGTTTGGCTTCCTCATGGAGGCCCTCAAGTTTGGTGCGCCCCCGATGGGCGGTTTCGCTCTGGGCCTGGACCGCGTGTGCATGCTGCTCACCGGCTCTGACTCCATCCGCGACGTCATGGCGTTCCCCAAGACGGCCAGCGGCTCCGACCTCATGTCGGGCGCCCCGAGTGCCGTTAGCGGCGCCCAGCTCAAGGACGTCAGCCTGCGCCTGATGTAGGCAAGCGGCTACATATTGCCCGTAACGAGGGAGGGACACGTGCCTTCCCTCGTTTTTTATACGCCGAGATTGTGAGGGCATGGGATGACCGGGCGTTGCGGAAAGTGCGTCCCGGAATCTGCGTCCAGAACGGGTCGCGCTTTCCCAAAGGGGGTCCTCTGGGAAAGCGCGACCCAGAATTCGGCAAAATAATGGGACACAGTTTCCGCTTGAGCGGTCTAACGGAAACTGTGCCCCAGAATGAGCGCTCAAAACGGGGCAGGCTTTCCGCAACAACTGTCTGGCGAAAAGCCCGGCCCAGTTTCCTACAGCGAGTCTCTCTGAACGAGCTGCATGTGCATCACGGAGGTGGTGGGCTCGGCGCCCTTGATCATGTCGAGCGCAATGTTGGCGGCCATGTGGCCTTCTTCGCGCAGGGGCTGGCGGACGGTCGTGAGTGCGGGGACGCAGCGCGCCGCAATCTCGTGATCGTCGAAGCCGACGACAGAAACGTCCGCCGGAACGGATAGGCCTGCCTCGTTGAGTGCGGTGATGACGCCAGCCGCGATACGGTCCGATCCGCAGAGCACGCCATCGAAAGCAATCTCGCGCGCGAGGATCTGGTGCATGGCCTGATAGCCGTCTCCGCTGTTCCAGCCGGTATAGATAACGTTTGCGCCTGGGAGGTCTTCGCCCAGGACGGTGCGGTAGCCGCGCAGGCGGTCGACAACAGCGGGGTTGTCTTGCGGTCCCAACACGGCGACGATATCTTTGCGCCCGCGATCTTTCATAGCGAGTGCCGCAAAGCGTCCACCCTCTTCGTCGTCAGAGTAGACTGTCGAGAACACATCGCGATAGGGGTGGCCCTCGAGCTGGCCGCACAACACGGTGGGTACGCCCAGCTCGCGCAGCACCTCGAGCAGCTCGCTGCCCTTGTAAGGGGAGACGTCGATCACGGCGTCGAACGAGCGGCGCTCAAAGTGCTCGCGTGCGCGGTTGCGCTCATGCGTAGAAGACGCCTGCAAGATAACGGGCAGATAGGACGACTCCGACAGTTCCTCGGTAATGCCGCTCAAAAATTCGCTATAGGTGGGGTCGCTGAAGAGCTCACTCAGGGGCTCGGTCACGAGCACGGCGATGATTTCCGTGCGCCCGACAGCGAGCGCTCGGCCGCGAGCGTTGGGGACAAAATTGACTTTCTTGGCCGCCGCACGGACGCGCTTTTTGGTTTCCTCGCTAATGCGGGGCGAATCGTTGAGGGCGCGCGATGCCGTGGAGCGCGACACGCCGGCAGCTGCGGCAACCTCGGCAAGCGTAGGTGCGGTGCGAACTGGCTGGGTCATGGCGTCTCCTGGAAAATGCGGTTGATGTTGTCACTGATACGGGCTGGTGCGGATACAGCTTACTATAGTGCACCTGAACAGCGTTCATGATATCCGGTGACAGGTGTCGTTTTGCAACCAAGCCGCAATCGAATACGTCTCGTGTGGGTGAGATATCAGCGGGCGTGGCGGTTGCCTACGAGCTTAAGAACGATGTTTTGCGTTGAGTTTCGATATTCAGGGTGACATAAGTGTTGCGGTTGTACAACCGGTTGCACCGTTAATCCGGCCAAATCGACCGTTCAGCGGACAACCGGTTGCACAGTTTTTTGCACCGCCCGTAAGATAAGGACAACCGGTTGCACAAGAATTACTACGATGACGAAGGAGCATCACCATGGACGCCATTAACGATTGGGAAAACCAAGCGCTCACCCACAGGAACCGCCTGGCACCCCATGCGTACTTTATGGGTTATGAGACCGCCGATCTCGCTGCTACGTACAGCCGCGAGCTGTCGCGCGGGTTTGTTCAGCTGTCTGGCTCGTGGCAGTTCCGCCTCTTTGAGGGGCCTGCTGCTGTCTCCAACGAGGAGCTCTCCACGTACAAGTCCGAGTGGGATCACGTGGAGGTTCCGCACCTGTGGCAGGTAGACGGCTATGGCAACCTTGCCTATACCGACGAGGGTTTCCCGTTTCCGGTGGATCAGCCGTTCGTTCCCTCCGACGACCCCACGGGCGTCTACCAGCGCATCGTCAACCTTCCCGCCGTTCCTGCCGGCGCCCGCGAGATCATTCGCTTCGACGGCATCGAGAGCTATGGCGAGCTGTACGTCAACGGCCAGTTTATCGGCATGACCAAGGGCTCGCGTCTGTCCGCCGAGTTCGACGTGACCGACGCGCTCGTCGAGGGCGACAACCTGTTTGCGGTCAAGGTCCTGCAGTACAGCGATGGCAGCTATATCGAGGATCAGGACATGTGGTGGGCTTCGGGCATCTTCCGCGATGTGTACCTTATGCAGCGTCCCGCCGCGCACCTGGTCGACTTTAGGTTCCGCACGCACCGCGAGGGCGATGCCGCTCTGATCACGCTCGATACGGTGGCCGAGGGCGCTACCCGCGTCGTGTTTACGCTCAGCGATGGCGAGAACGTGGTCGCTACGGGCGAGTGCGTCGACGGCCATGCCGAGTGCAGCGTTGCCGATGCCCACTTCTGGAACCCCGAGGACCCCTTCCTCTATGACCTTACGTTTGAGGTCTACGACGGTGACGAGGTCAGCGAGTACGTTCCGCATCGCCAGGGCCTTGCCGAGGTGACGGTCGAGGGCAATCATATCTACCTCAACGGCACCTACTTTAAGATGCATGGCGTCAACCGCCACGATCACGACGATCACAAGGGCCGCGCCGTGGGCCTCGATCGCATGCGCCGTGACCTGGAGCTCATGAAGCGACACAACATCAACGCGGTGCGCACCTCTCACTATGCCAATGACCCGCGCTTCTACGAGCTGTGCGATGAGTATGGCATCATGCTGGTCGCCGAGACCGATATGGAGAGTCACGGCTTCGAGAATATCGGCAATATCGCCCTGGTCACCGACGACCCGGCATGGGAGCCGGCCTACGTCGACCGCATTGAGCGCCTGGTGATGCAGGAGCGCAACCACGCCTGCATCATTATGTGGTCGATGGGCAACGAGAGCGGCTATGGCTGCAACATCCGCGCGATGTACGCCAAGGCTCACGAGCTCGATGATCGTCCGGTCCATTACGAGGAGGACCGCAACGCCGATACCGTCGACGTCATTTCCACGATGTACTCCCGTGTGTCGCAGATGAACGACTTTGGTGAGCATCCGTTCCCCAAGCCGCGCATCAACTGCGAGTACGGCCACTCCATGGGCAATGGCCCCGGAGGCCTGTCCGAGTACCAGGAGGTCTTCGATCGCTGGGATTGCATCCAAGGCCAGTTTATCTGGGAATGGTGCGACCACGGTTTGGCTGCTGTGACCGAGGATGGCGTTGCCTACGATATGTATGGTGGCGACAACGGCGATTACCCCAACAACAGCAACTTCTGCATCGATGGCATGGTGTTCCCTTGGCAGCAGCCGAGCCCGGGCCTCACTGAGTATGGCCAGGTCATCTGCCCGGTTCGCATGGCCTATGACACCGAGGCGGGCGAGCTGACCGTCACGAACAAGCGCTGGTTTACTACCCTTGAGGATGTCTGCCTGTCGGCGGAGACCCTGGTAGACGGCGATGTAGTGTGCCGCAAGACGCTTATGCCCGGCGCGGTGGCTCCCGGCGAATCCGTCCAGCTGCCACTGGTGATTCGCGAGGCCGCGGTAGGCGAGACCCTGCTGACCGTGTGCGCCTACACCATGGCGGCTCACGCCTGGTGCGAGCCGATGTTCCAGCTGGGCGCAAGCCAGTTTGCCATCGCAAACCATCCGGCGCCGGCCATCGCCGCCCCCGCTCGTCCTGAGCTTACGGTCGAGGAGACCGAGCAGGAGATCCGCATTCACTCCCTCAACGGCGAGCTGACCTTCAGCAAAGTCAACGGTACCGTGAGCGAGTGGAAGGCATCCGGCCGCGACGTAATGGCCTCTGGTCCCCAGGTTGGTTTTTGGCATCCGCTCGTCGACAACCACGCTCAGGAGTATGACTCCCTGTGGAAGGACAACTTCATCGATGTGATGCAGACGTCTACCCGCAAGGTTTCTTGGAAGCAGGACGGCAATGCGGTCGTCGTTACCGTGAGCCAGCGTATCGCTCCTCCCGTCCGCGCGTTCGGCATGCGCGTCGAGCTCGTCTACACCGTGCTTCCGAGCGGTCGCGTCGACCTCAAGGTTTCCGGCGAGCCCTACGGCGATTACTCGGATATCATCCCGCGCATCGGCATCTCCTTCGAGGTCCCCGGTTGCAATCGTGCCGTCGAGTGGTATGGCCACGGCCCGGGCGAGAACTATCCGGACTCGCTGCGCGCCAACCCGGTCGGTCATTACCGCACTACGGTCGACGACATGTTCACGCCCTACGTTATGCCTCAGGACTGCGCCAACCGTGAGGGTACCCGCTGGGTTGCCCTGCGCTCCAGTCACGGTGACGGCGTGTTGGTGACTCGTCCGGCTGATGCCGCCTCCAACCCGTTCTCGTTCTCGGCATGGCCCTATAGCTGCGAGGCAATCGATAACGCCAAGCACGTCTACGACCTTGTCAAGGGCGATACGGTCACGGTCAACATCAACGACCAGCTGCTCGGCCTTGGCTCGAACTCTTGGGGTTCCGAGGTGCTCGATTCCTACCGCACCCGTTTTGAGAGCTTCAGCTTTGAGGTGTCCCTGCGACCGCTGACGTCTGCCGATCTGGCTCAGGCGCTGGCACCCATTAAGGAGGCATAAGTCATGCATGTCTTTAACTCGCGCGCCGATTTCGACGCTCAGATGAAGTCTGTCAAGAAGTGGATGCGCACCGGTCAGGCGCTCGATGGCGTTGCCGACCTGCAGCACGACGTGGCGTACTCCATCGGCGACTCGTTGGTGTACTGGTGGGTGAACGCCCACGAGGCGGCTACCGCCGACCTGGTCGGTCACCGTCGCTACCATGCCGTGCTCGCCCCGCTCGACGGCGACCTGACTGTCGAGGTGGCTTCCAAGACGGATCTTACCCGCACGCGCGCCTACAGCGATATCGACGATCGCGAGCGCTTTGAGGGTACGGGGGAGACCGTGACGATTCCCGCCGGCGGCGTTGCCGTCGTCGAGATCGACGAGGCCTACCGTGTCGTGGCCGATGTCGCGGATCCCCGCGTCGTGGTACTGCACGTGACGGTTGAAGGTTATTCCTTCCCCAACAAGTAGTATTCGTCCGTTTGGACGTTTGCTTCGCGCCGTTAAGGGGGATGGCTTTGTTGACTCCCTTTTCCCCATTCCCCTTAGCAGGTGCGTCGTCCACGATTGCGCTTGCAGTCCGGACGGTTTTAGATGAGATATAACGGATGATTGGGAGGGCTTATGAGCTCTGAAAAACGAGGAACGATCGGTTCGTTCGCTCTGCTGGGCATGACGGTCGCCGCCGTGTTCGGTATCAAGAACATCATCAACAACAACGCGGCCATCGGCTTGGCAGCTGCGCCGTCGTTCTTCTTCGCCACGCTTTTGTACTTTGTCCCCTATACCCTGGTTACCGCTGAGTTCGTCGGCCTCAACAGGGACTCCGAGTCTGGCGTGTACGCATGGGTTAAGACCTCGATGGGTGGTCGCTGGGCGTTCCTGACGGCATTTAGCTACTGGTTCGTTAACCTGTTCTACTTTGCGTCCGTCCTGCCCAACGTCATCATTTACGCGAGCTACGTGTTCTTTGGTGCCAATGCCGAGCTCTCGCAGCTGTGGATCACCATTATCGAGATCGTCGTCTTTGCTATCGCCACGTGGGTTTCGACCAAGGGCGCTAAGTGGATCGGCTCCATTTCCTCCTTCGGCTCGACCGCGGCTCTCGGCCTGACTGCCGTGTTCATCTTGCTGTCCCTGGCTGCTGCCTTTGGCGGCGTCGAGTTCGCTACGGCTCCTACCCCCGCTAACATGGCTCCCGACATGAGCAACTTCGCAACTATGTGGGGCTTCTTCGGTACGCTTGCCTGGATCATCCAGGGCGTTGGCGGCGCTGAGTCTGTCGGCGTGTTCCTTAACGACCTTAAGGGCGGCGTCAAGGCCTTCGTGCGCACCGTCGTTATCGCCGGCCTGACCATCGGCCTTCTGTACGCAGGTGCTTCGCTGCTGGTCAACCTGTTCATTCCCGAGGGCGGTGTTGCCATCTCCACCGGTATCTTCGACGTATTCGGCGCTGTCTTTGCCCACTTTGGCATTCCCATGGAAGTGTCCACGCGCGTCATTGGCCTGATCCTTCTCGCTGCCACGCTGGGCTCCCTCATGATGTGGACCTCTGCTCCCATCAAGGTCTTCTTCACCGAGATCCCCAAGGGCGTCTTTGGTAGCAAGATCGTCGAGCTCAACGAGCACGGCATTCCCGCCCGCGCCGCTTGGCTGCAGTTCGCCATCGTCGTCCCCATCCTGATCATCCCGGCCTTGGGATCTGGTAACCTCGACGACCTGCTCATGATCGTCACCAACATGACGGCTGCCACTGCTCTGCTCCCGCCGCTGCTGATCCTGCTTGCCTACTTTATGCTGCGCAAGAACTTCGACGCCGCTCCCCGTGACTTCCGCATGGGCTCGCGCAGCTTTGGTCTGGTCGTTGCCGCATTCCTGCTTGTGGTCTTCTGCTTTGTGCTTGTCTGCGGCACCATCCCGCTCGATCAGCCGCTGTGGCTGACGCTGGTCTACAACGTTGGCGGTGTGGTTGTCTTCCTGGGCCTTGCCGTGATGTGGTACAACCGCTATATCAACCGCCTGCGCGAGACCGATCCCGAGGCCGCCGAGAGCGAGCTGCGCCCTTCCGTCCTCGACATGATGGAGTAGCGGCTAGGATTAATCTACAGCTGTGGAATAAATCGATTCCCTTTCCTAAGGAGGGGCCTTACGAGGCCCCTCCTTTTGTGTTTTGGGGCATGGTTTTGGACCCCGTGGTCAAAAAATGCCAAATATGAGTACTGTTGCAAAAGAGGTGTCATATTTTTCGGCCTGTTCTGAGCAAAAACGGGCTCAAAATCAATTTATATAACCCCCTTTAAAGGGCGTTTGACGGCTTTCAACCTCTTCGAATCGCTCAAAGGAGGCAATTTGCTCTCGATTTTGCTGCTACTAAATTGGTGACAGTACTCATATTTGCCACTTTTTGCCCACGAGGTGTTCAGAGGAGCTCTCGACAAGCATCTAACGCTACAATAACTACCACGTGGCTGGGTTTGCCGGCCGAATGTGCGATGCCGCGGGAGGGGACATGGTCGAGTTTACAAAGACGATTAAAGATCCGTTGGGACTGCATGCCCGCCCGGTTGCGCTGCTTTACGACATCATTGCCAAGCATCGTAGCAACGTATCGGTCAGTATCGGCGATCGCCATACCGACGGCCGCGATGTAATGGGGCTCATGGCTCTCTACGGCGAGTGCGGCGAGGACATCATCTTCCGCGTTTCGGGCGTAGACGAGGCTTCCTGCGTCACATCGATCAGAAACCTCTCGCTCTAAGCATGACAGGGCGCGGCAAAGGACAGCTCTTTGCCGCGCCTTTTTGTTTCGTATAGGAAACTTTTTCGAAATCTAAATGGGGACCCTTTCCAAAAAGTTAACCACGTGCTAGTTTACTATAGCGAACATAGACGTGGTTAACTTTTGCTGCGTCGATGTTGAGGACGAACTGACGTTAGGAGCTCACTCATGTCTTGCGGACCGCAGATGCCGGCTATGCCGCTTTCGATGGTAAAAGCGGGCGAAACCGTGCGCGTGTCTCGCGTAAAGGGCAATGAGGACATGAAGCACCACCTCAAGGACCTCGGCTTTGTCGAGGGCAACGAAATCCACGTGGTGAGCTCGAGTGGCGCCAATATCATCGTCACGGTGCTGGGCGCACGCTTTGGCATCGATTCCAAGGTGGCCATGCACATCATGACCGTCGGTTAGTTCGCAGCATTTGATAAAAACCGAAAGGGGGACAAGAGGATGAAGACGTTGGGTGACGTTAAGGTGGGCGAGAGCTCTACCATCGTCAAGCTTCACGGTGAGGGCGCGCTTCGCCGCCACCTTATGGACCTGGGGCTCATCAAGGGCACTTCGTTCAAGGTCGTGAAGGTTGCACCGCTCGGTGATCCGGTCGAGATCAACGTGCGCGGCTACGAGCTTTCCATCCGCAAGGAGGAGGCCGCCGTCGTCGAGGTTCAGTAAGGACTCGCGGCGCATATTTCTGCAGATAAAGTTAGGTTTTTCTAACTTAATGCTGCAACTTTGAAGCACATTATCCAGCCTGCGCGGAGAAAGCAGCGCAGGCACACAAGGAAGAAGGATTGAATGGCGGATTCTCAGATCCATGTCGCGCTGGCGGGTAACCCCAACTGCGGCAAGACCACGCTTTTCAACCTGATCACCGGCGCCAACGGCTACGTTGGCAATTGGCCCGGCGTCACGGTTGAGAAAAAGGAAGCCAAGCTCCTGAGCGACAAGAACGTTACCATCACGGACCTCCCCGGCATCTACTCGCTTTCCCCCTATAGCCCCGAGGAGCAGTGCTCGCGCGATTACCTCATGAGCGGCGAGCCCGATGTTGTCGTTCAGGTCGTCGATGCCACCAACCTCGAGCGTAACCTGTACCTGGCGCTTCAGGTTATCGAGACCGGCCTGCCCGTGGTCGTTGCCCTCAACATGGCCGACCTGGTCGAGAAGAACGGCGATAAGATCGACACGGACAAGCTTTCCAAGAAGCTCGGTTGCCCGGTCATGATGATCTCGGCTCTTAAGAACAAGGGCATCAAGGAACTCTTCGAGCAGGTCAAGAAGTCCGCTGCTTCTAAGGGCCAGGTGCCGGAGCACAAGTTCGATTCCTCCATCGAGGACGTTCTGGACCACATCGAGAACAATCTGCCGGCAAGCGTTCCCGCCAAAAAGCGCCGCTATTACGCCGTCAAGCTGTTCGAGCGCGACGCGGACGCCTGCAAGCTCATCAACCTCACTAAGGAGAAGGCTGCTCGCGTGGAGCAGCTGGTCGCCCAGTGCGAGCAGGACTGCGACGACGATGCCGAGTCCATCATCACCGGTGAGCGCTATGGCGTCATCGCGCACATCATCGATGAGTGCATGACCAAGGCTCCGGCCAAGATGAGCACCTCCGAGAAGATCGACCGCGTGGTTACCAATCGTATCCTGGGCCTGCCGATCTTTGTGGTCATCATGTTCTGCGTGTACTACATCGCCGTTTCTACCTTGGGCGGCACGGTGACCGACTTCACCAACGACCAGCTCTTCGGCACCGACGGCTGGTATGTGCTCGGCCAGGGTCGCGACGCCTACGACGCAGCTGTCGAGGCTGCGGGCGACAATGCCGACTCGGTCGACCCGGCACAGTACGGCCCCTATGTCCCGGGTATCACCACCGTGGTGCACGACGCCCTTGTGGCGGGCGGCACCGAGGACGGTGGCCTGGTCGATTCGCTGGTCTGCGACGGTATCGTCGGCGGCCTGGGTGCCATCTTCGGCTTCGTGCCGCAGATGTTCCTGCTGTTCGTGATGCTGTCCTTCTTGGAGGACTGCGGCTACATGGCCCGCGTCGCCTTCATCATGGACCGCGTGTTCCGCCGCTTTGGCCTGTCCGGTAAGTCCTTCATCCCCATGCTCGTGTCCTCGGGCTGCGGCGTCCCCGGCGTCATGGCCACCAAGACCATCGAGAACGAGAAGGACCGCCGCATGACGGTCATGACCACCACGTTCATTCCCTGTGGCGCCAAGCTTCCGATTATTGCCCTGCTCATGGGCTCCATCATCGGCGATTCTTCTACCACCGCGGCATGGATCAGCCCGCTCTTCTACTTCCTGGGCGTCTTTGCCGTCATCGCCTCGGGCCTCATGCTCAAGAAGACCAAGCTCTTCGCCGGCCGCCCGACGCCGTTTGTTATGGAGCTTCCCGCCTACCACTTCCCGGCGATCCGCTCTTGGGCGCTGCACGTGTGGGAGCGCTGCTGGGCCTTTATCAAAAAGGCCGGCACGGTCATCTTCGCGTCCACCGTTGTGGTTTGGTTCCTCTCCAACTTTGGTAGCTATAACGGTTCCTTTGGCTTCCTGCCCGCGATGGACGGCATCCCCGAGGAGTTCATGGACTACTCCGTGCTTGCCATGCTGGGCAACCTGGTCGCCTGGATCTTCGCCCCGCTCGGCTTTAGCACCTGGCAGGCCACCGCGCTGACTGTCTCGGGCCTTGTCGCTAAGGAGAACGTCGTCGCCACCGCCGGCTCGCTGCTGTCGGTTGCCGACGCCGCCGAGACCGATCCGAGCCTGTGGACCGCGTTTGCCGGTATGTTCCCGACCATGGGCGCTTGCGTGGCCTTTGGCGCATTCAACCTGCTGTGCGCCCCGTGCTTTGCCGCCATGGGCACTATCCGCAATCAGATGGACTCCGGCAAGTGGACCGCGATTGCCATCGGCTACGAGTGCGCCTTCGCTTGGGTGATCGGCCTGTTCATCAACCAGTTCTACAACCTGCTTGTCCTTGGCCAGTTTGGTATCTGGACGGTTGTGGCCATTGTGCTGCTTGTTGCGATGCTCTTCCAGATCTTCCGTCCCATGCCCAAGCACGTTTGGACCGACGAGGACGAGACCAACGCTGCTTCCGCCGCAGTTTCTGCCTAGTTCTGAATAAGGATTAGCCCCTTTCCATGAGCCCGGGTGTCCCAGCGACACTCGGGCTTTTTGGTGAGGGAGATGTGGCGTTTCCGCAGATAAAACCGACCAAAATAAACCTGTCCCTGTTTGGTAGGTGGAAGATGGGGTAAAGTAAGTGGAGGTTAACTAGAGGAGGCTTGCTATGGCACCTATCGATATTGTTGTGTTGGCTGTTATCGGCATTGCGTTTGTCGCCGTGTGCGTGCGTATCTACCGAAAGGGCACCTGCGCCGACTGCGCCCAGGGTGGCGTTTGTACAGGACATTGTTCCAACAAAAAGACCTGCGCCGCACTTAAAGGCGTGGATAAAATCGCCGAAGACTTGGGCCGCGGTATCAAATAAGGTTTGGCTCCAAGCGCCTCGCGAGCATCCGTTCGCGGGGCGCTTTGCGCATTTGGGGACGAGCGCGGCGAGTTTAAGAGCAATTTTGGGGTATCGTTACCTGTACTGTTGATTGGCAACTTATCTATAACGGAGTAACCCCATGAGCGCTCGCGTAACCATGAAGGACATAGCCGCCGAGCTTGGCGTTTCCATCAATACCGTGCACAAGGCCCTGACGGGCAAGGCCGGCGTGAGCGAATCCGTACGTGCCAAGGTGAATGCCAAGGCCGAGGCCATGGGCTACCATCGCAATACGAGCGCCTCGAGCCTGCGCCGCAAGGATATCAACCTGGTATTTTGCCTGCCCCGCGCATCGCGCGAGGGAGCGTACTTTTTCCGTTACCTGTGGGAAGGTTGCAATCGCTTTGAACAGGAGGTCATCGACCAGGGCATTACGGTTGAACGCGTTGAATTTGGCGTGGGCGGCTACGCCGATGCCCTTGAGCAAATCGATGAGCGTCTGCAGGTGGGCGAGAAGATCGATGGCTTGCTTGCCTATGCGCCGGGCGATGATCGTGCAACTGAGCTTTTGGGACAGATTGCCGAGGCGGGCGTGGTGATTGAGCTCGTCGACGGCGACCGCCCGCATTTGAACCGGTTGGGTGCGAGCTTGGCCGACTATTCGACGGCGGGCAGCCTTATGGCCGAGCAGGCAGCAAACCTGGTCCATGCTTCTGGTGCTGACGCTCGCGTGCTCCTCTTGACAGGCGACCCTTATACCGATTCGCACTATTTAACCGCCCGCGCCTTCCATAATTACCTGCGCGAACATGATATTCCGTGGCAGGTCGAGGACCTTGCCGGCGCCCATGCGCAAGTCAAACAGCTCGAGTGCGAGCTTGAGAAGCGCTTGAGTGCACCGAACGCTCCCGAACTTATCTGTAGCGTTTTTGCCGTTGGTTCCGAAGTGGTCGCCGACGCGCTCGTTTCGAGCGGCAGGGCTGGCCAGGTCATGGTAATTGGCAACGACCTATTTCCCGAAAGCGCTTTGGCTTTGCGCCGTGGCATCTTTACCAATATCGTCTATAAGGACCCGGTGAGTCTGGCATACCGCGGTGCTAAGACGCTGGGCGATTATCTGCTGTGGGGAAGGACTCCGGCGGAGCCCGTGCAGAAGGGTGCCGTCGAGATGGTGTTTGCCAGCAATGTCGACCGCTACTGCGAGCTTGCTGGTATCTAGACAACCTGGTTTATCGATGTAATAGATCCGTTGGGGGGCTGTTTCCAGCGGATCTATTTTTATCGCGCGGCACGGATAAGGTGCCTGCTCGACCGTTGAACGGGCAAAATCGACCGTTCACCCCATGGTGGTTAGGTGAACGTTCACCTTTTAAGTCGCAATGAATTAGTATAGTGAACGTTCACCTAGAGGATAACGAGCGCATCGTGCGCCCGCTCCGCCAACAAAGGGGTTGTTTGATGAAAAACTTCATGGACGATCAGGATTTCCTGCTGAGCACCAAAACCGGTGAGGAGCTGTTCCACAACTTTGCCGAGGGCATGCCCATCGTTGACTACCACTGCCACATTTCTCCCAAGGAGATCTGGGACGACAAGCGTTTTGAGAACATCACCGAGGTTTGGCTGGGCGGTGACCACTACAAGTGGCGCCTGATGCGTGCCAACGGCGTCGACGAGCGCTTCATTACCGGCGATGCCCCTGCTCGCGAGAAGTTCCAGAAGTGGGCCGAGACCCTGGGCCGCTGCGTGGGCAACCCCGTCTTTGAGTGGAGCCACCTGGAGCTTAAGCGTTACTTTGGCTACGAGGGCGTCCTGAACGGCAAAACCGCTCAGGAGGTCTGGGACCTTGCCAACGCCAAGCTCGCCGAGGCCAGCTTTACCTGCCGCAACCTCATCAAGCAGTCCAACGTCCGCATGATCTGCACTACCGACGACCCCGCCGACAGCTTTGAGTGGCACAAGAAGATTGCCGCCGACGACAGTTTTGACGTTCAGGTCGTTCCCGCCATGCGCCCCGATGCCGCCCTGCGCATCGAGCGTGGCCAGGAGTTCGCCGACTACTGCAAGCATCTCTCCGAGGTTGCTGGCGTTGAGATCAGCGACTTCGAGGGCATGAAGGCCGCCATCTCCAAGCGCTACGACGTTGCCCACGAGCTGGGCTGCCGCGCTTCCGACCACGCGCTCGACTACGTTATGTACGTTCCGGCTACCGCCGACGAGATCGAGACTATCTTTGCCAAGGGCCTTGCCGCCGAGCCGCTTGCCGAGGACGAGGTCCTCAAGTACAAGACGGCCTTTATGCAGTTCGTCGCCGGCGAGTATGTCCGCCTTGGCTGGGCCATGCAGCTGCACTTTGGCTGCAAGCGTGACAACAACCGCGCTATGTTCGCCAAGCTCGGTCCCGACACCGGCTACGACTGCATCTCCAACTACACGCCGTCCGACCAGCTGGCCGATTTCCTCAACTCCATCCAGGAGTCCACGGGTCTGCCCAAGACCATCCTGTACAGCCTGAACCCCATCGACAACACCATGATCGATACCGTGATGGGCTGCTTCCAGGAGGCTCCGACCGCCGGCAAGATCCAGAACGGCTCTGCCTGGTGGTTCAACGACAACGAGGTCGGTATGCGCGAGCAGCTCACGGCTCTGGCTAACGAGGGTGTGCTGGGCAACTTTGTGGGCATGCTTACCGATTCCCGCTCCTTCCTGTCCTACCCGCGTCACGAGTACTTCCGTCGCGTGCTGTGCGGCGTGATCGGCGAGTGGGTCGAGCAGGGCAAGTATCCGGCCGACATGGAGCTGCTGGGAGCCATCGTGCGCGACATCAGCTACAACAACGCGGTCCGCTACTTCGGCTTTGACCTGGATACCGTCGAGGCCTAAATCCAAACCTTGTTCCGGGAGCGCCGTTGCCACACGCGGCGTCCCCGTTTTGCCTGCACGCCAACAGCAATCTAAGGAGAGACATCGATGGAGAACATCAGCTACGAGACGCTCGAGAAGATCGGCTACAAGGGCTACCTGCTGCCCAAGGACGCTCCCGAGAAGGTTCTGCAGTTTGGCGAGGGCAATTTCCTGCGCGCCTTCGTCGACCGCTTCTTTGACATGGGCAACGAGGCAACCGGCTGGAACGGCAAGGTTGTCATGGTGCAGCCCATCAGCGGCGCCTTTGGCTTTGCCGACGGCATCAATGCCCAGGACGACCTGTACACCGTGCTGGTGCGCGGCAAGGAGAACGGCAACACGGTTGACGAGTCCCGCGTGATCAGCGCCTGTAGCCGCTGTCTCAATCCGTACCGCGAGGACGACTACCGCGCCATGATGGAGGTTGCCGTCTCCGACGACCTAGAGATCATCGTCTCCAACACCACCGAGGCCGGCATCGCCTACGACCCGTCCTGCAAGGCCGACGACATGCCGCCCGCGAGCTTCCCCGCTAAGCTTGCCCAGGTGCTCCACACCCGCTGGGCTGCCGGTAAGCCGGGCGTCATCGTGCTCGCCTGCGAGCTCATCGACCATAATGGCGAGGAGCTGCTGCGCATCATGAACCAGTACGTAAGCGATTGGGGCTGGGAGGACGAGTTCTCGCAGTGGATGGCCAACGACTGCACCGTCTGCACCACGCTCGTCGACACTATCGTCCCCGGCCGCATCCGCGACCCCAAGGAGGCCGCTGCCGTGGCCGAGCGCCTGGGCTACGAGGATCCTTTCCTGGCCGTGCGCGAGCCCTTCCAGATGTGGGGCATCCAGGGCGATGAGTCGCTCAAGGAGCGTCTGCCCTTCGTGAAGGCCGGCCTGCCGGGCGTCTTTGTGACCCCCGATGTCACCCCGTACAAGAAGCGCAAGGTCCGCATCCTCAACGGCGCCCACACTGCCTTTGTTCCGGGCTCCTGGGTTGCCGGCTTTGACATCGTGCGCGATTGCATGCATGACGAGACCGTTCGCGGCTTCATGAACACCATGCTCTACGACGAGGTCATCCCGACGCTTGCCGCCGATCTGGATGTCGAGGACTGCAAGGCCTTTGCCGCCGCCGTCGAGAACCGCTTCGACAACCCGTTTATCGACCACGCGCTGCTCTCCATTTGCCTCAACTCAACCGCCAAATGGCGCGCTCGCGACCTGCCCACGCTCAAGGACTATGTTGCCGAGACCGGCAGCCTGCCCAAGTGCCTGGCGACGAGCCTCGCTACGCTCATTGCCTTCTATACGCAGGAGCTCGTTGCTCGCGAGGGCGATGGCCTGCACCTGCGCCGTGCCGATGGCACCGAGTACACCGCTCAGGACGACGCCTTCGTGCTCGACTTCTACGCCGCTCACGCCGGTGCAGACGATGCCGAGCTGGTGCACGACGTGCTCAGCAACGAGCAGATGTGGGGCGAGGACCTTACGCAGATCGCCGGCCTTGAGGAGTTTGTCGTCAACGCGCTTGCCGTTGTGCGCGCCGAGGGCGCCAAGCAGGCATTTGCCAACGCCCAGGCCTAAATCCTTCTGTGCGCCCGCCGGGCAACTGACGGGCGCCCGCTGACTTCTGCTCAACCTGTAGGGTTAGGACTCTTTGTAATGAATACTATCCAGATCAATCCGGCCGACAACGTGATCGTCGCGCTGTCGCCGCTTGCCAAGGGCACCGCCGTCGCGGTTTCCGGGGTGGGCGAGGTCGTTGCCGCGGAGGATATTCCGCAGGGCCACAAGATGGCCGTGCGCGCCATTGCGGCGGGGGAGGACGTCGTCAAGTACGGTCTTCCTATCGGTCACGTGACGGGCGACATCCAGCCCGGTCAGTGGCTTCATACGCATAACGTCAAGACCAACCTTTCGGGCGAGGTCGAGTACGCTTACAACCCGACGCATCCGGTCGTTGAGCCGGTTGAGCCCGAGACCTTTATGGGCTTCCGTCGCGCCGATGGCCGCGCCGCCACGCGCAACGAGCTGTGGATCATCCCCACGGTCGGCTGCGTCAACGAGGTCGCACGTGCCATGTGCGAGCAGGCTCAGGATCTGGTCGAGGGCTCGCTGGAGGGCGTTTACTACTTCCCGCATCCCTTTGGCTGCTCGCAGACCGGTGCCGACCATGCCCAGACGCGCCGTCTGCTGGTGGCGCTCTCGCGTCACGCAAACGCTGCGGGTGTGCTGTTCCTGTCCCTCGGTTGCGAAAACTGCACGCACCAGCAGGTACTCGACGAGCTCGGTGACTTTGATCGCGAGCGCGTTCGATTCCTCGCCTGCCAGGATGTAGCCGACGAGCAGGTCGAGGGTCACAAGATCCTGTCCGAGCTTGCCGACCTGGCCAAGCAGGCCAAGCGTGAGCCCATTCCTGCCTCCGAGCTGGTCATTGGCCTTAAGTGCGGCGGCTCTGACGGTCTTTCGGGCATTACCGCCAACCCCACGATCGGTCGCGTGAGCGATATGGTTGTCGCCCGCGGCGGCACGTCGGTGCTCACCGAGGTTCCCGAGATGTTTGGCGCGGAGAGCATTCTGCTCGATCGCTGTGAGAGCCAGGACGTCTTCAATGCCGCCTCCGACATGCTCAACGGCTTTAAGGACTACTTTATCAGCCACGGCGAGGTCGTCTATGAGAACCCGAGCCCCGGCAACAAGGACGGCGGCATTACCACGCTCGAGGACAAGAGCTGCGGCTGCGTGCAAAAGGGCGGATCTGCCCCCATCGTCGACGTGCTGCCGTATGCCGGTCAGGCTATCAAGCATGGCCTGAACATGCTGTGCGGTCCGGGCAACGACATGGTATCCACCACGGCCCTGACGGCTGCCGGCTGCCACGTAATCCTGTTCTCGACCGGTCGCGGCACGCCGTTTGGCGCACCGGCGCCTACACTCAAGGTGTTCACCAACCAGCGTCTGTGCGACCACAAGGCCAACTGGATGGACTTTAACGCCGGCGTGGTGGCTACGGGCGAGCGCACGCTCGATGAGGCTGCCGACGACCTGTATCAGATGGTGCTGGACACGGCGAGCGGCAAGCTTACGAGTGCCGAGCGTCGCGGCTGCCACGAGATCAGCATTTGGAAGGATGGCGTCTGCCTGTAGCGGTAAATGGGTTCGCATAGGGCGCTATTGACCATGGCCCCGTCGGGAGTGTTCCCGGCGGGGCCATGTTTGTTCTGTCTGTTCGGGCGTGTCTTCCTGAGGGTACGGGAGCGGCGAAAACAATAAACGTTCACCTAATCGACCTCAAATTTAAACCCACTCAATACCCATGTAATCGTGATTTTTTTCAAGTCAGATATCCGTTTAACGGCAAAAAACGACCGTTCAAGGATAATATACAAGTGAACGTTCACCTATCATATGCAATCGCGCATAATCTAGCTAAACGTTCACCCTACGAGTGGGCGATATGCAGACAGACATCGGTATGGACTCCAATGTCTTGTTACAAGACAATCGAGAAAAGAGAGGGAGCTCGATGACTAACAAGATCGGTAAAAAGCGCAAGATCACATTTTGGACGCGCTTGGGCTTTGGTATGGGCGGCATGCTCAACTCCGGTGCCCTGAGCTTTACGCACAGCTACATGGTGTTGTTCCTGTCCACGGAGTGCGGTCTGTCCGCAGGCGAGGCTGCGCTGATCAGCTCGTTCGCCATCTATCTCAACGCCATTCTGTGCCCGCTCATGGGCTTTGTGGCCGATAACTTCTACGCTACTAAGATCGGCCGCATCTTTGGCCGCCGCCGTTTCTGGATCTTGCTGGCTATCCCGATGATGGTCGCCGAGCCGCTTATCTTTGTGGCTACGCCGTTTGGTTTCCCGTACTACTTTGTGTTGTACCTGATCTACAACGTCGCGTACACGTTCTGCACCGCCAACCTGTCGCCGCTTACCATCGAGATGACCGATGACTTCAAGGAGCGTACGTACCTCACCGGCTACAAGCACCTCTTTGGTAACGCCGCCGGCTTCCTGATGGCAGCACTCGTCGGCTTTGGCTTTGGCACCTTCGGCGAGACCAACCCGTTCAGCTATTTCATCATCGCTACGATCAACGCTTCGGTCATGGCAATCTCGCTGCTCTGCGTGTACCTGTCTACGTGGGAGCACACCCCCGAGGAGGTCGCTCAGGAGAAGATCGAGAGCGTCGGCGAGGGTATCAAGAAGTTTTTCATCGACGTTATCTCTACCTTCCGCAACAAGTCCTTCCGCAAGGTTCTGTATGCACAGGTCTCCACGAAGCTCGCTGCTGCCTGCTGGTCTGCGTGCCTGTCCTTCTTCATCGTCTACTGTCTGCAGATTCCTAAGTCCTACGAGTCCGTGATGGAGATGCCCGGCAAGGTCGTCGCTATCGTCTGCACCGCCATCTGGGTCGCCCTCATGGCCAAGAAGGGCTTCCACAAGTCTTGGTACCTGGCCAACGTCGGTTGCGCCGCGTGCATCATCGCGTACAACTACTTCGCCTTTGGTCAGATCAACGGCACCTCCACGGTCGCCATTGCCATGATCGCCTACCCCATCATCTTCGCCATCTGGAAGTTCTTCTACGTTGGCTTCCAGTACCTGCCCGATGTTCTGCTCAACTACATCCCCGATGTCGATGAGCTCATCACCCTGCGTCGTCGCGAGGGCATCTACAGCTCCGCACAGCAGCTCTGCCAGCAGATCGCCCAGGCTGTTGCCGTCAACGTATGGGCTATCGTCCTTGCTGCCTCCGGCTTCATTCAGACCGCCGGCAACAGCGACGCCGTGACCCAGCCCGCCACCGTGCCCCTGTACATCTGCGGCTACATGCTCATCGGCTGCGCCGGCTTCTTCCTGCTTGCGGCTGTCCTTGCCCGCGGCATCAAGATCGACAAGGAGCAGTGCGACATCCTTTGCGACGAGATCCATCGTGTCAAGGAGGGTGGCAAGATGGCCGACGTCAAGCCCGAGGTCAAGGCGCTTTGCGAGGAGCTCTCTGGCTTTAAGTACGAGGACTGCTTTGCCCACAACAACGTTGGCTTCCAGGACGGTAGCGTAACTCCCGCCGAGTAAGGCCAACGCATCGTCCAAACCACAGGGCCGTGCCACCGGAATTCCGCCGGCAGGCACGGCCCTTTTTCTACAGCGTACAATTTGCCTTTAGAGCATCTTTTTTGAGGGAGAGACCCATGGAGACGAACGTTATCTGGCGCAATGCCCGCGCGGCCGTTATCGAGCTCGACGATGGCGGCTACTTTACCTGTGCCGATACGTGGGAGATCTTTGTCAACGATGAGCCCGCCGGTACCACGAATACGGTCGAGACCTATGTCGATGGCCTGACTCCCGGCAAGCGCAACCTGATCCGCTTTGTCTGCGGCGAGCGCGAGTTAAGCGTAGGCGTCACCACGCCGGCGGAGCCCTTTACCATCAACGTTCGCGACTGCGGAGCCAAGGGCGATGCCGAGCACGATGACACCACCAACATTCAGGCTGCCATCATGGCCTGCCCCAAGGGCGGGCGCGTGCTGATCCCCGCCGGCAACTACCGCATCAAGTCCCTCTTCCTTAAGAGCAATATCAACATCGAGCTTGCCGAGGGCGCGGTGCTGCTGGCCCGCCACGACCGCGCCGCGCTTGCCTACATTCCGGGCACGGTCACGGGTGACGAGGGGGCTGGGTACGCCGGCACCGATATGCTGCCCCTGGGCCGTTGGGAGGGCGAGAGCTTCTCGACCTACTGTTCGACCTTTACGGGCCTGAGCGTGCACGACGTGTGCATCTATGGCCGCGGCGCCATCGACGGCCAGACCGATTTTGCCGAGGACAACTGGTGGAACAAGGACTTTAAGAACATCTTCCGTCCCGAGGAGGGCCGCGAGATCGCCCGCCCGCGCATGATCTTCCTGTCCGAGTGCGAAAACGTGAGTCTTGCCGGCTTTACCGTGCGCAACAGCCCGGCGTGGAATATCCATCCCATTCTGTGCGAGCACGTCGATGCCCTGTGCCTGTCCATCGAGGGTCCCAAGAACTCCCACAACACCGACGGTTTCGATCCCGAGAGCTGCGGTTTTGTCCGCATCCTTGGCTGTCAGTTCTCGGTGGGCGACGACTGCATCGCCATCAAGAGCGGCAAACTGGGCATTGAACCCGAGCTCCGTCCCGCCACGCACGACGTGCTGATCTCGCACTGCTACATGCACGACGGCCACGGCGCCGTGGTGCTGGGATCCGAGGCCGCCGGCGGCATCAAGGACCTCACCGTGAGCAAGTGCCTCTTTGAGCGCACCGACCGCGGCCTGCGCGTCAAGACACGCCGCGGACGCGGCAAGGACGCCGTCAACGAGGGCATCACCTTCGAGCACATTCGCATGGATAAGGTGCTCACGCCCTTCGTGGTCAACTCGTTCTACTTCTGCGACAAGGACGGCAAGACCGACTACGTGCAGTCTCGCGAGGCGCTGCCCGTCGACGACCGTACGCCCGGCTTTGGCGCCACGACGTTTTGCGATATCGAGGCCACCAACTGCCATGCGGCCGCGGCCTATATCACGGGCCTTCCCGAGAGCAAGGTGACGCGCCTGACGTTCCAGGATGTCCATGTGACCTTTGCCGCCGATGCCGAGCCCTTTGTGCCGGCCATGGCCTGCGGCGTGGAGCCCATGGTGCGCCAGGGCATCATCGCGCAGAACGTGAAAGTCCTCGACCTGTGGAACGTGCGCATCGAGGGTCAGGATGGCGACGAGCTGCAGCTGCAAAACGTCGACAAGGTTATCCGCGCGTAGGGTAGTGCTCCTGCACAAGTGAATACGGCATGTTGAGGCGTGCGACGGTCGGGTCTGCCCGGCTGTCGCACGCAATCTATAGGTGCCGGCATTGCATGGTGGGTGTTCTGTGACAGAAAGCGTAATGACAGATGAGTGGTAAAGAGCAGCTCTTTGAGGTATCGCTCGAACGCGAAGGCGTGTATCGCAGCATTTCGGCGGCGCTCGAGGCGGCGGAGCGGTGCGTGTCCGATACGACCGTGCCGGTACGTGTGCTGGTGGCGCCGGGCGAGTATCGCGAGCAGGTCGAAATTCGTCGTCCGCATGTGACGCTCGAGGGCGAGACGGCCGACAGCGTGCGTATCGTGGGAGGCCTGGGTGCCAAGATGCCTTCGGAAGATGGTAGCGGCCAGGATGGAAGACTCGGCACCTTCCGTACGTACACGGTGCTGGTCGATGCCGACGACGTGACGCTTGCGGGTCTAACAATCGAAAACAACGCCGGTGATGGGCGCGAGGTCGGCCAGGCGATTGCCCTGTATGCCGATGGTGACCGCCTGGTTGTCGATGCCTGCTGCATTAAGGGACACCAGGACACGCTCTTTTTGGGGCCGCTGCCGCCGCGCGAGGCCAAGCCGGGCGGCGGCAGCGGCCCCAAGCAGTTCGCCCCGCGCCGCGTGGGGCGGCAGTATTTTCGACGTTGCCGGATCGAGGGCGATGTCGACTTTATCTTTGGCGGCGCGCGTGCCTACTTTGAGGGGTGTGAGATTCGCTCGCTCAACCGCGATATGGATGTCAACGGGTATGTAACGGCAGCCTCCACGCCCCAGGGCGAGCCGTACGGATTTGTGTTTCATGGCTGTTCGTTTACAGCCGATGAGGGCATTGCCCCCGGATCGGTCTATCTGGGTCGTCCATGGCGCGAGTGGGCCCAGACCGTTTTGCTCGAATGCTGGCTGGGCCCCCATATTTCACTCGAGGGTTGGTGGGATTGGAATAAGCCAGCGGCACATGACGGCACCCTGTATGCCGGCGGTGCGCTGTTTGGCCCGGCGGGTGATACTGCCGCTTGGGTGCCGTGGGCGCATTGCCTGACCGGTCAGGATTCCGAACGCTATGCGCGTGACCGAGTGCTTGCCGGCACGGATGGTTGGGATCCCGAGGGCGGCGACGGTGATGCGGTAGAGACGGCCGGGCTATCTGCCAATGGCCGCACCGTGCACATCGAGACGTACTACGAGGACGAACCTGCGCTGCGCGCCCGACTGAAGCGCGAGGGGCGCTCGGCCGCATTTACGGGCAAGACTCCCACAGACTTTGAGGCATGGAAGGCTGCGACCAGGACTCGTCTGTACGATATTTTGGGTCTTTCGCTTATGGACCGCGCCCCGATTGAGATTCGTGAGCTCAATCGCATGCGGGTTGCCGGCAGCATCGTGCGTACTCATGCGGTGCTGCAGGTTGAGCACGATGTGTGGATGCCGTTTTACCTGTTGGAGCCGTCCCGCCCCAAGCTTGACGAGCGGGGACTCAAGCGCTGCTATATCTGCCCGCATGGTCACCAGGGGGCGGGTGCTGCAAGCATAGCCGGCGTTGCGGGCGTGCCGGCGGTCGACGATGCCGTGCGTAAGTTCAATTACGACTACGGTCTGCGTTTGGCGCGCATGGGTTATGTGACCGTCTGCCCCGATGCGCGTGGTTGGGGATACCGTCGTGACTGGAAGGGTCAGGGCGACGACGAGAACAGCTACCTGCGCGGTACGTGTCTGAATCAAGCACGTATGGCCGAGCCGCTGGGTCTTACGGTCGCGGGCCTCAACGCCTGGGACAACATGCGCTTGATTGATTACTTGGAGACACGCGGTGACATTGCCATGGACGACCTGGGCTGCTTTGGTTTTTCGGGCGGCGGTTACATGACGTTGTACCTGTCCGCGCTCGACCCGCGCGTGCGCAAGGCGTTTGTCTCGGGCTATCTGTACGGCGTTGATGATTCGCTACTGCACCTCAACGGCAATTGCAGCTGCAATTACACGCCTGGACTCTGGCGTCTGCTCGACATGGGCGACATTGCATCGCTTGTCGCGCCACGGCCGCTCTTGGTTCAGAGCTGCGAGAAAGACCATCTCAACGGCGCCCGCGGGCTTGCGAACGTAGACGAGCAGCTCGATATCGTTCGCGACGCCTACGCGCTGCTGGGCAAGGACGAAAACCTTCTGCACGAGGTCTGCCCGGGTGGACACCACCTGGGCGTGGCGCATCTTGCCGAGGATATCGAATGGCTCGATTCGCAAGTTGCGGAATACGCCCACGCATAGTCCCTCGGTATGTTGTGAATGAACGGTATGTACCTGTATGACCGCCGGTGTGCGGGTGAGGAGAAGAATATGGAAACGAAAAACTTGAGCGAATCGACCGTCTGCTGCTTTGGCGATTCGACCACCTGGGGCGATAACGGATGCGGCGGGGGAGGCAACGACATCTCTTGGACCTCGCACCTGGGTGCGCTGCTGGGCGGCGCTACGATCGAGAACTTTGGTATTAAGGGTTCGCGTATTGCCGTCAAGGCCGACCGTAGCGATTCGTTTGTCGAGCGCTTGGACGGCATCGATCACACGGCAGATATCTGCATCGTCTTTGGCGGCGTTAACGACTTTAGCCGTAACGTGCCGCTGGGAGAGCTGGGCAGCACGGACGTGCACGAGTTCTACGGTGCGCTCGACTGCCTGATCCGCACCATCACGGCGCGCTCGCCTCAGGCAAAGCTGGTGTTTATGACGCCGTGCAAGACGAGCGGCAAACACGAGAAGGATATTCCGGCAAGCAACGAGGCCAACCATCTGGGCCTGACGCAAGACGCCTATGTGCGCGCGATGCTGGAGGTCTGCGATCGCTACTCGGTGCCGGTGATCGACCTGTATGCGCAAAGCGGCATCAGCCCGTTTTTGCCGGAGCACCGCGAGCTCTACATGCCGGACGGTCTGCATTACAGCCCTGCCGGCTATGAGCGCCTGGCGCATCGCATCGCTGCGGGCCTCACCGCCGTTTGCCGTTAAAAGTTTGCCGTTCACGGGGATTATAGGGTTAACGTTCACCCTATAATCCCCGTTCGCGTTACACTAGGGGAAACGTTCACCCATCAAAAACGTCAGAGGGGACAGCAATGGGTTGCAATCAGATTCTGGACCGTTATATCGAGCAGTTGATCGAGACCTCTACGCCTCAGGCGCCGGCCTGGAATATCGAAAAGCTTCGCGCCGGCAAGGAGAACACCTGGAATTACATTGACGGCTGCATGATCAAGGCGCTCATCGAGCTGTACGAGATCACCGGCGAGCAGCGTTACCTGACCTTCGCCGACGACTATATCGACTTCTTTGTCCAGGATGACGGCACCATCAAGCATTACGATCCCCAGGAGTACAACCTCGACAACGTCAACGCGGGCAAAACCCTCTACAAACTCTATGACCTGGTGGGCAAGCCCAAGTACCGTGCCGCCATGGATACCATCTACCGTCAGCTCGAGACCCAGCCGCGTACCAAAGAGGGTGTGTTTTGGCACAAAGCCGTCTACCCCAACCAGATCTGGCTCGACGGCATGTACATGGCGCAGCCGTTCTACATGCAGTACGAGCTGAGCTTCCACAACCGCCGCGCCTGCTCGGATAGCTTCCATATGTTCCAGGTGGTGCACGACCTGATGCGCAACCCCCTCAACGGCCTGTACTATCACGCCTACGACGCGAGCCGCAAGCAGTTCTGGTGCGATCCCGTCACCGGCCTTTCGGCCAACTTCTGGCTGCGCGCCGAGGGCTGGTTCGCCATGGCGCTCATCGATACCTGGGAGCTCATGCCGCCCTCGATGTCGGCCGAGAAGGACGAGATCCGCAAGATGTTCCACGACCTGATCGACGCCATGCTGCCGTATCAGGACGAGAAGACCGGTATGTGGCACCAGGTCATCAACCTGCCCAATATCGCCCCCAACTATCTGGAGGAGTCGGGCAGCGCCATCTTTGCCAACGCCATCATGAAGGGCGTGCGCCTGGGCGTGCTGGGCGAGCGCTACTACCAGTACGGCCGCCGTGCGTTTGACGGCATCTGCGACACGTGCCTGTCCGAGCGCGACGGACAGCTGGCGCTCGACAACATCTGCCTGGTGGCGGGTCTTGGCAACACCGCGCACCGCGAGGGCACGTTTGGCTACTACATGAGCGAGCCCGTCGTCAAAAACGACGCGAAGGGCGTGGCGCCGCTGGTGCTCGCCTATATCGAGACTATGCATCATGACAAGTTGGCCGGTAAGCGCGATCCGCTCGCCCCTTCGGGCGTGTGCTCCATCGATGACCCGTTTGGCGGCTACACGCCGGGCATCAATGCTCATAAGGGGCGTGAATAGCGTGGGGGCCATTACTCCGGGCGTGCGTTTACACGACCTTCCGCAGGGGACCGTCGAGGAACGCATTCGCATGGCAGGAGAGCTGGGCTTTTCGTGCATTCAGCTGCCGAGCAAGGTGCTCTACGCATCAATGGGAATCGATCGATGCGGTCTGACCCGCGAGCTCGCCGAGCATTTGCGTGCGGTGCTCGATGAGGCGGGCGTTTCGGTCGCCGTGCTCGGCTGTTATAAGAATCTGGCGACGCCCGATCGACAACAGCTCACGGATAACTTTGCCGAGTACGAGGCGTGCTTGAACTTTGCTCAGATGCTCGGCGGCTGTCCGGTTGGCACCGAGACCGGTCGTCCCAATGCGCAGAACTGCGTTGCTGACGACCGTATGACCGATGAGGCACTCGAGGCTTTTGTGGACGGGCTTGCGTATGTCTGCGAGCGTGCCGAGGCCATGGGCGGTCAGGTTCTAATTGAGCCCGGTTGGAACGAGACGGTCAACACGCCAGATCGCTGCCGTGAGGTGCTGGAGCGCGTCTCGAGCCCGTCGCTCGGCGTGATCTATGACCCAGTGTCGCTGCTGCACCCCAGCGTCGTTGACGAAGCGCAGGAAATCACCGCGCGCATGCTCTATTTATGCGGCAGCAAGATCCGCGTGCTGCACGCCAAGGATTTTGAGGTCGTTGATAACGAGGACGAAGCCGGTTGGTGCGACGGTACGGGTTCACGCCTGGTGTGTCATGGCGTGGGCGAGACGGGCCGCTATGACTTTGAGCCCGTAGTGGCCTGGGCGGCTGCCGCCTGCCCTGGGATTCCCTGCGTGGTCGAGAACAGTGTGCCGGCGACGGCGGCTGACTGCCTGGCGACACTCGAGCACATGTCCGCTCGCTGCGGGGCTTCGCATCGCGAGTTATAGCATTGGCTTTTGCTGTGTCGGCAGATTGAGATTACCTGTATGGGGGCGGCGGTGAAGGGTCTTTATCGTCGCCCCCATTGGATTGCATTAAAAAGGGGAGTTGCGTGGCTATCCACATTGTCGAAGAGGCGAATCGTTGCCTAGGTTGTAAAAGGGCGTTCTGTCAGATTAAGGGCTGCCCGGTTCAGACGCCTATTCCGCAGGTCATCGACCTGTTCAAACAGCGCCGTCTAGAAGAGGCGGGCGAGCTGCTGTTCCAGAACAATCCCATGAGCGCGGTCTGCTCCGTGGTGTGCAACCATTCGGGCCAGTGCGAGGGTGCTTGCATCCAGGGCCGCAAGGGCACACCCGTGCATTTCTCGAGCATCGAGAACTATATCTCGACAGCGTATTTGGATCGTAGGGAATGGAAGCCCGCGCCGTCGTGCGGCAAGCAGGTTGCCGTGGTCGGTTCCGGTCCTGCCGGTATTACCGTGGCCATTAAGATGGCCCAGCTGGGCTGTGCCGTCACGGTGTTTGAGCAGCGCCCCGAAATCGGCGGTGTGCTGGAGTACGGCATCCCGGAGTTCCGTTTGCCCCGTGCACTCGTGCAAAAGTACCGTCACGTGATGTGCTCGCTCGGCGTGCGCGTTCGCCCCTCGACCACCATTGGCGGTGCACTGCATATCGACGACCTGCTGCGCGACGGCTACGATGCGGTCTTTGTGGGTACCGGCACCTGGCGCGCTCGCAAGCTGGGTATTCCCGGTGAGTCGCGCGGTAACGTGCTGTTTGGTATCGATTACCTGGTTGATCCCACGAGTGTGGCGATCGGGCAGAACGTGGCGGTTATCGGTGCCGGCAACGTTGCCATGGATGTTGCGCGCACAGCCCTGCGCTCGGGTGCTCGTAAGGTTACCGTGTATGCCCGCTCGCGCCATGTTTCGGCTATCGATGACGAGGTCGAGCTGACCGAGCTTGACGGTGCCGAGATCGTGCGCGGCAAGGCGATCTGCGCCATCGACGATAACGGTCCGGTGTTCGAGACGGCTATCTTTGACGAGGACAACAACGTGGTGGGCTACGAGGAAGAGCTCGACCATGTGGCCGCCGACACGGTTGTGATCGCGGCTTCGCAGGTGCCCAAGGACAAGCTTGTGCTTACGACGGGCGGTCTGGAGACCGACCATCGCGGTCTTCTTTCGGTCGATGAGTGCGGCATGACCACCGTGCCTGGCGTCTTTGCCGCCGGCGACGTGGTCAACGGCCCGCTCACCGTGGTCCATGCCGTAGCCGGCGCCAAGCTCGCCGTCGAAGGCATGACCAGCTATCTGGGCCTCTAACCCACCCCGCCCATCAGTTGCGGTGGAATACGGACTGTTTTGGCTGTCAAAGGCCTTATCTACTCCGTATTCCACCGCAACTTTTTGTGGGCTGAGTAAAAGCCGGGGGAGCGTGTACGGTCGGGTACAGCGCAGTTGCTGATACGATAAGTACGTTAGCAACTGCCGCCGAGCGGCTCAAACGAAAGGAACCCTGTATGGAGTCTTCCGCCTACCCGATGCTCTTTAGCCCGATCAAGGTCGGTACGACCGAGGTCAAGAACCGCGTCTTTATGCCGCCGGTATCCACTAACCTGGCCGATCACGGCTATGTGACCGACGACTTGGTCGATCATTACCGCGCCCGTGCCAAGGGCGGCGTGGGCCTGATCATCACCGAGGTCGTGACGGTCGAGCCCACCTATACCTATCTGCCGGGTGACATGTGCTGCTACGACGACACGTTTATCCCTGGCTGGGAAAAGCTCGCCGCCGCCGTCCACGAGTACGGCTGCAAGATCATGCCGCAGCTCTTTCACCCCGCCTACATGGCCTTTAACATTCCGGGCACGCCGCGCCTGATCGCTCCGTCCTTCGTGGGCCCGTCCTATGCCCGCGAGGCACCGCGTCCCATCACGGTTGACGAGATCCACGAGCTCACGCATCAGTTCGGTGACGCTGCCGTGCGTATGCAGAAGGCCGGCGTCGATGGCGTCGAGGTCCATGCGGCACACGCCCACGGCATGCTCGGCGGCTTTTTGACCCCGCTCTACAACAAGCGTACCGATGAGTACGGCGGCTCGCTCGATGCCCGCATGCGCTTCTTGCTCGAGGTCATCGCCGAGATTCGAGAGCGCTGCGGCAAGGACTTTATCATCGACGTCCGTATCTCGGGCGACGAGTACACCGATGGCGGCCTGACCCTCAACGACATGATCTACGTCTCACGTCGCCTGGAGAAGGCCGGCGTCGACATGATTCACGTGTCGGGCGGTACCACCATCAAGCGCGGCTCTGCCATTCCCGCCGCCGGCACGCAGCAGGCCTCGCATGCCGCCTGCTCGCGCGAGATCAAAAAACACGTCAACATTCCCGTCGCCACCGTCGGCCGCATTAACGAGGCCTGGATTGCCGAGGAGCTGATCGAGGACGGCGCCGCCGACATCTGCATGATGGGCCGCGCCAATCTGTGCGATGCCGAGTTCTGCAATAAGGCATCTGCCGGCAAGGCCGACGAGATTCGTCCCTGCATCGGCTGCCTGCGCTGCCTGAACGGCATCATGTTTGGAAAGCGCATCTCCTGCACCGTCAACCCGGACGTGGAGCGCGACGAGGCCGGCTACGAGCCTGCCGCCGAGGCCAAGAACGTGCTCGTCGTGGGCGCCGGCCCCGCGGGCATGGAGGCGGCCTACATTGCCGCCAAGCGCGGGCATAACGTGGTGCTTGTGGACAAGCAGGACGAGCCGGGCGGCGAGATGCGCATCGCAGCCGTTCCGCCGGCAAAGCAGGAACTCACCCGCGTGATTAAGTACCAGTACCGCCGTCTTGCTGAGGCTGGCGTGAAGTGCGTATTTGGCACCGAGCTTTCGGCCGAGGACATTCAGCGCGACTACGCGGGCTACGAGGTTGTCCTGGCTTATGGCGCCGAGCCCATCGCTCCGGCCTTCATGCAGGGCTTTAAGCAGGTTATGACGGCCGATGACCTGCTGGGTGGCAAGGCTTTCCCGGGTAAGAAGATCGTCATCGTGGGCGGCGGCACCGTCGGCTGCGAGACGGCCGATTACCTGGCCCCGTTGGTCAACGACCTGTCGCCGGCCAATCGCGATGTCACCGTCATCGAGATGACCAAGACGCTCGCCGCTAACGAGGGCGGCGCCGGTCGCGCGGTGCTCATCACGCGCATGCTCTCCAAGGGTGTTCACGTGCTGACCGAGGCCAAGGTGACCGAGATTACCGAGGACACCATCAGCTACGAGAAGGACGGCGAGGTCCACACCATCACCGGCGCCGATACGCTGGTGCTTGCCATGGGCTATCGTCCCAATACCAAGCTGGCCGACGACCTGGTTGCAGCCGGTGTTGCCACCCACGTGCTGGGCGATGCCAACAAGTGCGGCAACATCCGCGACGCCATCGCCGATGGCTACAAGGTCGCCTGCGAGCTGTAGGCTCTTGGCAAATAGGGGAGCGGCCGCCTTGCGGTGGCTCAAGCGATAGCCAATCAAAAAAGGCGCCGCGACACATGGATTGTCGCGGCGCCTTTTGTCTGGCGGCTTGTTGGGGGGGGCGGTGCGCCCCGTGGACCTTATTACAGCCCCAAAAGCTCCTTGACCTTGGCGATGATGGCCTCGTCGGTGGCGTTGGCAAAGAAGTACTCCTGGAAGTGCTCGCCAGCGAGGGCGCCCTTCACCAGATCCTGATCGATTTCGCCCAGGACGTCGACGAGCGGACGCATGGTCACAGCGCGCACGCCATCGAGGATCTTCTTGTTGCGCTGCTCGGGCTCAACGCGCTCGGCGGGGTAGCCGTTGCCCGAACCAAAGCCAAAGAGCTTCTCGAAGGTGTACTCGAGGTTGAGCTCCTGGCCCCAGCCGTTCTTGAGGGCGAAGGGCATGGCGACGGCATTGCCATCGTTGACCTGGGCAAAGGTGTAGGCATCCAGCGGGTCGGCAACATGGCCGCACAGCACGCCGGGGAAGGAGTTGCAGGCGAGCATGGCGCCCTCGCCGGTGCCGCAACCGGTCACGACGTAGTCGGCAGCGCCGGAGTTGAGCAGCACGGCAGCAAGAATGCCGTTCTGCACGTAGGTGAGGGGCTTGGAGTCGGCGTCGGCATACATGCCATAGTTAAAGACAGTGTGGCCCATGGGCTCGACAACCTTCTTAAGGGCAGCCTCGATCATAGGGTTCTTGGAGTTCTGAGAATTCTCGTTGATTAGAGCGATCTTCATTTGAGTTAACCTTTCAACTTAATCTTCCAGTTTTTTGTTTCTGTGCGCGGGCGGCGGCAAAGCCAACCCGCGATGAGCTATGCGGGCGGTCGGCAGTTAAGTCTGTCGCGAGTTCCGCACGCAAAGGAAAGCACTTAATGTGCTTTCCGTCTTGCGCAGGACTGTCCGAGCAGCAGACTTAACTGCCGACCGCCTCGCCCAGTTTCCTTATTGCGGCTGTTTGCCGATGTACGCGAGAATGCCGCCGTCCACGTACAGAATGTGCCCGTTGACGAAGTTCGATGCGTCGGAAGCCAGGAACACGGCGGGGCCCTTCAGGTCCTCGGGCGTGCCCCAACGGGCTGCCGGCGTCTTGGCGATGATGAACTGGTCAAACGGGTGACGGCTGCCGTCGGGCTGCGTCTCGCGCAGCGGTGCGGTCTGCGGCGTGGCGATGTAGCCGGGCCCAATGCCGTTGCACTGGATATTGGCCTCGCCAAACTCGGAGCAGATGTTCTTGGTGAGCATCTTGAGTCCGCCCTTGGCGGCGGCATAGCCGGCGATGGTCTCGCGGCCGAGCTCGCTCATCATGGAGCAGATGTTGATGATCTTGCCGTGACCCTTGGCGATCATGCCCGGCAGGCAGGCCTTGGACACGATAAACGGGGCATTGAGGTCGATGTCGACGACGCGACGGAAGTCCTCGGCGCTCATGTCGAGCATCGGGGTGCGCTGGATGACGCCGGCGTTGTTGACCAGGATGTCGGGCGTGGTGCCAAAATCGGCTTCGATCTTGGCAACGAGCTCGGCGACGACAGCCTCGTCGGTGACGTCGGCAACATAGCCGTGAGCATCAAAGCCCAGCTCGCGGTAGTGCTTCTCGGCTTCGGCAACTTTGTCGGCGTGACGGGCGTTAAAGGCAATCTTGGCGCCTGCCTCTCCGAGCGCCTCGGCAATGGCCATGCCGATGCCATAGGTGGCGCCGGTCACGAGCGCGACCTTGCCGTCCAGGCGGAAGCTGTCCATAAGATCAGACATAGCAATCCTTCCAAAAGAAACGTTCATCTATATAAGTCTTGCTTTTCGTACAAGCTCAGTATATGTGAAGTAGGGTAATAAACCCTCCCATTCTCCGAAAAAAAGGTGAACGTTCACTTTTAAAAGGTAAACGGTGAACTCGCCCTGCTGTGCGGACGGCACGATTGTCCTGATCGAGGAGGGCAAGCTCGAGAGACAAGTGAGCATGGGCTGCCCGTTGGCCCCGCGTGTAGTGCTACTTTTCAAATGCGGCGCGCACAAAGTGCCGGGTGAACAACTTGTTGGCGATGCCGGCGACGTTGCCTAAGATCAGCGCCGAGATAGCGGTGGTCACGTCTGGTCACGTCAAAGCCACCTAAGTTGTGCATGGGTGCCAGCGGTCCTTATTTCACCGCAACTGTGGGGATGGGGGATGCGATAGTATAGCGTGGTGATATTCAAAAAAACCGTGGGCTTCATTCGAGGGCTTTATGGAACAGCACCAGCATTATCAGAGCCTGCAAGATCAGGCATACAACGCATTACGCTCCAAGATCATCTATGCCGAACTCAAGCCTGGCACGCGCCTTTCGGCGATTGGTCTGGAAAAGGAGACGGGAATCGGGCGCACACCCATTCGCGAGTCCTTTGTGCGCCTGCGCGAGCAGGAGCTGGTGGAAACGCGTCCCAAAAGCGGCACCTATGTTTCAAAAATCAGCATGGAGCGGGCCGAGAACGCCTGTTTCTTGCGCGAGAAACTCGAGAGAAGCGTGCTCATCAAATGCTGTTCGGTCGCCACGCCCGAGCAAAAGCGTCGGCTCGAGCAGATTCTTGCCGAGTCCGAATCGCTCGATCATCGCGAAGCACGTCGCTTTTTCGATCTGGACAACCTGTTCCACGAGACGTGTTTTGAGATTGCCGGCCGCCACATGTTGTGGGATTGGATGAAGAGCGTCAATACGCATTTCGAGCGATACAAGTTGTTGCGTATGGTGTCGCAGGATCTGGATTGGGAGCCGATTCGTCGGCAGCATCGCCGGATTCTCGAGGCCATTAAGAAGGGCGATACCGATACGGCGAGCTATCTGGCGCAGACGCACTTGCATCTGATGCCTGAGGAGCAAGGCCCGGTCATCGCCTTACATCCCGACTATTTCGAGCTGTCACAAGACTTGGCCATCTAATCGTCTCCCCCATAAGTCGCGATGAAATAGGGGTTGTTGTGCTGCCCAGGTGGTGCAGACGCCCCCCAGTTCACTCACGAGCTCGGGGCCTTTTTCGTCCGGATTGTTGACGTATTGCCGAACGAAAATAGTTTGCGTTTGGTAATAAGCGTACGAAAGCGCAGTTTCCATTCTCATTTCGGACGCAAATCAAGACGAAAACCGTTTGCGTCTTCTATAAATCCGTACGAAAACGGTTTTCGTCTTATAATACGGTTATGAATGGTACGAACGAGGGGGTTGTGCATATGGTTGTTAGAGAGAGCCCTACAGTCGAATACAAGGAAAGCGTTACTCCGACGTTTCTTAAAACGGTGAGCGCCTATGCAAACTACGGGACGGGCAAGATTGAGTTTGGCGTTGACGACGAGGGCGTGGCTGTCGGCCTTGCAGATCCGGTTGCAGAGTGTCTCCGCATCGAGAACATGATTAATGACAGCTTGGATCCCGCTCCCCGTTACACGCTCGAGCCCGATGAGAAACACGGGACCGTAATCCTTACGGTTTATGAGGGACAGGATAAACCCTATCGAAGCAAGGGAAAGGCCTACAGGCGAAGCGATTCGGCAACGGTGGAGGTCGACCGGTTTGAGTATGGCAGGCTGACGCTCGAAGGCAGCAACGTAACGTTCGACGCGCTCACGTCGGCTCGCCAGAACTTGAGTTTTCACACGCTCGAGCATAAGTGTGTTGAACATCTCGGCATTTCTGAGCTAACGCCGGATATTATGCGCACGCTTCTCTTGCTCGGCAAGGACGGCTATACCAACGCTGCGGCGATTTTAGCGGATAAGAATGATTTTCCGGGCATCGACTGCGTCCGTTTTGGCGATACCGAGGATGTGATCTTGGATCGCGAGGCGGCGACAAATGTATCCGCAATTGAGCAGGTGGACAGGGCGGTGGCTATGTTTGCACGCTACTACCGTTATGAGCGTATCGAAGGGATGGAGCGTGTCCAAACCGATCGAATTCCTCTCGAGGCGTTTCGCGAGGCTGTTGCAAACGCTTTGGTGCATCGGACGTGGGGCGTTCGAGCGAATGTTCAAATTGCCCTGTACGACGATCGCGTCGTTGTGACTTCGCCCGGATCGCTGCCTGCCGGTTTGACGACGGAACAATACTTGTATGGGCAGATATCTGTGCTCAGAAACCCAATTGTCGCCGAGGTCTTTTTAAAGCTGGATTACATCGAGAAATTTGGCACGGGAATCGCGCGAATCAGGCGTGCGTATCGAGATTCTTTAAGCCGACCGGTATTTGATGTTCGCGGCGGCATGGTGACCGTCACATTGCCCGTTATCGATGCCTTTGAGGGGTCTGAGGAAGAGGCCCAGGTTCTCAAGGCTTTGTCGGTCGGACGAATAATGTCGCGGGGCGAGATTGAGCAGCAGACGGGGTTGAGCCGCGCGCGTGCGTTGACGGCGCTTGAATCACTGATTGGGCGGAACGCGGTTGTAAAGCGGGGGACTGGGCGTTCCACGAAATACGAGCGCGCATAGGCCAAAAGAACCATATTGCAAGACAGGCCCCAAGCCTTTGCGCGCTTGGGGCCTGTTGTATGTTGGCTGGCAGCGGTAGATTTATAGCAAGATATAGCAAAGTATAGCGCTGTTCGCGGGCTCTTACGGTGGTGCTATTATCCGAATGCCGCGCGGATAAAGTGCTGGGCGAAGAGCTTGTTGGCGACGTTGATGACGTGGCCCAAGAACAGCGCCGAGATGGCTGTGGTCACGCCAAAGCCGCCTAGGTTGTGCATGAGCGCGAGTGACAGAATGAGGGACACGGCGACATGTGAGCAGTCGAACACGACTTTTACGTCGCCAAAGCGGCGTTTAAGCTTTTCGGCAATGACCTGCACCAAGCCGTCGGGCGCGTTGGGGACAACGCCCATGTTGACGACGAGACTTACGCCAAATGCGGTGACAGCGAGGGAGAGCAGCATGGTCGCAACCTGTGCGGGGAGTGCCGTGGGATGCAGTGGGTTGACCGCCATGAAGAAATCGGTGAAGCCGCCGATGAGCGTCGAGAAAAAGATTTCGAGAAGAATGCGAAGTTGAAACTTGCGGCGGAGGATAACAGCCTGCGCGGCGATGTAAGCAACGTAGGTCGCAGTGATCCAAAAACCGAGTGTTTTGCCGGTGAGCATGGACAGAGTTGTGGCGAAGCAGGTGAGCGCTGCCACCCCAAGCCCCGATGCTGTCTGGATGCTCATGCCGAGTGCCAAAATGGCAACGCCGGCAAGATACATGAGCATCCTGATGACTGTGTGGAACCAATCTATATTCTCGCCATTCATTACGATGAGCGGCCGCATGTCGTGACCTTCCTTTCGGAATTTGGGAGATGCAGTAAAGGCTGCGGCGCCGCTTGGAGGAAAAGACCGGAAGCAAGGGCCCATTCCTCCAGACGGCGCCGCGGCTGTTTTGGTGGCTTGGCTTTTGTCGAAGTGACTTAGTTGAGTGCGGCTGTCAGCCGAGTAAGCAAAGCGGCTCGGGTGCGTGTCGCTTCCGTCACGTTCTATCAGCATACAAGACGGTTTCGGTTCTTGTTCGTGACGGAAACGGCGCGCTTCCGAGCCGTTTTAAAAGGGGGCGCGGCCTCGGTCGCGCCCCCCATGATAGAGAGCAGGTCAGACGGGAAAGTCGAGTAGAACATCTACCGTTTCTGCCCCGTCTCAGGCGGCAGGGTTAGGCGCGGACCTTCTTGACGACGTCCATGGCCTCGCGGGCAATCTGCTCGACCTTGGAGAAGTCGCCGTCGGCAAACAGGGCCGGCTTGACCATCCAGGTGCCACCGCAGGCGATGATGGCAGAGGAGCTCAGGTACTCCTCGACGTTGGCGGTGCTCACGCCGCCGGTGGGCATAAAGCGGTGACCAACAAACGGAGCGGCGAGGGCCTTGATGGTGTTCAGGCCGCCATACTGGGACGCGGGGAAGAACTTGGTGACCTTGAGGCCCAGGTTCTCGGCTGCGGTGACCTCGGAGGGAGTCACGGTGCCGGGAAGGACGGGCAGGTCGATGTCGATGCAGTGCTTCACGACGTTCTCGTTGTAACCCGGGGAGACGATGAACTTGGCACCGGCGGCGCGGGCCTGCTCAACCTGCTCGACGGTCAGGACAGTGCCGGCGCCAACGCACATCTCGGGCTCGGCCTCGGCCATGGCGGCGATGCACTCGGCGGCGCAGGCGGTGCGGAAGGTGACCTCGGCGGACTTCATGCCGGCTGCCATAAGGGCGTGGGCGAGCGGTGCGGCGTCCTCGACCTCATCGAGCACGACGACCGGCACGATGCCCAGGGACTCAAGCGTGGTGTAGAACTGATCGAACATGATGTTCCTTTCGATGTGAGGCGCGCGGGTGCGCGTAATTGCCAAAGAAGATTGGCCATGAGCCGGTTCCGGATTGGTTATCGGAGGCACTGCTTGGGTCACAAGCAATTTCGGAACCGGCTACGAGGCCAGTCGTGAAGGAATGCCAGACAAAACCGGAATGGGACTAAGTGGTTCTGCCTGGCCGGGGAAAGCGGGGAGCGAGCTGCAGGGGTATTGGTATGGAAAGCTGCGGCCCGCGGAATGGAGACGGACTAGCGCGCGACGCGGGTGCCACCGTCGGCGGCGGATGCCACGGCTGCGATCTCGTCTGCGGTCACCAAGTTGGAATCGCCCTTGATGGTGAGCTTGAGGATCGAGGCCGCGATGGCGTAGTTGACGGCAGCCTGCGGGTCAAAGTCGTTGATGAGGGCATGGACGAGGCCGGCGTTGAAAGCGTCGCCGGCGGCAACGCCCTCGAGCACGTGTACATCGTGAGCAGGGGAGAACCAGTGCTCGCCGCTCTCGGCGTCAAAGAGCATGCCCATCCAGATGGAGCGCTCGACGCAGGAGATGTTGCGGACGACCGAGGCGACCTTCTTGCAGCCGTACTCGGCGCAGATCTGACGGGCCATCTCGACGTAGGTGTCACGCTCCTCGATGCCGTGGGCAAGGGAGCCGGAGACGCAAGTCATACCGAGGCCGGCAGGCGCGTCCTCGTCGTTGGCGATGCAGATGTCGACGAGCGGCAGGAGTTCCTTCATGGTGGCCTGAGACTTCTCGGGCGACCACATTTTGCCGCGATAGTTGACGTCGCACACGGTGGTGATGCCCTTGGCGCGGCAGGCGGTGAGCGCATCCTTGCAGGCGGCGGCCATCTCGTCGGAGACGGCGGGAGTCACGCCGGAGAAATAGAAGACATCGATGCCCTTGAGGATCTCGTTCCAGTCGAAGACGTCGCGCTTGGCCATGTTGATGGCAGAGAACTTACGGTCGTAGACACAGCCGTTGCCGCGCTGCGAGGCACCGACCTCAAACACATAGGAGCCAAGGCGGTCGCCCTGACGCACGACGCGCGTGGTGTCGACGTCGTAGGCCTTCAGCGAACGCAGGGCGCACTCGCCCAGACGGTTGGCCGGGACAACGGAGACGTAAGCGGCCTTGTCGCCCTGGTAGGCCAGGGAAAGAGCGGTGTTGGCCTCGGCGCCGCCGTAGCGGACGTCAAACTCGGTTGCCTGCTCAATACGCAGGTGGTCTTTGGGTGAGAGTCTCATCATGATCTCGCCGAAGGTAAGAACCGTTTTACCCATGGTCGCGCAGCTCCTTTTACTCGTGCGTACACCTTTGATATGGCGTTGGCACGCAGGTGCCAAGACGGTAGGGTGCGTCTTTGCACCTGCGTGCCAACGCTCGCCGAAATCGGTTTACGAAATCGGTTTCGTTTCGAGTTGTAGTATACTCACCTACAGCGTTTTGCAACCGAGATTTTTAAAAAAATGCCTAAAATGGCTCAGATCGCCGACAATTGGGAAACGGGGTGCGTTATGGCGCAGATGAGAATCAAGGACATTGCCGCCGAGGCGGGCGTGAGTCCGGCCACGGTCTCGCGCTACCTCAACAACCGCCCCGGGCAAATGACCGAGGAAACCCGTGCTCGCATCGCGGCGGTTATCGAGCGCACCGGCTATCGCCCGCGTGCCGCCGCGCGCAATCTGCGCAGCTCGCGCACCAACCTCATCGGCGTGATCCTGGCCGACATCGCCAACCCGTTCTCCAGCGCCATGCTCGAAGGGCTTTCCGTCAGCGCCGCCGCGCGCGGCTGCTCGCTCATGACGGCCATTAGCGGCAACGACCCCGCTAAGGAAGCGGAGTCGCTCACCAGACTTATCGATGCTGGCGTGGACGGCCTGGTCGTCAACACCTGCGGAGGCAATGACGAGGCGATCGCCGCGGCAGCGGGACGTCTGCCCGTCGTGCTGCTCGACCGCGACGTTGCCGACGGCGGTGTCGATCTGGTGACATCTAACAACCGTGAGCTGGTCGCCGGCTTGGTAGACGAGCTCGCCGCCGCTGGCAGCGAGCGCCTGTGCCTGCTCACCGAGGCAAGCGACGACAGCCCCGTGCGTCGCGAGCGTGCCGAGGCCTTTGCCGACGAACTTTCGCGACGCGGCCTTGCGGGTGAGGTCGTCACTCTGGCCGACGGTGGCGCCTCGGGCGTCGGCCGCTTGGACGAGACCATCCGCGGCTATGCAGGCAAAAAGCTCGGCCTCATTGCTGTCAACGGCCTGGTTTTCCTGCGTCTGACCGAGGCGCTGGCGCAGCTTGGTCCCTCGCTGCCGGCGGGGCTCAAAATCGCGACGTTTGATGACTACCCCTGGAACCATGTGCTCTTTGGCGGCGTGACCACGGCCGCGCAGGACACCCTTACCATTGCCGAGCGCGTAGTCGAGCGCCTCTCCGAGCGCATTGACGTTGTTACCACTACGGTGGGCGAGGCCGCAAAGCTGGCGCCCAAACGCATCGAGATTCCCGGCCACATCGAACATCGCGCATCAACCTCGCGCTAACCATTCGTTCGCAACTGCCTGTTCACACACGTTTTTTGAGCGCTTGATACGCTTTAACCCTGCGGAAACATTTTTCTGCGATAGTATCTGCGATATAGACCAGTCGAAACCCGCCCGAAAGAAAGGGGAGCGACATGAACCAGCAGAACATCGATTACGTACTCCGCTCCGTAGAGCAGCGTGACATCCGCTTTGTGCGTCTGTGGTTTGTCGACATTCTCGGCCGCCTCAAGAACTTTGCCATTAGCCCCGAGGACCTCGAGGTCGCTTTTGAGGAGGGTATTGGCTTTGACGGCTCCGCCATCGAGGGCTTTGCCACGCCCGAGGAAGCCGACATGCTGGCGTTCCCTGATGCTTCGACCTTCCAGATTTTGCCGTGGCGCCCGAGCCACAACGGCGTCGCCCGCGTGTTCTGCGACGTATGCACTCCCGATCGCAAGCCGTTTGCCGGCGACCCGCGCGATGCCCTGCGCCGCATGTTCCGCAAGGCCGAGAAGGCTGGCTATCTGCTCAACGTGGGCGCCGAGCTGGAGTATTACTATTTCCCCGACGAGCACACCCCCGAGCCGCTCGACAACGTGGGCTACTTCGATCTTTCGGTGAGTGACGCCGCCCGCGACCTGCGCCGCAACACGGTCCTCACGCTCGAGAAGATGTCCGTGCCCGTGGAGTACACCTTCCACGCCGCCGGCCGCTCGCAGCACGGCATGAGCCTGCGCCATGCCGAGGCCCTAAGCATGTCCGACGCCATCACCACGGCCAAACTCATCATTAAGCAGCAGGCTTACGAGAGCGGGTGCCACGCCTCCTTTATGCCCAAGCCGTTGGCGGGCGAGGACGGCAGCGCTATGTTCCTGTGCCAGTCGCTATTCGACCACGACGGCAACAACGTCTTTTGGGGCGAGGACGACGAGAAGTACCACCTCTCCGATATCGCCAAGCACTACATGGCCGGCATCTTGGCGCACGCGCGCGAGATCAGCGCCATCACTAACCCCACGGTCAACTCGTACAAGCGCATCACCACGGGCGGAGACTCCGTGCCGCAGTACGCCACGTGGGGCCTGCGCAACCGCGCGAGTATGGTCCGCATTCCGGTCTACAAGCCCGGCAAGCAGCTGTCCACGCGCATCGAGCTTCGCAGCCCCGACCCCATGGCCAACCCGTACCTGGTCAACGCCGTCACGCTGGCGGCTGGTCTGGACGGCATCGAGCGCAAGCTGGAGCTCCCGCCCGAGGCAACGGCTGAGACGCTCAAGCTTACCGACCGTCAGATGGTCGAGGCCGGCTACACGCCGCTGCCGCGCTCGCTCAAAGAGGCGCTCGACGTGTTTGAGGACTCGCAGTTTATGAAGGATGCCCTCGGCGAGCACATCCACAGCTTCTTCCTCAAAAAGAAGCGCGACGAGTGGCATAAGTTTGAGTCTACGATCACCGAGTGGGAGATCAAGCACTACCTGGCGAACTCCTAATCGCGCTGACTTGTTCCAGTACGATTGAGCTCATTTCCTTGGAGGCCGATATGTCCGAAAAGAGTGCCCTGTTCATGGCGCGCACGACGCGCTTCCACGAGTTTGCCCGCAGCTTGACGACCACCCTGGGTGTCGAGGTGAGCCTGGCAACTCCCGATTCGCCGACCGCGGCGCACGACTTTGACCTGCTGATCCTCGATTCCGATGGCATCCGCAGCGACCGCATCGATCAGATTGCCAAGTGGCTTGACGATCGCGGCGGCGTCCCCATGTTGGTGATCGTCGACGACGAGGCGCTCGGCACCCTGCGCCTGCCCAATCATGCGCATGCCGACTTTGTATGCCCCACGGCGACGCCCAACGAGCTCAAGGCTCGTGCACAGCGCCTGATGGGCGAGGAGGAGACCGTCACCGCCGACGATGTGCTCAACATCGATAACCTCGAGATCAACCTGGCTACCTACCAGGTGACGCTCGATAACGAGCCCATCGACCTGACGCTGATGGAGTACTCGCTGCTGAGCTTTTTGGCGACGCACCCCAACCGTGCCTACAGCCGCGAAGTGCTGCTGCACCGCGTGTGGGGCTTTGAGTACTGCGGCGGCACGCGCACCGTCGACGTGCACATCCGACGCATCCGCTCCAAGGTGGGCCCGCAGATCGCGGCACACATCACCACCGTCCGCGGCGTGGGCTATCTGTTTAAGGACTAGCAAGTAAATAGAGGAATGTGAGGGTACCGGAGATTTCTCCAGTACCCTTTTCTCGTTTAGGGCGAAAAGAAGACCTTTCACTGATTTAAAGTGTGTCAGTAAAAACAATATCAAACGTATAGCACTATCTCACGAATATCATTTAGTTACCGTATCTCCCTACTGCACGGATGGAGGAAGAAATGCGTTATTCGAGAAAGGTGATTGTCGGATTCATAGTATTGCTTGCCGCCCTGATGTCTCCAAGGTTGGTTTTTGGAGACGACGACTTGGTTCGTGTCACACCGCAAATAGCTGTGGAGCAAGCGCAAGCTTTCTTTGATGACGTATCGGATGAGCCGGTGACCGCTTGTGACCCAGTAAAAATGGTGAATTCCGATGGGGAATCAATCGGGTATATCGTTCGCGCGAAGCGGGATGACGTTAACTATGGCTACGTCGTATTTGATTCAGAGCGATCTTGGTGGATCAGCGAATACTGCTTGGCTCCGAACGCCCCTATGCCCATTGAGAATACAAGCGATGAAATAGCCCTTCTCGCATCCCAAGATGACATCGTTGCTTTGAAATTTGACGAGCTGTCTTTTGGTATTGCAGATCTGGATAATAACGTTGTTTTAGATGAGAAGGGATGCCGGTCAACAGCGGTGTTTTCTGTGGGAAATAGCCGCAGCGGATCTCCAGGCAGGTTCGAGGATGTTTTCGTATTGCCCAAAGACCTGTATAAACAAGGATATGTCATTGACGCAAGTAAAACTATTTCAGGGATGATAACGCCTACACAATCAGAGGTTATTAAAGAAACGGGGACCTATGCTTGCGATGTGTCTGCGATGTTTGCGGTAAGCAGCCACTATGTAACGCTAAACCGGCTCAAATTGCCAGACTTATATCATGAGCTTTGGCAGTTATCGGGAACATCCGGCAAACCAAATAAGTCATTCGATCAAGCTACGGGCCTTTACTTTACCCAAGGAGAGACTCCATCTCCAAATGCTGCCCCGGCTATTAAGGAGTTCTGTGCTAGGCGCGGGAAAAGGCTTGAGACATCATTTGCTTGGTATCCATCTTGGGATTCTTTCAGGGCAACTGCAGATTCTGGAAATCTCAGTATCTTTTCTGGGACTCTCAGTTCAAGCCATGACGCTCATGCGATGGCTGTTGCGGGATATGTGGCTATGCATAATACATATTCAAATGATAAGAAATATATGCTTGTTGTCTGGGATGGTTGGTTCAATCAGCTGCGTTTTCTTCCATATGACACAACGATTTATATATCGCATGAAGGGACGTATTGTGGAGAGTGACGGCGAAGATGATAGAAAGCGCATACGTAAAACGCTGGGGCTTCTTTGCGCATTTCTTGGGATATTGGTTGTCGCGGCCTATCAACCGAGCCCCTCGGTCGTCGGTGGAAAAGATGACGAACATATTTCAGTTGAAGTACAGACGCTGTCGGATATTCATAACGGACAATTTGAGGCTCTCGTGTCAAGTGGAGGGCGGAAAGAGATTGATATCCGTAGTTACTTTAATACCGGAACTGCTTCAGGGCTGAAGGCGGGAGAGAAATGGATTCTATTCTTTGCAAGTGATGCCAATTTAGAAGAGGAAACTTTGCATCCCTACTATATGGAAAAAGTTAACTAAATCGGTGAGGAGCGAGAGGAATGATCAACAGAAGACAGCTATTCGTCTTGGCATCAGGAGCTGTTATGTTTGCTGGGGCGAGAGGGGCCAACGCTGCGCAGCTTACGAATGCGCAAAAACGATTGACGCTTGTGACCGACATGATAGTTCGGAATGAGGCTGGGGTTATTGTGTCCTCGGCGCGAAGCAAAGATGTCTTGGGTGCCGGAAATAGAAAAATGGCTGTTGGCAGCATAAACAGGAATAATGACGGTGCAGCGTCCCTGACAAGAGCGGCAACTAAGAATTTGGTGACGGTTCATAGGGAGTCAGATGATTCACTGCCGGTGTTGGCAAAGATTGAGATTGTTGTTGAATATTCTGAAGATGGGCAAAGCATTGCAATTCGGTCAGGAAAATATTCGATAATTCAAACCGATCCACTTGTGATGTATGCAAACGCTTGGTATGCGCTCATGCAGAAAGATAAATATGTGATGAACTACTTCACAGAAAGCGAAGCATCATATGAAACGGGGTGGGGGCCAACGCCATACGATGCGGAGAAGGATAAGTGGACGTGCGGATCGGGTATGGGCGCGACGATTACAGACTTTATTAACGATTCAACATATAGTTTTGCTATCGACTGCTATATCGAATAGACATGACGGCATAAAACGAATTGGCCTATAAGCATGTCATTACTTAAGCAAAGCTGAAATCTTGGCATCTAGTGCTCGGGACTGCCCAGCTTGGGGTACAACTCAACGTGAACAATGATGGCCCGCCACATGTTTGGCGGGCCTTTGGTTATTTGACGAAAGGATCGCAGCTATGAGCGAGAACGATTCCCAGCGTCCCCAGGATGCGGGCAACGCCGGCGAGACTCAGCAGCAGCCGCGCGTGCAGGTGGAGTCGACGCCTGCCGATGGCAACAACATTCCCTACGTGCAGGCCTACGACACGCAGACCGGTAAGCCGCTGGGTGGCCAGCAGGTTGTAAACAAGCACACGGTGGTCAAGACCAAGACCAAAAAGCTGCCGATCTTTATTACGGCACTCGCCGGCTGTGCCTGCGGCGCTCTGCTGGTCATTGCGCTCATTATGAGCGGCACGCTCAACATTGGCGGCGGAAAGAATGCCGTGACGGCGGGTGCTTCGGGTTCGTCGACGCAAAAGATCTCGATCGACTCCGAGGACACCACGCTGGCCGAGGCCGTTTCTGCCAAGGCGTTGCCCTCCGTGGTTTC
>DXLR01000059.1:0-4118 GCA_019414625.1 Collinsella sp.
CATCAGCACCACGGGAGCCCCCTCGGGCGCATGGGCGCCACCGGCGCGATACTCAATCTGAGCACCGGGCTTCAGGCGCTTGCCCGGCTTGACCAGGCACTCCCAAACGTGACCCAGCGGGTCAACATCCTCGCGGCGCTTGAGCAGCAGCGTCTCGACCACACCGCCCGAGCCAGCCTTGCGACCGATAAGACGGGCCGGCATCACGCGCGTCTGGTTGATGACGAGCACATCGCCCGGCTCGATATAGTCGATGATGTCGCGGAAGATGCGGTGCTCAACGGTACCGCCATGCTCTAGCGGCGTTCCTGTCTCGGAGCCTTTGCGATCAACCACCAGCAGGCGGCAGGAGTCGCGCGGCTCGGCAGGAGCCTGGGCAATCAGTTCCTCAGGAAGGTTGTAGTCAAAATCATCGGTACGCATAGACACGTCGGATACTCCTTATATAGCTAAAGTCCGCTCTACATCCTAGCAGGCTGACGTCCCAAACGAACTACTTTTTGGCGGCTTTGCGCTCGTCGCGGATGCGGGCGCGGTCCATGGCCGCCTCGACAGCAGAAAAGCGGCAACCACAGTAGTTCTGCCGATACATGCCCAGCTCGCGCGAACGGCGTGTCGCCTCGGGGTAATACGGGCGAAAATCGCGAATGACCGGAGTGAGACCGCGGGCGGCAGCCAAGCGCTCAAGCACATCATTGCAGGTATCGAACAGCTGATACGGCGATACGGCGAGCGTCGTACCCACATATTCAAACCCGCGCTCCTGGGCAACGCGGCATGCCTCGGCCAAGCGCAAGGCATAGCACGCGCGACAGCGACGGGGACGATCGGCACCCAACGGAGCCACGCCGGTTTCCCAGCGTTCGCGGTCCTCCCCGGCCTCGATGAGCTCGATGTCGCCATCGGCACACCACCGGCGCAGCTCGTCCAAACGACGCTGCCATTCATCGCGCGGCTGAATATTGGGGTTGGTCCAGCAGATCGTGGGTTCAAACCCCTCCTCGCGCAGCAGGCGAACCGGCTCAAGCGAACACGGCGCACAGCAAGCGTGCAACAACAACGGCCTCATCAACATCTCCTCACCCGAAAAAGCGCACGCCAAAGGACGTGTCCTCGCAGGCGGCAATGCGGCGGTCGCGCAGGATGGTCCGCACGTAATACCAGTCGCCCGTGCATCCCGAAAGGTGCAAACCAGCCGCCAGGTAGCACAGCAGCGGATACCCCGAAAACGCAAATCCCAGGGCAAACGCCGCCGTCACAACAACCGTCGGCGCCAGGCAAACCGCCATGTACCGCCGGCGCGAATACACAATCCCCTCGGCGCAGGCATAGATCATGCACGTCTCACGGTTCGCTCCAAAAGTCACGTGCGCACTCGCGAGCGCCAGCAGCTTAAAAAACACACCGTGCACCAGCTCGTGCACGGCAAACGACGCCATTAAGACCGCAGCCAAGCCGACTATCCAGCCCACGACTGCCGTCCAGCCGCCCGCATCAGCAGCATCCAAGTCTGCAGGCCCGCCCAGCAGCATAAACACCGGCACCAGGCACACGGCAAACACGCCGACTACGACCATCCCCCACACGAAGCAAGCGTGCAGAAAATCCTCGTCTTCAAACGCATGTATGTTGGAAATCTCATTCATAGCATCTTAGGATAGCGCCCCTGCCACGTACCCGTCCGCATGTGCGATAATGTCGAACGATATGCACGAATTGACCACCGCGCCGCCGAGCCCCGCGCCCGGCCGCGCTCTCACCATATGCGAAGGAGTCCCATGGCATCCAAATACTCCATGAACGACCGTCCCAGCTGGCCGCGCCGCGCCATCGTTACCGCCGGCGAGCCCTACGGCAACAAGGGCCTTCACTTTGGCCACGTTGGCGGCGTCTTTGTCCCGGCCGACTTCTTCGCCCGTTTCCTGCGCGACCGCCTGGGCCGCGAGAACGTCATCTTCACCTCGGGCACCGACTGCTACGGCTCGCCCATCATGGAGAGCTACCGCAAGCTCAAGGAGAACGAAGGCTACGATAAGTCCATCGGCGAGTATGTCGAGTCCAATCACTCCCGACAGGCCGCGACCCTCAACAACTACAACATCAGCTGCGACATCTACGGCGGCTCAGGCCTTGAGCCAGCTGCGCAGATTCACAACGAGGTTACCGCCGAGATTATCGAGCGCCTGCACGAGCAGGGCACCATCTCCAAGCGCTCCACGCTGCAGTTCTACGATGCCAAGGCCGGCACGTTCCTCAACGGCCGTCAGGTGATCGGCCGCTGCCCCATCCAGGGCTGCAAGTCCGAGAAGGCTTATGCCGACGAGTGCGATCTGGGCCACCAGTTTGAGCCCGAAGAGCTCATCGCACCCAAGAGCCAGCTCACCGGCGAGGTGCCCGAGCTGCGCCCGGTCGACAACCTCTACTTCGACCTACCCGCCTACCTCGACTTTATGAAGACCTATACCGCCAAGCTCGCCCAGAACCCGCAGGTTCGCTCCGTGGTCTCCAAGACCATGGAGGAGTGGCTGCTGCCGGCACAGCTCTACATCCAAAACAAGTTCCGCGAGGCCTTCGATGCCGTCGAGGATCAGCTCCCCGAGCACACCGTGCTGGAGCCCGAGGGCAACAAGAGCAGCTTTACCGTCACCTTCCCCAGCTGGAAGGAGCGCGACGATGCCCACGCGGTGCTCGCCAACGGCGGCGTGCGCTTCCGCAGCGGCAAGGCGCTCGTGCCCCTTCGCATCACCGGCAACATCGACTGGGGCGTTCCGGTGCCCGAGGTCGACGGCGTGAACGACGTCACTTGCTGGTGCTGGCCCGAGAGCCTGTGGGCGCCCATCAGCTATACGCGTACCGTGCTCGCACGCGATGCCAAGGCAGCCGGCGTGACCGAGGGCGTCGCCGCCCAGGATGCCGCCCTCATGGGCGAGCCCGCCGCCGACTCCACGCAGGTCCCCGCGCCCACCTACCAGCACAGCTCGCTCGACTGGCGCGACTGGTGGTGCTCTGACGACGCTCAGATTTACCAGTTCATCGGTCAGGACAACATCTACTTCTACTGCATCGCGCAGACCGCCATGTGGGAGGCCCTGGGCTGGGACCTCACGCAGAGCACCGTCAGCGCCTGCTACCACCTGCTCTACATGGGCAAAAAGGCCAGCTCGTCCTCGCAGACGCCTCCCCCGCCGGCAGACGACCTGCTCAACCACTACACCTGCGAGCAGATGCGCGCGCACTGGCTGTCGCTCGGCCTGTCCGAAAAGCCGGTGAGCTTTAGCCCCAAGGCATACGACACCCGCGTGACCGGCAAGGACAAGGACGGCAACGAGGTGCGCGCCTGCGACGACAAGCGCGTCATCGATCCGGCCCTTAAGGAGAGCGCCCTTTTGACCGGCGTGTTCAACCGCTTGGCCCGCAGCTGCTTCTACGGCGTCGCCGTCAAGGAGGGCGACGAGAGCCCCTATCGCCACGGCTGCATCCCCGCCGGTGCGGCCTCTGCCGCCGTGGTCGAGGCCGCCGAGCAGGCCGCCCTTGCCTTTGAGCAGGCCATGTACAAGTTCGAGACGCACCGCGCGCTCGCCGTGTGCGACGACTACCTGCGCGCCGCCAACAAGCGCTGGAGCGATGCCTCCAAGGCCGCCAACAAGCTCGAGGGCGAGCCGGCCAATGCCGCGATGACGCAGGCCCTCGTCGACGCCTTTACCGAGCTGCGCGTGGCGACCGTCCTGATGCACGGTATTGTGCCGGCCGGCTGCGAGCTCATCTGCAAGTACTTCGACGTTGACCCGGTCGCCTTCTTTAGCTGGGATAACATCTTCGCCTCCACGGACGAATTTGTGGAGAGTCTGGGCGAGAAGCCCGGCGAGCACCGCGTAAAGCCACTGCCCCCGCGCTTCGACTTCTTTAGCAAGCACGAGAGCCAGTACTAAAGCACGCCAGCAGCGGCGTGTCCGGAAAGTAGTCAATTTGGGATGGGAAGGAAAGACGGATGTCCAAGCCGCGTCGTCGTAAGCAAAAAAAGCCGGTTAAGCCCGAGCTCAAGCTTAGGCAGTTTGCTGCTACTGAGCTTTCCGACCAGCTTGCCGCCCTTCCCTGCGCTGCCGACCTGCCACGCTTTA
>DXLR01000006.1:0-5709 GCA_019414625.1 Collinsella sp.
CGCGCATAAAGAAAGCCTCCCATTTCTCATGTCCAAGAAATGGGAGGCAGTTCAATCCGCGGCAGGGTTTTTTGTATCCCACCTATCTAGGTTGCGGCGAAATAGGGGCCGACAGCCCCAAATGACCCGCTTTTCCCGTCCCCGGAGGATCGGTTGGCAGCGCTCGCCACGAAACTGGCTCATCTACTACGTTTAACCCGATACCCTCGAACACACCCGCGTTTCATGAAAAATCGCAGGACTTCTACCTGCGGTTTTGTTTTTTCGCTTTGTGGCATGGTCGGGGATGGGCGGTTAAACGTAGTAGATGGGCCCATTTCATGGCGGGCGGATCATGCAGCAGCTTGTTGCGCCTCCTGCCGTTCGGTTTTTCGATGGGTGGGTATACTTTCCACCGCAATACAGGCCGGAATGAGGAGGTATCCAAATGCCGGACAACGGATCAATTCAAAAAAGAGACGCGCACGAGGTGGCTCATGGGCGTTCTGTCCAGATAACCGAGCACACGACGGCAACCGAGCTGCAGCCCAGCCTGTCCGATGTCGTGTGCGCAAACAAAAAGCTGCAGATCGGTATCATCGTTGCGCTCGTGGCACTGGCCTTGCTGTCGGGCTTTGTGGCTCGTCCGCATTTTGCCGATACCAAGACTTGGGACTCCGCCATCGAGGTTATCGACCAAAAGAAAGGTAACGTACTGGCGCTCACGACCTCGTGCGTGGCGCTGTCTGCGGGCATTACCGCGCTGCCGGGTGATACGGGAACGCCGGTCGCCGAGCAGCTCGCGCAGCTTTCGGGTAACCTGGGCATCGTGCTCGCCGTGCTCTACCTCGAGAAATATTTGCTCACGATTTTGTGGTCGGTTGGCTTGGGCATCTTAATCCCATTTGCGTTGGTGCTCTTTGCGGTGTCGCTTGGCTTCCACGGGCGCTGGAGCACGAGCGCCGTCCTGCGCCGTGTGGCGACGCGCGTGTTGGTGGTTGCCGTGATCGGCATGGCGCTTGTGCCCGCAAGCGTATGGGTGTCGCAGAAGGTCGATGAAACGTATCGCGTTAGCATCGAGGCGGCCGAGCAAAAGTCGGCCGACGCTGCGGAAAAGACCGATACCGCGGAGAAGTCGACCGAGACCAGCACAAAATCGAGCAAGAAAAAGTCCGAGACCACGGAGTCCAAAAACGTGCTCGAGCAGTTGACTGACGGGGCCTCGAGCCTGGTCACTTCGGTGACCAGCGGTGCCAAGCAGATGACCGACAAGATCGTGCAGCAGGTGACCGACCTCATCGAAGGCGTCATCGTGATGATCGTGACCTCGTGCGTGATTCCTCTACTGGTGCTCGTGGCGTTCCTATGGCTAGGACACGTGCTGCTGGGGATCGATATCTCTGGCCCGGCGAACTATTTGACGGGCCGTTTTCTGAGCGCTCCGTCCAAACATGCCAAGAAGAGCGGGCAGTCTGAGTAGGCGGCAAAGCGATCATTGGAAGATCAACCGTAAGAAGGGCGGCCGAGACACGTTCTCGGCCGCCCTTTTGTTTGTTGAACACATGGTCGCTACGTCCACGCCGGGCCCAAACGGCCAGCAATCATCCGTGAACGGTATTTGTTCAAAAAAGAACAAAGATAAACAAATAATGGTTGCAGTCGCTGTTCGAATGTGTTCAAATAAACATGAACAGTGAAGAACCGCACATTCAGATGCCCGGACCTGAACGCGATTCAACACTTCCAAACAGAAACTACGCACCTGCGTATCTCTCAAGGAGGATGTCATGAGGGTTGTAATCGCTTCCGATGCCGACGGTATGTCGATGAAGGAGTCCATCAAGGAGATGCTCATCGCCGACGGTCACGAGGTCGTCGACTATTCCGAGACCCCTGCCGCGGACTTTGTCGATTCCGCGACCGCCGTTGCCAAGGACCTGCTGGAGCACAAGGATTCCCAGGGCTTCGCATTCGATAAGTATGGCGTTGGCTCCTATATGGCCGCCGTCAAGATCAAGGGCATGGTCGTCGCCAACATTTCCGACGAGCGTTCCGCCTACATGACCCGCGAGCACAACGGCTCGCGCATGGTCACCATGGGCCCGGGCGTTGTGGGCACCGAGGTCGCCAAGAAGATCGCCCGCGAGTTCCTGCGCGCCCAGTACGCCGGCGGCCGTCACCAGATCCGTGTCGACATGCTCAACAAGATGGCCTAACGAGAGCCACCGAGAACTCGAACTTCTACCTCAACTTGTGAATTCAGACGAAAGGACGTTCTGATGAAGAAGACCATCGCAATCGGTTGCGACCATATCGTTACGGACGAGAAGATCTATCTGGCCGACCGCCTGGAGCAGGCTGGCTACAAGGTGCTCGACTGCGGCACCTACAGCCACACCCGTACGCACTATCCCATCTACGGTAAGGCCGTGGGCGAGGCTGTTGCCAGCGGCAAGGCCGACTTTGGCGTGGCCCTGTGCGGCACCGGCATTGGCATCACCAACGCCGTCAACAAGGTCCCCGGCGCTCGCTGCGCCCTGGTTCGCGACATGACCTCTGCCCTGTATGCCCGTCGCGAGCTCAACGCCAACATCGTGGGCTTTGGCGGCAAGATCACCGGCGAGTTCCTGATGGCCGACATCATGCTTGCCTTCCTGGAGGAGCCCTACGAGAAGACCCCCGAGCACGATGCCCTGATTGCCAAGATCGATGCCTGCAATAAGGCCGACGCTGAGGCTCAGGCTGACCCGCACTTCTTTGACGAGTTCCTCGAGAAGTGGGACCGCGGCGAATACCATGACTAAGGGGTTCCGGCGTTCTACCGAACGCCGGACCGGCCGACGCTGCGAAGCCATCTGGTGGGCAATCTGCCGTTCAGCTTCGACGGCATGACCAGAAGGTCAACGCCGCCTCGCTTCACGGCACCTTGCCTCACCAGCTGGCTTCTCGCTGACGTTGAGGTGACCTGCGGGGTTACCTCTGTTGCGGCGAAGTCTTTTGGTTTGGCAAGTTGCTCCGATAACACGTTTGCTTGCTTGGCTTGAGTGCTTCGCTCTTGGCGGTCCCTGGCATTCTGCAGCTTTTCAATTGACGGCTCGCGTTTCTGTGAGGGGGCGCGAGCCGGTTTTCTATCAGCCCCACTGACTCGGCGGGCTGGCGTACGAAAGGGAAGGCTCCTATGGAGTTTGTTCTTGATAACGGTTCTATTCGTGTGGCACTGAGCACGGCTGGCGGATCGTTCACTTCTATTGCGGCCAACGGCCGTGAGTACCTGTGGCAGGGTGACCCGGCGGTCTGGTCGGGCCAGGCGCCCATTTGTTTCCCGATCTGCGGTGGCCTTCGTGACGGTCACGCAATGACCATGGGCGGCCGCGAGGTAAAGCTCGCCCGCCACGGCTTTGCGCGCAAACAGGAATGGAAGCTCGAGGAACGGAGCGACAACATGGTTGCGCTGAGCCTAAGCTCTGCCGACCATGCCGAGCTGCTCGAGCAGTACCCGTATCCGTTTAAGATCGTTGCTCGTTACACGATCGATTCGGAAAAGGTTGCCGTGTCGTACGAGGTGACCAATGAGGGCACCGAGGACATGCCATTCTTTGTGGGCGGTCACCCTGGCTTTAAGTGCCCGCTCGACGAGGGCAAGTCCTATGTCGATTACGAGCTCCGTTTTGAGCAGCGTGAGGCCACCGAGCTCTGTACCGCCGTTCCCTCGACGGGCCTGATTGACGTTGAGCATCGCAGCAAGAACCCCATGGTCGGCCAGAACCTGCCGCTTACCCACGAACTCTTCGACTTCGCGGAGACCATCTTTGATGTGCTCGAGAGCCGCGTGGTTACGCTGACCAAGAAAACCGAGGACAAGGGCGTGCGCCTGACGTTCCCCGATATGCCATACCTGATTGTGTGGAGCAAGCCCGAGGGCGACTTTGTGGCCGTGGAACCGTGGGGCGGCCTGTCCACCTGCTCCGACGAGGACGATATTCTAGAGCACAAGCGTGGCTGCCTGGTGGCCAAGCCGGGAGAGACCGTCACTCGCGGCTTTGAGATCGAGATCCTTTAACGAGTTATCGTATGTTTGGGGTCGCGCGTTTGGCGCCCCGGAAACAGGAGTTCAATATGATTCTGACCGTTACCATGAACCCGTCGATCGATACGCGCTATCAGCTCGACAAGCTGATCATCGACGACGTGAACCGCGTGACGCCCGAAAAGACCGCTGGCGGCAAGGGCCTCAACGTGAGCCGCGTGTTGCTGCAGCTGGGTGACGACGTGCTCGCGACCGGCCTGCTTGGCGGTCACATGGGTGCCTATATGGCCGAGCTCATGGATGCCGATGGCGTCAAGAATGACTTTGTGCCCATTGCCGGTGAGACGCGCATTTGCCTGAATATCCTGCACGAGGGCAATCAGACCGAGCTGCTGGAGAGCGGTCCGCAGATTGCGCCTGCCGAGCTCGAGGCCTTTACGGCCAAGTTCGCCGAGCTTGCAGCGAAGGCGGACGTTGTGACGCTTTCAGGCTCGCTGCCGCGTGGCGTCGATGCCGGTTACTATGCCGAGCTCGTGAAGATCGCCGAGGAGGCGGGCGCCAAGGTGCTGCTTGACACTTCGGGCGCATCGCTGGAGGCCGCGCTGGAGGCCGACGCTAAGCCTGAGCTCGTAAAGCCCAACCTGACCGAGATTAACGGTCTGCTGGGTACGTCCTTTACGACCGATGATGTCGATGCCCTGCGCGAGGCGCTTGCCGCCGATGGCCGCTTTGCCGGTATCCCCTGGGTTGTCGTTTCGATGGGCGCTGCCGGTTCGGTGGGCTTCCATGAGGGTCGCGCGTTCCGCGCCAAGACGCCCGCGATTGCGGCTGTGAACGCGACGGGTTCCGGCGACTCGACCATCGCCGGCTTTGCGCATGCCATTGCTGCTGGTGCCGACGATGTCACGGTGCTCAAGACCGCCAATACCTGCGGCAAGCTCAACGCCATGGATCCCAAGACCGGCCACCTGGTCATGGACCGCTGGGACGAGATCTACAACAACGTTGAGGTCGTAGAGTTGTAGGGTTACGCGGTTTTACCAAACCGCGTAACGGCTCGACGCTGCAAACGCCCCTAAGCGGCAATCTGACGTTCAATCGTCGGGCATGACCAAAAGGTCAATGCCCTCCTCTTTCACGTCACCTTGCTCGCTTAGGGGCGTTTTCGCTGACAATGCCAAGACATCGACGTTGCCTTGGTCGCAAGTAGTCATTGGGGACGTTCTTGTTTGACTAGTCATTCAAGAACGTCCCCAATGGCTATACTCAAAAACGGCGCCCGCCGGCGATGTTGCCGGCGGGCGCCGTTGTCTTGCAGGCGGAATGATCCGTTTTCCTCCGTCCCCAAGGGATCGTTACAGCGAGTCGATAAAGCGCTGCTGGGCGGCGCGGCCGGCCTCGTCCCACTTAAAGACGCCGGCGTTGTCGAGCACGTGGCCAAACACCACGCCGACCTCCTCGTGCAGGATATCGATGGCGTTGTCCGCCGTAAGCTCGTCGGCGCGGCGGGCAAAAACGTCCTCGGCCCATGCGGCGTGGCTGCGGCAAAGATCATCGCCCTCGAGCGAGCCGGCGAGATCGTAGCTGGCATCGGCCTTGGCCGCCAGCAGGTGCTCGCGGACAGCGCCGAGCTCGGGAACCAAGCGCGGCGGCAGAATTGCCAGGCCCATGACCTCGATCAGGCCGATGTTCTCCTTTTTAAT
>DXLR01000060.1:0-19211 GCA_019414625.1 Collinsella sp.
GGGGCCGGGGAGGGCGCTACGGGTGCCGATACCGCCGCGACGTCCCCGGCTAGCGACTCGGCCAAGACCTCTGCCGTGCCCTCCCCCGCCGTGCTCACCGTGGGCTCGGTTGTGCTCGACCCCGACCGCCGCGAAGTCACGGTCGGCGGCTCGCCCATCGCGCTCACGGCTCGCGAGTTCGACGTCCTCGCCCTGCTTATGGCGCACGCCGGCACCGTGCTCACGCGCGAGCGCATCGCGCACGAGGCGCTGGGCTACGACTACGTGGGCGACACTAACAACGTCGACGTGCACATCGCGCACCTGCGCGCCAAGATTGAAGACGCCGGCGGCGCCCGCATCATCCAGACCGTGCGCGGGGTGGGTTATGTCTGCCGTACGTAACGCCGAGGCCAAGCGCGTCACCTCCATCGCCCGCGCCATCAACTGGAGCTATATGTGGCGCCGTCTGATGAGCTATGTCTGGCTCGATCTGTTGCTGATGGTGATTGCGGCGGCGATCCTCGTCTATGGATACAACCAGACGCTGCCCGACGGCGCGTTTACCGCAGGATGGATCCCCGGCGCCACCGTTCACGACATGTCGCTGACGCCCGCGCGCGGCTGGGACCCGACCACACTCACCTATACCGTCGAGCTTGCGCGTACCACCAAGACCTTCCCCCTCGCGCAGGACCTCGTCGCACTGTGGCCCCTCTATATCGTTGTTGCAGGTTGGCAGGTCATCGGCGTGCTCAACATGCTCGGCGGTGCCCGCCGTGTGCGCCGCACCATGGCGCCGCTCAACGATCTGGCCCTGCGCGTGGACGAACTCGGCCGTATGCAGCTCTCCGGCGGCAAGATGGAAACGCTGGAGCAGGCCATCGAGCGCGCAAGCGTCGACTCGCCGAGCGTCACCACCGGCGACGCCGACCTGGCAAGCATCGAGGTCGCGCTCAACCGCCTGCTGCGCCAGATGCAAGAGGCAAAGCTGCAGCAGATGCGCTTTGTCAACGATGCGAGTCACGAGCTGCGCACGCCCATCGCGGTGATTCAGGGTTACGTGAACATGCTCGACCGCTGGGGCAAAGACGACCCGGACGTGCTGGCAGAATCCATCACCTCGCTCAAAGCCGAAAGCGAGCATATGCAGGAGCTCGTGGAGCAGCTGCTGTTTTTGGCACGCGGCGATGCCGGTCGCACCGTGCTGCGGCGCGCGAATACCAACCTGGCTGCACTGGTCGGCGAGGTTTGCGAAGAATCACAGATGATCGATGCCGGGCACACATATCGGCTGGCGTATGATGCCGCACTTACCGGCGACCCGCGCTGCAACGCATCGGTTGACGTGGCACTCGTGAAGCAGGCGCTGCGCGTGATCGTGCAAAACGCCGCCAAGTATTCGGACGCAGGCACGACCGTCACGTTTGCCATAACACCCGATGCGGGCGCAGGCACGATCGACATAAGTGTTGAGGACGAGGGTATCGGCATGAACCAGGAATCCGCAGCTCACGCGTTTGAACGGTTCTACCGCGCCGACAACGCACGCGATGCCGGCGCGCAGGGCTCGGGTCTGGGGCTTGCCATTGCCAAGTGGATCGTCGATAGCCATGGTGGTGTCATTGGCGTGACCTCAGTCGAGGGCGTCGGCAGCCGCTTTACGATTCGCCTGCCGTGGTAGGGGCGTCTCTCACGAATCGAAGGTGAATGCTTTTCCGCGAAGTGAACGACCTATTTTGGACCCCCGAAGCATCCACACTTTTTGACGCCAAAACTGCAGGAAAAACCTTACGAAACCGCAGGAAACGGTGCCTCCAAAGTGTCGATGCTCCAGAGGTCCGATTTCACTCGTTCACTTCATGGGAAACCATTCACCTTCGTTTTACGGCAGCCCGTCAGTCACCCTCTCGGCATTAAAAATGGGGTAAGGCCACGTAGCCTTACCCCATTTTTCGTTAGCTATGGCAGCTTGTGCGCTACTCGCGGCACAGGTGCACGGCGAAACCGGCAAACTCGCGCTTAAAGTACACGAGCTTGGTGCCGCCGTCGGGCAGCAGCACGCGCGACTCCTCGTTGACCTCGAGCCCGCGTTCGGCAAACCACTTCTCGGCCGCATCGATGTCGTTGACAGCAAAGCCAATGTGGCCCTTGGCGCCACGACCGTTCTGCTTCATGATCTCGACCAGCGAATCGTTAAAGTACGAAACCGGGGTCTCGATAACGGGCAGGCCCATCATCGTCGAGAACAGCTCCGCGATCTCCAGGGCGTCTGCCGGGTCAGTGGCGTTAATGCCCACATGGGCAACGCGCATGCCAAAGAGCTCTACCGGGTTGGCGTTCTGCTCACTCATACAGTCAGCGCCTACTGAGCCATAACGTCGAGGACGGCCTTCTCGGCAGCGACGCGGTTCATGCCGGTCATGAAGGGCACGCCACTCACGTACGGGCAGGTGAGGCCCTCGGGGGCAACGGTGGTGGCGATCAGCAGGTCGGCGCCCTCGTCGCAGTAGTCCTTGGCCTCGGAGATGGCGCACTGCACGATCTCGTACTTGCCGGCGTAACCGTTGGCGTCGAGCAAGGTGGCGACCTTCTGGGCAACGAGCGTGGAAGTAGCAGCGCCAGCACCGCAAGCCAAAACGATCTTCTTCATAGGTAATGTCTCCCTTCATGGTTTACTTTAGGTAAGTGTACCGCAGCGAGCGATAGCACTCGGCCTCGATGAGCTTTTATGCCAGTTTGCTTGCGCGCTGCGTATAATACATCCAGTACGTGTTGTCATACCGCTCGCTTTATGAGTGACTAAGGACCCTAATATGCCCGATTCCCGCACACTCTGGACCGCCGTCGTTATCATCTGCATCGCCGTGTCGGTGTTCTTTAGCGTCAAAAAACGCACCACGTTTAAACGCCTGCAGCAGCTTATGGCCGCTAAGCAGTGGGACGAGTTCGATCGTTTGCTCGACGGCAAACTCACCAGCATGCTGTACCCGCGCTACAACCGCGACTACCTGCGCCTGAACTCCTATCTGCTGCGCGAGGACCACAAGCGCGCCGATGAGATGTTCGATTTGCTGCTGGGGCTCAATCTGCCCAAGATGCAGCGCGTCGACCTGGTCATTAAGGCCTTTAACTACTACGTTGGTCAGGAGGACCGCAAAAAGTCCAAGGAATTGCTGCGCGAGATCAAAGGCTTTGAGGGCGGCCAGGCCGAGGCAGTCGCGCACGAATGCCAGCTGATGTATGACACGATGATCCTCAAGCGCCACAACGATATTCCCGAGCTGGAGCGCATGCTCAAGGAAGCCGGTGACGACAAGGTCAAGAGCTGCCGCCTGGAATACCTGCTGGCCCTGCAGTACCAGAACAAGGGCGACGAAGCCAAGTTCCAGGAGTTCCTGGAGAGGTCGGGCCAACACTCGATGGCCGTCAACGCGTAACGGACGGCTTGTGCTAGACTTCTAGTCTCACGGGGGCGTGGCGGAATTGGCATACGCAGGGGACTTAAAATCCCTCGCCGCAAGGATTGTGGGTTCGAGTCCCACCGCCCCTACCATGTAGTGCTTACGAGCCCGTGTCCCCCAGGGAGGCGGGCTCATTTCTTTAAGATGCCGGTGGGGCTCGAACCCGCGAGGGGGCGAGCGTCAAGCGGACGCGCAGCGTCCGTAGCGAGCCGGCGAGGACGCCGGCAGGCAGCCGAAGCCGGTGCGGATTTGCGCAACAAATACGCAGATGTCCCACCGCCCCTACCATTTGGCTTTTACGGGCCCGTGCCCCCTGGGGATGCGGGCTCGTTTCTTCTGGATGCCGTTAAGCCTCTAAGTTGCGATGGAATAGTTCCTGTTTTGGCAGTTTATCAGCCCATTTAGGAACTATTTCACCGCAACTTATGAGGGGATGGTTAAAGGGCGCTGAGGCTGGGGGTCCAGCCGATGGTGGGTAGCTCACCGTCGAGAACCTCGTTAATGGTGGCGGCCATGCCGGCAAGCAGGCTGTTCTCGCTTACGGTGAGCGTGTCGTAGCCGCCGGCTCGCATAAGCTCGCGAATCACCACGGCACCAGCCAAGATCACGCCCGCGCGTTTGGGCTGTACACCCGGTAGCGCGGCGATGCCTTCCGCGTCCAACACAGACATGCGCTCGATAGCGGCCGAGACCTGCTCCAGCGACAGCTCGCGTAGGTGCACAAAGCTCGAATCGTACGGTTCCAGCTCGTGGACCAGAGCCACCAGCGTAGTCACCGTGCCGCCCACCGCGACTAAGCGTTCGGCGCGCTCAAAGTCGACAGGCAGGCCCTCAAAATAGGCGGCGAACTGCTCGCCTGCCCACGCGGCAGCGGCAGCAAGCTCGCCATCCGCGGGCGGCAACGCGGAGAAAAAGCGCTCCGTCACGCGACGGCAACCGATGTCCAGCGAGCGCGTTCCCTCCAGCGCAAAGACGCTGCGCTCCGGAGCGTATACGCCCGTCGCGAGCTCCGTGGAGCCGCCGCCCGAATCCGCGACGATGATGCGCTCGCCGGCAAAGTCGTGCGCCACGCCAAAAAATGTCAGGCGCGCCTCGACCTCGCCCGGAATCACCTGTGGTTTGAGCCCCAACTCGCGCAGGCCGTCCAGCAGCAGCGCGGCATTGGACGCATCGCGCGCGGCACTCGTGCACGTGGTGCAGACGCACACGGCCCCAAAGGCACGGGCCTCGTCCACAAACATGTGACACGCAGCGAGCACACGCTCAACGGCCGCCTCGCAAAAGCGGCCCGTCGCGTCCACGCCCTCGCCCAGGTCGGTAATCTCGGTATGCTTGGACGATTCCACGATTGCCCCGGCCTCGACCTGGGCCAACACCAGTCGCGACGACACCGTTCCCAGGTCGATCGCGGCTACCTTATAGCGTTTGCAATTTGTCATTGCGGGCTCCCCTCCGGGCGCTATTTGCCGTTGGACACGACCGTCTGACCCTCGACGCCGTTAAACCCAAACAGCATGTCGAGCGCCTGGATGTACCACGGCGCGTCCTTGCCGACTTCTTCGATTTCCTTGGCCACTTCGCTGGCCTTCTTGGCGTTTGAGGACTTTTTGCTCGACGACGAGTCAGAATCGTCGTCCAAGCCTAGCACGTCAATCTTCTTCTCGCCGGGCATCACCAGGCCCAGGTCCTCGGACGCCGCGTCCTTGATACCCTCCTCCGAGAGCAGCTTGTCGACGCTTTTTTGCAGGTCGTCGTTATATTGCTCGCGAATCTCGACCTGCTTGGCCAAGATGTCGCTCGAGCGTTTTGCCACATACAGGTCGCGCACGGGGAAGTACAGGCTCACGAGCGCCAGGGCGACGACAATGCCAACAAACAGCCCTCGCTGGGGACCGTGGGTAAAGTCGTAGATTGCCTTGACCACCGCGTTATCGTTGGCGTAATGCATGAAGTCCGAGCCCGAAAGACGGTTCGAGGGCCTACTCGGCTTTTCGTGCGTTTGATCCGAGGAACGCTGAGCACGCTCCGAATGCGCCGGGCGCACCGAACGTGGCGGACGGTCCGTCAGCATATTCATTTGAGCACGGGAGCGTGAGGCACTTGTCGGTCGCTGCATGGAGCGGTCGGCACCGGCGTAATCGGACCCGCCAAGCTGCACCGAATGCGCACGGCGAGGTGACGGCTCACGCGAACCGGCGGAATAGTACCTGTTGTCGTAAATCTGATCCATGTGCGCCTTGTGCGGTTGAGGTTTGTTTGCGCTAAGTCTTTTAGTTATAGCACGAGTGCGCGCACCGCCTTCGGCGGCCCTTGCTCGACATAAAAAAGGCGCTGAGCCATATTGCCCAGCGCCCAATGGTGCTCAACAGTGCCCGGCGGGAGCGAGGTGAATCCGAGTCAGCCCCGCCCCCGCACACGCCGCTTGCCTAGCGAATGTTGTAGAACGCGGCCTTGCCGGCGTAGCGCGCGCTGCCCTCGAGCTCGTCCTCGATGCGGATGAGCTGGTTGTACTTGGCGATACGGTCGCTGCGGCACGGGGCGCCCGACTTGATCTGGCCGGCGTTGACGCCCACGACCAGGTCGGCGATCGTGGAGTCCTCGGTCTCGCCGGAGCGGTGGCTCACGATGCAGGCGTAACCGGCCTCCTTGGCGGTCTCGATGGCCTCGAGCGACTCGGTGAGCGTGCCGATCTGGTTGACCTTGACCAGGATCGCGTTGGCGGCACCCAGCTCGATGCCCTTCTTGAGGCGCTCGGTGTTAGTGACGAACAGGTCGTCGCCCACCAGCTGCACCTTGTTGCCAATGCGGCGGGTGAGCTCAACCCAGCCGTCCCAGTCCTCCTCGGCCATGCCGTCCTCGATGGAGATGATGGGATAGGTGTCGACGAGCTTCTCCCAGTAATCAACCATCTGAGCGCTCGTATACTCAACGCCCTCGCCCTTGAGCTCGTACATACCGGTCTCGGCGTTGTAGAACTCGGTCGAGGCCGGGTCCATGGCGTACATGAAGTCGACGCCGGGCTTAAAGCCGGCCTTCTCCACGGCCTTGGTGATGTACTCGAACGGTTCGGCATTGGTCTTGAGGTTGGGTGCGAAGCCGCCCTCGTCGCCCACGCCGCCGCCCAGGCCGGCCTCGTGCAGCACGCCCTTGAGGGTGTGGTAGACCTCGGCGCACCAACGCAGGCCCTCGGCAAAGCTCGGAGCGCCCACCGGCATGATCATAAACTCCTGGAAGTCGACGTTGTTGTCGGCATGCACGCCGCCGTTGAGGATATTCATCATAGGTGTGGGCAGCAGGTGGGCGTTGACGCCACCCAGGTACTGGTACAGCGACAGGCCCGCCGACTCGGCAGCGGCGCGCGCGGTGGCCAGCGACACGCCCAGGATGGCGTTGGCACCGAGCTTGGTCTTGTTGGGGGTACCGTCCGCGGCAATCAGCGCGGCATCGACGGCGCGCTGGTCGAAGGCGTCGAGACCAACGACGGCGTTAGCGCACTCGTTGTTGACGTGCTCGACGGCCTGCGAAACGCCCTTGCCCAGGTAGCGACCTTTGTCGCCGTCGCGCAGCTCGCAGGCCTCAAAGGCGCCGGTCGAAGCACCCGAAGGCACCATTGCGCGGCCAAAGCTGCCGTCCTCGAGCACGACCTCGACCTCGACGGTGGGATTGCCGCGGCTGTCGAGCACCTCGCGACCGTAGACGTCCAAAATATCGCTCATGTTGTCTCCCTCTCACTTGGAAACGTAGTGGATGCAAGCGACCGGCTGACCGTGCACCGTCGGTGCGTCTCCGTAAGTTAGCCATGTCGCACTTTTTGCATTATGCCCTAAGTTAGCCGAGGGATACACTTGATTTTCGAAAAATTTAGCGGGAACGATGAGGCGTGTCGGCCCGTCGTTCCCGCAGTCTTACTCCTCCGCCTTTGCGGCATCCCACAGGTCGTTGAGGCCGTGGGTCGAAAGCTCGGCAAGATCCACGTGGGCATCGGCCGCCATCTGCTCCATCGCGGCCCAGCGGCGGCGGAACTTGGCCGTGCTGGCGCGCAGGGCGCTCTCGGCATCGATGCCCTCTTTGCGCGCGACGTTCACCAGGGCAAAGAGCAGGTCGCCAAACTCCATCTCGCGCTCGGGCGTTCCCGGAGCCTCGGCCTCAAACTCGGCACGCTCCTCGGCAACCTCGTCCCACACATCCCTGGCGGTCTCCCACTCAAAGCCAACGGCCGCCGCCTTGCGCGATACCTTCTGAGCCTGCATCAGCGCCGGCAGATGTGTGGGCACCCCGTCGAGCAAGCCCTCGGGCGCGGCCTCGCCCGCTGCCATGGCCTTGTCCTTGGCCGCCTTCTCGGCAAGCTTAACCTCGTCCCAAATCTTGAGTACCTCGTCGGAACTCTGGGCATCCGCATCGCCAAACACGTGCGGGTGGCGGCGGATGAGCTTGGCATCGATATCGCGCGCCACGTCTGCCAGCGTAAACTCGCCCGCGTCCGCCGCGATCTGCGCATGCAGCACGACCTGCATGAGCACGTCGCCCAGCTCCTCGCGTAGGTGAACCGCGTCGTCCGCCTCGATGCAGTCGAGCGCCTCGTAGGCCTCCTCGATCATGTTCTTGCCAATGCTGCGGTGCGTCTGCTCACGGTCCCATGGGCAGCCATCGGGCTGACGCAGACGCCAGATGGTCTGCACCAGATGCTGCAGCTCGGCCGACGCGTCTATCAGCGTGGACAGATCGCGCGAGCCCTCGGCATTTTGCTGAGCCATATGCTGCGCCATGGTTATTCCTCCTCCAGGATCACGTGGCGGAACGCACCGCCCTCGTAGATGCCGTAGCTGTGCGTGCCGTCCTTGGGAATGCTCACACTGCCGGGGTTGAAGAGCCACAGGCCCGGGTGCGCGGCACTTTCCTCGTTGACCTTGATGTGCGTATGACCGTAGACGAGCGCGGAGCCCTCGGGCAGCGCGGGCGCGTGGTCGACGCTGTTGTGCATGCCGGCGCCAAAGACATGGCCGTGCGTCAGGAACAGCTCGCGGCCGGTCTCGTCAAACAGCGTGGCGTAGTCGGCCATGACGGGAAAGTCGAGGACCATCTGGTCGACCTCGGCATCGCAGTTGCCGCGTACCGCGATGATGCGGTCGGCCAGGGCGTTGAGCAGCGGGATCACGCGCTTGGGGGCGTAATCGCGCGGCAGGTCGTTGCGCGGACCGTGATAGAGCAGGTCGCCCAGCAGCACGATGCGGTCGGGCTGCTCGGACTCGATGGCGGCAACCAGGCGCTCGGCCCAATATGCCGAGCCGTGGATGTCGGAGGCGATGAGGTATTTCATGGTGGTCCTTTCGGTGAGGTTGATGGGGTGGGTGTGGCGCGTCGCCGACCGTGTCACTCAAATTGCAGAGCCGCGCTCTGAGCCGCTTGCATCACGCGCTGGAGCGGCACGTTGCGCTCGCGGGCAAGACGGGCACAATCCTCGTACTCGGGTGCCGCGCGCTCGCTACCGTCGGGCAGGGTGGCCACCTTGACGGACACCTCGCCCCATGGCGTCGTTACGCGCTCAAAGCGGCGTGGCAGGCAAACGCGCTCCATAACCTGGCGGCGGATGCCATTGGTCGTGGTTTCCAAAAAGATAATCGTCTGCAGGCGCTCGATATCCTCGTGGGTACAGATTACCTGCAGCTGCCAGCCGGGACGGCCCTTCTTGCAATAGAGGGGCAGCCAGTGCACCTCGCGCGCACCGGCCTCGCGCAGGCGGTCAGCGGCATAGGCGAGTACCTCGGGCGACGCGTCGTCGATATCGCATTCCAGCTTGACGATGGTCTCGGGCGCATCGGTCTCGCGGGACAGCGGAGATGTACTTCCACGTTGCATACGGTCCGGATCCTTTCCGCACGGGCTCGTTTTATTCACCCAAACGCTAGCACATCGGACGTGGCATAGGCGTGACTTTCGTCCGTCGCCGCCCTCGCCCCTATCCAAATATGTACATCAGCCTCCAAACATGTCATTTTTTGCAGCTTTTGGAGGCTGATGCACACGTTTTGAAAACGCAAACGGGACGGCTCTCCAACCTCATGCGCCGCCTGCCCTTTCCAGTCGATTTCGACCCCCGGCGTGCCCAACGCGTCAGGGGTCGCGCCATTACAATGGAGCGGATTCGCCAAATGCAAAGGAGTCGCCATGTCCGCCTGCCCGCTGGTCGATTGCCATACCCACACCTCGTTTTCGGATGGACATGCCACGTTTGAGGAAAACGTCCGCGCCGCTGCTGCGGCCGGCTGCCGCGTCATGGTCTCGACTGACCACCTCACCCTGCCTGCCAGTATGGATGCCAACTGCGAGGTGCAGGTCGTCGAGGGCGACTTGCCGGCACATCGCCTGGCCTTTGAGGACGCCCGCAAGCTCGCCGCGCAAATCGCGCCGGAGCTCGCCTTTATCTACGGTTTTGAATGCGATTGGTACGAGGGCTGCGAGCCCTTGGTGGAGCGCTGGTCCCAGGGTGCCGTAGTGCGCTTGGGCAGTGTGCACTGGATTGGCGATCCGGGCGATATCATGGCCGGCGCTGCGGGCACGGCAGGGACAGAGGACGTCGCGCGCCCCGATACGCCCGACTCGCGCTGCGGCTGGATCGACGACGATACCAACCTGCATGTTTGGGAAAACCTGGGCGTGCGCGGCGTATGGGGGCGCTACGTCGACGACTGGTGCCGCGCCTGCGAAAGCTCACTCAACTTTGACGTGATGGCCCACCCCGACCTGGTCATGCGCTTTTCGAAGGAAAGCTTTGCGCCCGATTTTGACCCGGTACCGTTTTGGGAGCAGATGGCCGAGTGCGCTCACGATACGGGTCGCCGCGTTGAGGTCTCGACAGCCGCACCGCGCAAGGGGCTCGACGATTACTACCCCGCGACCGGCCTTTTGCGTCGCTTCGCCCACGCCGAGGTGCCGATTACTTTTGGCTCGGACGCACACCGCGCCTGCGACATCTGCTGGAACATCCGCGAGGCTCAGGCCCACGCCTATGACTGCGGTTATCGAACCTTCGACATCCCCCACCCCACCGGCGAATGGCAACCCACGCCCCTCGCCTAAGACTAGTCGTTGGGGACGTTCTTAAACGACTAGTGGCGGCGGGCGTTGAGTTCGCCGGCCAGCTCGTCGAGGGTGATGCCGTAACGCTCGAGGGTTACGAGTAGGTGGTAGACCAGGTCGCCGGCCTCGTAGCGGATGTGGTCGTGATCGTTATCCTTGCAGGCCATGATCACCTCGCTCGCCTCCTCGGCAAGCTTCTTGAGCAGCTCGTCCTCCACGTCGGTCAGCAGGCGGGCAGTATAGCTCTCCTGCGGCAATGCGTCGCGACGGCCGTGAATCACCTCGGCCAGCCCCGTCAGCGTCTCACCGATATTTCCCGGCTGCACGTTAGCTGTTCTGACTCCCATGGTTATTTCCTCTCGTTACTGCAACGTAAAGTAGGTACCGGTCTCATCGAACCGAGGCTTTGCGCCCTTTTTCTCAAAGAACTCGACGATGACGGCATGGGCCTCATCGAGCCTTTCCTTCTCGACCTCGAGCCAAAGCGACTGCGCCCCGCAGGCATCAGTCAGGTGCACGCGGCATGGCACGCCCGCGCGGAGGAGCTCGGTGTTGCAGTCGGCAACTTCGAACGGCGTCACGACCTTCATCGCGTTCCCCCTTCCACGCGCTTAAAGAAGCAGGTACGGTTGCCGGTATGGCAGGCCGGGCCGGGCGAGTCGACCTTGACCAGCAGCGTATCGTTATCGCAGTCGGCCCAGAGCTCGCGGACCTCCTGCATGTTGCCGCTCGTCGCGCCCTTGTTCCAGAGCTCCTGGCGGCTGCGGCTCCAAAACCACGTGGTGCCGGTCTTAAGCGTAAGCCCCACCGACTCCTCGTTCATCCAAGCAACCATAAGCACCTCGCCGGTGTCATATTGCTGAACCACACAAGGAATCAGCCCGTGGGCGTCGTACTTAAGCTTTGAAGGGTCCGTTATCTCTTCCATTTCTCTCCCCAAATTCAAACTTCGCAGGTCGGCGAGGGTTGTCCAGGTGTCCGAGATTCCGAGCGACAAGCCCGCCGACGCGTACTTAAGTACGCGAGGAGGGTTGGAGCCGGAAGGTCGGGTGCCTGGGCAAGCCGCAGCGCTAGAAGTCCAACCTGACAGGGATGCCTTGAGAGGCCATATACTCTTTGACTTCGCGAATGCTGAAGGTTCCAAAGTGAAAGACGCTTGCTGCCAGCACGGCATCCGCCTCGCCCTCGATCACACCCTCGGCAAAATGCTCGAGCGTGCCCACGCCACCGCTCGCAATGACGGGGATTGGCACCGCGCGGGCCACAGCGCGGGTGAGCGCCAGGTCAAAGCCGGCCTTGGTGCCGTCGCGATCCATGCTGGTGAGCAAGATCTCACCGGCGCCGCGACGAGCCGCCTCCTCGGCCCACGCCACCGCATCGATACCCGTGGCGTTGCGACCGCCCGCCGTGAAGACCTCCCACTTGTCGGCTCCGGATGCACCGGGCAGGCCCACGCGCTTGGCATCGATCGCCACGACCACGGCCTGGCTACCAAACGCCGCGGCAGCCTGGCTGATCAGCGACGGATCGCGCACGGCCGCCGAGTTGAGCGACACCTTGTCGGCACCGGCGGCAACCATGGTGCGCATGCCCGCCAGGTCGCGAAAGCCGCCGCCCACGGTATAGGGAATGGCCAGCTCCTCGGCCGCATGCGCCGCCATCTCGATAGTCGTCGCACGGTTGTCGCTCGTGGCGGTAATGTCCAGAAAGACGACCTCGTCCGCACCCTCGCGGTCGTAGGCACGCGCCAGCTCCACCGGATCGCCCGCATCGCGCAGGCTCACAAAGTTGACGCCCTTGACCACGCGGCCGTCCTTGACGTCCAAGCAGGGAATCACGCGTTTGGTAAGCATGGGCTACTCTCCCTCGGGCGGCGGCCAACGCCTGCACCAGCGTAAAGTTGCCCTCGTAGAGCGCACGGCCGGTGATGGCACCCTCGATAGCGTCCTCACCCACCGCGGCAAGCGCGCGGATATCGTCGAGCGTCGAGATGCCGCCCGAAGCCACGACGGGAAAACCCGCGACCTCGGCCACATGGCGATACGCCGCCACGTCGATGCCCGTCTGCATGCCATCACGCGCGATGTCGGTATACACCAGATGCTTAAAACCCAGCTCGGTGAGCTGCGCCACGGCATCGTCGAGCGCCACACCCGCGCCATCGCGCCAGCCGTTCACCTTGACCTGGCCATCGCGCGCGGCGATATCCGCTACCAGCAGCTCGCCAAAGCCCTGCGCCGCCACCTCGGCAAAACCCGGCTCGGTCACCAGTACGGTGCCCAGTGCGATACGGCGTGCCCCGAAGCCAGCCAGCTCGTCGATGCGCGCGAGCGAGCGGACGCCGCCGCCCACGTCCACGGACAGGCCGTCGACGCCGCAGATAGCCTTAATCGCCGCCGAGTTGGCAGCGCACGCGTCCTCGTCCTCGCCAAAGGCGGCGGACAGGTCGACGACGTGCACCCAGCTTGCGCCCTGCTCGGCAAACGAGCGGGCAACGGCCATGGGGTCGTCGGAATATACCTTGCAGCGGCTACGGTTGCCGCGCTCCAGGCGCACGACCTTGCCGTCGATCAGATCGATTGCGGGAAACAGGATCATCGGCCAAACTCCTCGACGATGTTGACGAAGTTCTTAAGGATGCGCTGACCCAGCGCGGAGGATTTCTCGGGATGGAACTGGCAGCCCCACACGTTGCCATGGTGCACAATGCATGGGAAGCTCCGCGTATAGTGCGTGCGCGCCAGCACATCGGCGGCATCGGCGTCGTCGGCCACCGCGTAGCTGTGGGTGAAGTACATGTTGGCACCCTCGGCAAAACCTGCAAGCAGCGGATCGGCCGCACCGGCAGGCGTCATGTGCACCTGGTCCCAGCCCACGTGCGGCACCTTCAGGCGGCTCGACTCCAAGCGCGTGCACGAACCGCGCATAATGCCCAGGCCATCGACCCAGGGACCACCGGCCTGCTCGGAGGCATCGTCGTCCGCGTCCGTGCCCTCGTCCGTAGGCACGCCCTCGTTGCCGCGCTCAAAAAATAGCTGAAGGCCCAGGCAGATGCCGAGCAGCGGAGTTCCGGCGGCAACGGCATCGAGCACGGCCACCTCCTCGCCGCTCTGGCGCATAAAGGCAATCGCGTCATAGAACGCGCCCACGCCCGGGATGACCAGGCCGTCGGCATTGCGGATCTGCTCCGGATCGTCCGACGTGCAGGCGGCAGCACCGGCGCGCGCAAGCCCGCGCACGACGCTCGACAAGTTACCCTTGTGGTAGTCGACCACCACGATCTTCGGTTCGCCCACGCGACCCCTCCACTTCTCATCATCCAAAACCACCACGAAGGTGCCTGTCCCCTTTGTGGTGGTTTTTGCCCTTACGGCGGTTGCAGCGGTTACAGCGAGCCCTTAGTGCTGGGGATGCCCTGCACGCGGGGATCGAGCTCGCAGGCGTGACGCATCGTGCGGCCCACGGCCTTAAAGGCGGCCTCGATAATGTGATGCGAGTTACCGCCCGCCAGCTCGCGCACGTGCAGCGTGAGCTTGGCGTCACGCGCGAAGGCATAGAAGAACTCGACGGCTAGCTCAGTATCAAAGCTACCCACGCGCTCGGTTGGCACGGGCAGCTCGCAGTAGGCCTGCCCGCGGCCCGAAATATCAACGGCGGCCATCACGAGCGTCTCGTCCATGGCAATCGCCGCGTCGGCAAAGCGCGTAATGCCCGCCTTGTCACCCAGCGCCTGGCAAAACGCCTCGCCCAGCACAATGCCCGTGTCCTCGACGGTATGGTGCGCGTCGACCTCCACGTCGCCCACCGCGTGCACCGTCAGATCGAACAGGCCATGGCGGCCAAAAGCGTTGAGCATATGGTCGAAAAACGGCACGCCGGTCGAGATATCGCACACGCCGGTCCCGTCCAGGTCGAGCTTAACGACAATGTCGGTTTCGCCTGTCTTGCGGGTCACCTCGGCATAACGGCCCATCTACATCTCCTCCTTCACCAGCGCGGCAAACGCAGCCAGCACCTCGTCGTTTTCCCGCGGCGTACCCACGGTAATGCGCAGGCAGTCCGCAAGCCCCGGTGCGTAGCTAAAGTCGCGCACCAAAATCGAGTACTCGTCGCGCAGGCGCTCGCGCACGCGCGTGGCGTGCGGCGTGCGCACGAGCACAAAGTTCGCCGCGCTCGGCCATGCCTCCACGGGCAGGCCCTTGGCAGCCATTGCGCGCAGGGCACACAGCTCGCGCTCACGCTCGGATGCAACCTGTGCCACCACAGGCGCGTACGTATCGCGGGCACGCACGCAGGCAAGCGCGGCGGCCTGGCTCAGCACGTTGACCGAATAGATCTGGCGAATCGCCGCGAACACGTCGATGACCTCGGGTGCCGCGATCACGTAACCCAGACGCGTACCGGCAGCGCCAAACGCCTTGGACAACGTATGCAGAATCACCAGGTTGGGATGCTCGGCGATAAGTCCCTGCGCCGTGGTGGCCGCGCCAAACGAATCGTCGGCAAACTCAACGTAGGCCTCGTCGACCATGACCATGCCAGGGCACGCATCGCACAGCGCCGCGACATAGTCGAGCGGTGCCACGTCGCCCGTGGGATTGTTGGGCGAGGTCACGATCGCCAGGCTGCACTCGGGCGCTGCCGCAAGTACGGCTGCCTGGTCAAGCTCAAAGGTCACCGGATCGCGCCACACGTCGCGCACCTCGGTCTGGCACAGAGACGCAAAGAACGCATACTCGCTAAAGCACGGCGGGCAGTTGAGCAGGGTCCGCCCCGCGCCGCCAAACGACAGCAGGTAGTTATAGAGCAGCTCGTCGCCGCCGTTTCCCACGCAGATACTCTCGCGAGCCACACCATGCCAAGCGGCCAGCTCGTCGCGCAGGTCGTTGGACATGGGATCGGGATAACGGTTGAGCGGCGTGGCAACCAGGGCTGCATCGATTGCCTCGCGCACGCCGGCCGGCACGGGATAGGTGTTCTCGTTGGCCGAAAGATTGATGCGCGTGGGCGTAAAGTTAGGATCGTAGGGCTCAATACCGGCCAGGTAAGGCTGGACGAGCTCCTTCATGCGGGGCGTCAGCTCGGCCATATTAGACCTCCTTGCCGGTCACGCCGGCAACATCCGCGCTTGCAGCCGCCAGGTTCACTCCCTCGGCAACCGTCTCCACAGCGTCGCCCGGCCAGGCGACCTTAGTCAGGTCGGCCGCAGCCAGCGACGCGGCGCTCACGGCATCCTCACCCTGCTCCAACACGCGGCGGCGCAGCGCGGCCGAAAGCGCGTGTGCCCACAGACCCTCGGCCTCGGCTAGACGCTGCGTGGCAGGAGCATCGGAGAGCAGGCCCTCGGGTGTATAGCAAATGACACTCGAGCGCTTGACGAACTCTTCGACCGAAAGCGGATTGGAGAACATGGCCGTGCCGCCGGTCGGCAGCGTGTGGTTGGGGCCGGCAACATAATCGCCGAGCGGCTCGGAGCTCCAAGCGCCCACAAAGATGGCGCCGGCGTTGCGAATGCCGCCGAGCAGGCCCATCGCATCCTTGCAGTGCAGCTCAAGGTGCTCAGGCGCCACGGTGTTCACGGCCTCGACGGCGGCAGCCATGTCGGCGGCCACCACGATGGTGCCCTCGCTATCGAGCGAGGCGCGCGTGATCTCGGCGCGCGGCGACTGCGCCACCAGGATGTCGATACCTGCCTCAACCTCACGCGCAAACTGCTCGTCGCAGGTCACCAGATAGCAGGCCGCCAGCGGATCATGCTCGGCCTGGGCCATCAGGTCGGCCGCGACCACCATGGGCTTGGCCGTGGCATCGGCCAGCACGCAGACCTCGGACGGACCGGCGACCATGTCGATTCCCACATCGCCCGAGACAATCTGCTTGGCAGCGGCAACAAAGGCGTTGCCCGGGCCGGTAATCTTGTCGACACGCGGAATGGTCTCGGTACCGTACGCCAGCGCGGCCACGGCCTGGGCGCCGCCCACCATATAGATTTCGTCCACGCCGCCGAGCTTGGCAGCGGCAAGCGTGTAGGGGCTGATCAGGCCATTCTTTTGCGGCGGGGTCACCATGACCACGCGCTTGACGCCGGCCACCTTGGCGGGAATGGCGTTCATGAGCACGGTGGAGGGGTACTGCGCGCGACCGCCCGGCACGTAGATACCGGCCGCAGCAAGCGGGGTCACCTTAACGCCGAGCATCGTGCCGTCCGGGCGCGTGGTAAACCAGCTCTGCTCGACCTCGCGCTGGTGGAACTCGCGAATCTGGCGTGCAGCCTTTTCGAGCGCCGCGACAAAAGCGGGATCGAGGCCTTCGAGCGCGGCATCGATCTGCTCTTGCGGCAGACGGAAGCTCTGCAGTTCAACGCCGTCAAAACGCTGACAGTAATCGCGCACCGCGGCATCGCCGTTGGCACGCACGTTGGCCACGATATCGCGGGCGGCGTCGATGATGTTTTGCGGCAGCACGCCCTTGCGGTTGAGCTGGTTGGTAACGAGGCGCTCACCGGGAGCAAGCTTGATGGTCTTCATTTCGGTATCCCCTATCGGTCGAGGTTGTGTTCGAAAAACGAGAGATCGGGCGGCGGCGCCAGTCGGCCCGCCGCCCGGACGTTGGGGCGCCCGTGCGTGCTCGCGCTATTGTGCCGAGCCCGCAACGGGCTCAAAATGCTTGTCCTTAACAGCCGCGGCCAGGCGATCTGCCAGATTGCGTACGCGCGGGTCCAGACGTGCGGCGCCCGGATTGACAAAGAAGCGGGCCGTGCAGTCCACGATGCGACCAGTAATAACGAGGTCGTTATCGCGCAGCGTGGCGCCCGTGGCGGTAATATCCACGATGCGATCGGTCATGCCGACGATGGGGCCCAGCTCGATGTTGCCGTGCAGCGAAACGATGTCGGCGTTCACGCCGCGCTCGGCATACCAGGTGCTCGCGATGCGCGGATACTTGGTGGCCACGCGAAGCGACCCGCGACGGGCATAGTTGCGCTCGGCCTGACCAGCGCGCCACGCGGGCTCTGCCTCGATAAACGCGCACAGGCCGTAGCCCAGATCGACCAGCTGCAGCAGGTTGAGGTCTGCCTCGATAAGCGAGTCCCAACCGCAGATGCCGCAGTCGGCACCGCCACAGCCCACAAAAGCGGGCGCGTCGCTGGGACGCACGATGACAAACTCGATATCGCCGACCGTGCCCTCGCCGGCACGCGTGTCGCGGCCGCGCACGATCAGGTGACGGCCGGGGTCGCGCAACTCCGAGACATCCAAGCCCGCGGCCTCGAGCACGTCGAGCGTGTCGGCCTTGAGCGAGCCCTTGGGCACGGCGATGCGTAGCGGGCCCTCGGCGCCACGACCCACGGCGTGGTCGCCATCGGGGGCGGCGTCCTCGGCCGAGGTGCGCGCGGCCTCCAGACGCTCGAGCGAAAAGGCGAAACCCGCCGCCGGCACCTCGATGCCGTCGCCAAATGCGCCGGTAAAGATGGAGTCGTAGCGGCCGCCCGAACCGACCGGGTCAGGCAGGCCGCCGGCATAGGCCTTAAAGACCAGGCCCGTGTAGTAATCGAAAGAGTTCATGATGGAGAAGTCGAACGACAGCACCTGGGCGTCCCCAGGAGCCAGGCCCTCGACCAGAGCACGCAGCTCACTCGTGAGCGGCGCGACGATGCCCGCCGCCGCCAGAAGCACATCGACGCGGTCGAGTACCTCGGCGCCGCCGTGCAAGCGCGGCAGCTCGCTAATGGCAACCTTGACGGCATCGGACTCGGCGCTTGCCGCCACGCGGGCATCGAGGCCCACAAAGTCGTTGGCGTGCACGCAGCGCAGGGCCTCGGCAGCCAGCTCGCGATCCTCGCACGCCGCGAGCAGCTCCTTAAACGGACGCACGCTACCTGCGATAATGCGCGCATCGGGCAGCGCCAGCTTGCGCACCGCCTCGGCCACGAGCGAGACAATCTCGATATCGCCCGCGGTGTCGCCCGCACCGATAAGCTCAAAGCCCAGCTGTGTAAACTGGCGCGAGCCGCCGGCATTGCGCTGGCACTCACGAACCACCGGCGCCTCGTAGCGAAGGCGTAGGGGCAGGTCGGCCGCGCGCATGCGGGTCGAAACCAGACGCACGATCGGCAATGTGTTGTCGGGACGGACCACCAGCAGGCGACCGTCGTCATCAAAGAGCTTAAACGGCGTGTCCGCAATGCGGCCGCCTTCCTCGAGCGAACCCTTGTCCTCGAGCAGCGGCGTCTCGACCGGCAGGTAATGATGCTCCCTAAAGCAGCCCTTCACCGTCAGCGCAATCTCCTCGCGCGCCTGAGCCTCATCGGGCAATATGTCCCGAAATCCCCACGGTGTGGCCGTCATCTGGTGAGCCTCCTCATGCTGTGTTTCATATAGAGCAGAAGACCGGCGTAGCTCCGCCGGTCTTCTGGGTACTTTAGCATACTAGAGTGCTTGCGGGGAAAATCCGTCGCAGCCGCTCACACCGTATTCATCTGGAAACATAGGGTAGGTTACCGCAGCCCGACCCCACCTAGGCGCCAATCGCACGACGATACTCTGCCATCACCTGCGCATCGGCAGCTGCGGGGTCGGCAAAATAGCGCCCGTCATAGGTCTCGGCCGAAACAACTCCGCGATAGCCGCGCGCCACCAGCCTATCCAGGTCGGCGCGCATATCGCGGTCGCCGTCACCCCAGGCAAGATG
>DXLR01000061.1:0-29196 GCA_019414625.1 Collinsella sp.
TCGCGCATCATCTTCAGCGTCGTCTTGTCGGCTATGCGCACGCCCTGCTCGGCGCACAGGCGCGCGGCGCTGTTGTTGAGGGTGGCCAAGTCGGCGGTGTTGCCGTTGACGTTCTCGGCTGCCTGGGCGCGCAGGAGCGAAAGGGCGTCGGCAGCGTTCATGCAGTAGCCGACGGTAAAGTTCCATACTGCGAACTCGCGGCCAGTGTCGAGCTTGCGGCGACGCATATAGTCGATATCGCGCGGCTCCTCAAGCATCATTTGGTCGGCAAGGGCTTCTAGCGAAGTGGTGTACTCTGCAAGGTCGAGTACAAACAGGGTGTCGATATTCATCATCTTTAGGCCTCCGCTTCGCTCTCGACGATTTCGTTTTTGATGTACATGCCCTGATTGTCCCAAATGTTGCGACAAGCGGTGGCAAAGCGCTCGCGGTCGGCCTCGCAGATGCGGGCAAACATGTTGCAGGTGCCAAAAGGCTCGCAAACATCAAAGAAGATGCAGATCGAAGACCAGCCGCCGTACCAGCTCACCGCACCCGCCGGCTCGTTAAAGACGGGATTCTCGATGCGCTCGTAGTTGGCGATGGGGCCCGATACAGGATAGGTCACCTCGGCATCGCAGATCTTTGCCGAGAAGATGCGCGACTCGACCGGACAGGACGCCTCGAACAGTCTGCATGCTTCGGGCGCTTTGTCCCAGAGCATGTCGGCGAGAAACGTCTCACCATTCAGCGTAATCTTGAGCATTTTTGTCATAGTAAGGACCTCCTCAATCCGTCGCTCAAGGGGCTCGCTGGCGGATAAAGGAGAAGACAGCCACGGGGTCGCCGAACCCAAACTTCACGACAGATGCCTGCCGCCCCAGCCCGTGCTGTACTCGGCTAAAGTATCACGCTTCGGGAGCCGAAGCAATATCCCTGTTTAGATTTTTTGGACGCTTGGGCACAGCACAACTGGTTCACAGTCGCTTGCCGCGGGGTGAAGCGCGATTGGCTATCCCTTTTGTTGGATGAAAAGCCCCGTGTTATTGCAGGGGTGCATACTTGTCTTGCAAATGCATAGAATCTCGTATAGTGCGAGTAAATAATTGCAGTGTCCGTTATGTGTTTAGCAAAGATATAGTTTGCATAATCCAGCCTAATCTCTGCTCTAATTAAATAAAGTCGCACGTAGATGACGTAAACATGTGTGAGCTGTGCTTCTTTACGCTGAGCGGGTAAAAACGACCGTTCACCGTTAAACTATTTTCAAAATGAATAAAATGAGCGATAAAGAGAATATAAACCTTAATAAACTCGCGTATTGCACGGACGCGGGTTATTAATGGGTTGTAGGCCTTTTACAGAAAGGATTCCAGCAATGTCTAAGCCTCTTGGCAAGCCCGATCGTATTGTCGTCGCCCTCGGCGGCAACGCCCTCGGCAACAACCCCGTCGAGCAGATCGAGGCCGTGAGCAACACCGCCCACGCTCTCCTCGGCCTCATCGAGCAGGGCAACGAGATCATCATCACCCACGGCAACGGCCCGCAGGTCGGCATGATCCAGAACGCCTTCGCCGCCGCCCACGATGCCATCGGCACCCCCGAGATGCCGCTGCCCGAGTGCGGCGCCATGTCCCAGGGCTACATTGGTTATCACCTGCAGCAGGGCATCGGCCGCGAGATGCACAAGCGCTATAAGCGTTGGCACGCCGCCACCGTCGTCACCCAGATCGAGTGCGATCCGGACGACCCCGCGTTCAAGAACCCGACCAAGCCGATCGGCCCCTTCTACACCGAGGAGCAGGCCAAGGAGTTCATGGCCGAGGATCCCTCCAAGGTCTTCGTCGAGGACTCCGGCCGCGGCTGGCGTCGCGTCGTCGCCTCCCCCGATCCCAAGAAGATCGTCGAGGCTGACTCCATCCTCAACCTGCTCGACAACGAGTTCATCGTCATCGCCTGCGGTGGCGGCGGCATCCCCGTCGTCCGCGACTACGAGAACAAGGGCTGCTACAAGGGCGTTCCCGCCGTTATCGACAAGGATCTGGGCGGCGAGCTGCTGGCCGAGGACTGCGACGCCGACGTCCTGTTCCTGCTGACCGCCGTCGAGCACGTCGCCATCAACTTCGGCAAGCCCGACCAGGAGGAGCTCGAGGACCTCACCGCCGACGAGGCCGAGCGCCTGGCCGACGAGGGCCAGTTCGGCAAGGGCTCCATGGAGCCCAAGGTCCGCGCCGCCATCAAGTTCGCCCGCTCCCGCAAGGGCCGCACCTGCATCATCGGCGCCCTGGACAAGGCCGCCGAGACCATGGCCGGCCTCTCCGGTACCCGCATCCACGAGTAGCCTCTACTCCGTTGCCTCTCCCGTGGGCGCCAGGCAAGGCGCCCACAAACTAGCCTCTCTTCATGAGCCCTGCAGTCCGCTCCGACTGCGGGGCTTTTGCTGTTTGAGATGTGTGCAGGGGGTAAACAAGAGCAAATTTGGTTAGATGCTCAGATCATGGGATGCCTGAAACCAGACGATGATTCCCAGAATCCTAATTCGGCGTTTGTCCAGCACAATATCCGGTTCCGATGTGCGATATGAGTGGGATGAGAGCATCACGGTGTTTGTGCCGGTGCTATAACGCCGTATGACGATTCTCGAATTATCGGCCAAAGCGAGGACGGAGCATCCGTTCCAGGGTTTCAGACTGGGATCCACGAGGAGATGAGATCCAATCGGATAGCATTTGGACATGGCGGACGTGTCCATTTGAACAAAGAAGCACCCGCGATGTTTCTTGAATACGGATGAGGGAAGCGCGGTTGTTCCGGTTTGTTTAAGTCCCGTTCTGCCTCCATTCATCTGGATTTTAAATACATCGCAAAGGGAATCAGTAATAACTTCTCTGGATTCCCCCTTCCGCTCCTCGTGGTCGAGCCTTGCGGCTAGCCCTGCGGTTTCAGATGTGAGGTCATCGAGCTGCAGGTTAAATTTCGATACTATCTTGAGTAACGTTGAGCGGCGGATTGCATAGCGGTCCTTTTCCCAGCGGCATACCGTTTCTTTGGAGACGCCGATGAGTGCTGCGAACTCCTCCTGCGTTAGCTGGTCGCGCTTGCGAAGCGCCTTTATGTTTTGACCCGTTCCCATGTTATGAAGTGCGGACGAGGGGGAGGCAGAGGCAGTTGGGGCCGCCAAAGCCGTTTGTCAGCTCAAAGATAGAGATGGGAATAAGGTCAATACCGGCCTGCTCCAGCGCTTTGTTGGTTTCGGCGTTTTCTTCGTATACGCAGACCTTGCCTGGCTCCAAACAAAGGGTGCTTGTGGCATTGTTGGTCCTTTCGACCTCTGCTGCTCCGGGATTTGAGCCACCGCAAAGGATAAACTGCAACGAACTTGAACCTAGGGCTAATCGCAACGCTTCTTTCAGTCCGCCTGCGACATGACACGCACGGGTTGTCCCTTCCGATCTGCCCCGCGTAATGCGGTAGACTCGCGCTTGGTCGAGAAGCTCCCGAGCAACGAGGAATGTCTCGTAGTCAACGCGAGTGAAATATGTGTCGAGATGAATGCAGAGGTCATCGTAGGGGACCTGAATGGCCCATACGGACTCAATAGTCGAGTTCTCATCCCACAGCAAGTTATTTGCTAAAGTGTCTATCGCCGCCGGCTCGGTTCGTTGCGAGATTCCAACGGCTATGTTTTCGCTGTTGAGGTTGTGCAGGTCGCCGCCTTCAATGTGGTAAGTCGATTCATGCTTGAAGAACTGAGGGGTCTCGCGGAAATCTGGGTGATAGGTAAAAATCGTTTTGTAGGCGATAACCTCACGGTTGCGCTCTGGCCAGTACATGTGGTTGAGCGTAACGCCTTCGCCGATGACGCTCGCCGGATCGCGTGTGAACCACATGGTGTTAAGGGGGCTTACGAGAAGATCGTCAGGTGAGTATGCGTCTGCCGTCAGTTTCGTGAGGCTGAACACCTCTTTATCTGTGTTGAAGACCTGGGAGTAGCGGATGCCGTTGACTGCTGCTTGAGCAAGGGCGCGGGAGCCTTCGATGCGCTCGAGATACTCGCGAATGGCAGACTCGAGCTCAATGCCCCGCGCGCCGCATTCTGAAATGTAGCTATCGATAAAAGAGCGACGCGCTTGCTCTGTCGCATCAAGGGCTTCGGTAAGAAGGTTTTCAAGATAGAGAATCTCTACCCCTTCGTGCTCGAGCATCGCCGAGTAAGCATGATGCTCCCTAAGGGCTTTATCAAGATCGAATGAGCTGCTAGACGGACGCAACGTAAAGACCCGATTGAACTGCCCGTCGGGGTAGTTGCGCGTTTCGGGGCCGGGACAGTGCAGAAGCACCTTTTTTAGCTTTCCTATTTCATTTTGAACATGCAATGCGGACATGTGACCTCGCTTTGGCGGTGAGTATTTATTGCTTCCATAGTGGCACATTACGAGTTTGATTAAATTTACATCATATCTGTCACAGGTGAATGGCACGAACCGGCTTAGTAATTGATGTTAAACATCAATTTAGATAGCAAATTGACAAATTACATCAATCTGAAATCCGTTTACGGGTTGATGCGCTTCGTTGGCGGGCGAAGAGACGGAAGGGTGTTTTGCGCGATGACACAATGGCTTTGCCGGCAACGAAAAACCCTGAATTAAGGAGGAGAGATGGCAGAGACAGAAAAGAAGCGCACTCCTCGAGTCCCGCACGTGTACACCATCATTCTCGTCTTGATGGCCGTATTTGCCGTTCTGACCTGGGTCGTGCCTTCGGGTTCGTTTGAGCGCCAGGAGGTTAACGGTCGCGAGGTAACGGTCTCGGGCACCTATGAGCCTGTCGATAAGGTCTATACGGACGAGGACGGCAACGAGGTCGATCTTCGCCAAGGCATCTTCGAAGTACTTGAGGCCCCTGCGATCGGCATCCAGCAAGCGGTCGAGGTCGTTGCATTCATTATGATCGTGGGAGGTTCCTTCCAGGTCATCACGGCGACCGGAGCCATCACGAGCGGCGTCGCCCGAGTGGTGAAGAAGTTCAAGAGCAAGGACGTCCTCATCATTCCGATCCTAATGGTGCTTTTTGCCTTGGGCGGCAGCACCTTTGGTATGGCAGAGGAGACGCTTCCGTTCTTTGCGATTCTTATGCCGATCATGATGGCCATGGGCTTCGACTCAATTACAGCGTTCATGACGGTGTTTGTGGGTGCCCGTATCGGATACATCGCATCTACCGTCAATCCGTTCAACGTCCTGATTTCCCAGGGCATCCTCGGTATCCAGGGCAACCCCCAGCTTTGGTTGCGTACTATTGCCCTTGCCGTGCTCACGGCGGTTGCCGTCGCATGGGTTGTAATGTATGCCCTCAAGGTTAAGAAAAACCCCGAAGCGTCCCCCGCTTTCCACGATGATATCGAGAAACGCAAAGAGTTTGGCGCGGATGAGAACCTCCTCGATAGCGAGTTCACCGCTAAGCAAAAAGCCGTCATGGTTATTTTCGTGCTTGGACTTGGCGCTATCATTTGGGGCCTGGTAGCCCAGGGCTGGTACATGAACGAAATCTCTGCGATTTTCTTGGCCATGGCCCTTCTTTCTGGTGTTGTTTCCGGGATGAATGAGAAGGAGATCGCTGGCGAGTTCGTTAAGGGAATTGCAGATTTCGCGTTCTCTGCCATCGTTGTTGGACTTGCCCGCGGAATCCTCGTAATCGCCAATGACGGCCTCATCATCGATACGATTCTCAATACGCTCGCCACGGCTCTCACTGGAGTTCCAGCCGTTATCTTTACGAGCATCCTCTATGTCGTGGATAACCTTCTGTCGATCCTCGTTCCGAGCTCTTCGGGTATCGCTGCTCTTACGATTCCAATTTTTGGCCCGCTTGTTGAGCTGATGGGCTTAAACCCCGAGGCTGCAGTTACGGGTCTTTCCATGGGCAGCGCGGCCATGTCTCTCATTTCGCCAACAAGCGCGATGCTCGTTGCCGGTCTTGGCGTCTGCAAGATTCCGCTTGGCCAGTGGTGGAAGGTTGCTTGGAAATTCTTCCTGGTCGTGAGCGTTATCTGCATGGCATTCACTGCGGTTTCGGGCCTTATCCCCTTGCCGTAAAAGCAAAACCTTACATACAGTTGTAAGAAAGAAGGATAGAGATGAACAAAGGACTGAACGTTCATAGCGAGATTGGCGCCCTTAAGAAGGTGTGCGTCCATCGCCCCGGTATGGATCTTGTAAACATGAAGGCGGAGGATTTCGACCGCGTTTGGATTCACGACGCGTTCTATCTGGACTATGCCCAGAAAGAGCACGATCAGTTTACCGACCTTCTTCGCGGCGCTGGCGCCGAGGTCGTCTATATGGAAGACCTGGTTGCCGAGACGTTTGATAAGGTCGAGGGCGCGCGTGCGGAGTTCATGGGAAAGTTCATGAACGAGTCGGGTATCAAGAACGCCGCTCTTCGCCAGGCGGTTGTCGAGAAGCTCGATTCCATCAAGGACAACAAGGAATTTGTCCTCACAGCTATGGGCGGACTGTATGTGCGCGACCTCGAGATCCCGCATGTCGGCGGCTCTCTTGCCAGCCTGGACGGCGACGAGCTGAAGGGCGACGATATGGTGCTGTTCCCCATGCCGGCCTCGTATTTCTCCCGTGACCCTCTGGCTGTCGTGGGCAAGGGCGCTACCATGAACCGCATGTACTGGAATCAGCGCAATCGCGAGGTAATCTTCTACGAAACGGTGCTGCGTAACCATCCTGATTACGCTGGTAGCCCCATTTGGTATGACCACAACAGCGAGTGGCATATCGAGGGCGGCGATATCCTCAACATCAACGCCAAGACGCTCGCCATCGGTATTTCCGAGCGCACCCAGACTGCAGCCATCGATGAGCTCGCCAAGAATATGTTCTGGGGTTCCGATGAGGCCGAGATCGAGAACATCTATGCCATCAAGATTCCGCACGGCTATGCCTACATGCACCTCGACACCGTCTGCACGCAGGTCGATCGCGATAAGTTCACGGTCTATCCCGGCATCTACCAGACGCTTCGTGCCTACCGCCTGACCAAGGGCGATTCGGAGGGGGAGGTGCATATCGAGGAACTCGAGGGCACCCTGCAGCATATCCTCGAGCTTGCGACGGGTATGGACCATATCACCATGATTGAGTGCGGTGGTGGCGATCCGATCGAGGCTTCCCGTGAGCAGTGGAACGATGGTTCCAACACTCTTGCGGTCGCACCGGGCAAGGTCTGCGTGTATGAGCGCAACGTTGTAACCAACGATGCTCTTTACAAGGCTGGCGTCGAGCTGCTCGTCGCTCCCTCCGAGGAGCTTTCTCGCGGTCGCGGCGGCCCGCGTTGCATGACCATGCCGTTCTGGCGTGAGGAAATCTAGTCAGCGTTAGCGTATCTGGGCGGCGCGTGTGGTCTGCGCCGCCCATCCCTCCTTGTGTGTTCCAACAACCGAAAGGACTCAAATCATGGCTCTTAATCTTTCTGGTCGAAGCGTTCTTACCCTGCTTGACTTTACGTCCGAGGAAATCGAGTACATGCTCGACCTCTCAAAGAACTTCAAGGATATGAAGCGCGCCGGTTATCCGCACCGCTTTCTCGAGGGCAAGAACATTGTCCTGCTGTTTGAGAAGACCTCAACGCGCACGCGCTGTGCCTTCGAGGTCGGCGGTATGGACCTGGGTATGGGCGTGACCTACCTCGACCCCGGCTCGTCGCAGATGGGCAAGAAAGAGTCCATCGAGGATACCGCCCGCGTGCTCGGTCGCATGTATGACGGTATTGAGTATCGCGGCTCCGACCAGTCAATCGTCGAGGAGCTTGCCGCCAAGGCTGGCGTTCCCGTCTGGAACGGTCTGACCAACGAGTACCATCCCACCCAGGCCCTTGCCGACATTCTTACCATGCGTGAGGAGTTTGGCGACACGCGCGGCATGAAGCTCACCTATATGGGCAAGGAGCAGGGCAACGTCAGCGACTCCCTGATGGTTATCTGCGCCAAGCTCGGCATTAACTTCTGCTCCTGCGGACCCAAGGGCGATGTCGAGGGCGCCACGCACTTCGATCCCGAGCTTCTTGAGCGCTGCCAGGAGATCGCCGCTCAGAATGGCTGCACGATCCAGCTCACTGAGGATATCGACGAGGGCGTCAAGGATGCAGACGTGATCTATACGGACGTTTGGGTCGGTATGGGCCAGGCTGAGGAGCTGTGGAAGAGCCGAATCGATCTTCTCTCTCCCTATCGAGTAACGCCCGAGGTCATGGCCAAGGCAAACCCCGGCGCCATCTTTATGCACTGCCTGCCGAGCTTCCACGATACGCAGACCACCATCGGCGCCGAGATTGCCGAGAAGTTCGGCGTGACCGAGATGGAGGTTTCCGACGAGGTCTTTGAGAGCGCGCAGTCTCGCGTGTTCCAGGAGGCCGAGAACCGCATGCATACCATTAAGGCCATGATGTACGCGACGCTTCGCTAGTAGCTGGGAAGTGAACGAACACTATGAGTAAACCGTACGGAAAGCCCGATCGTATTGTCGTCGCCCTCGGCGGCAACGCCCTCGGCAACAACCCCGTCGAGCAGATCGAGGCCGTGAGCAACACCGCCCACGCTCTCCTCGGCCTCATCGAGCAGGGCAACGAGATCATCATCACCCACGGCAACGGCCCGCAGGTCGGCATGATCCAGAACGCCTTCGCCGCCGCCCACGATGCCATCGGCACCCCCGAGATGCCGCTGCCCGAGTGCGGCGCCATGTCCCAGGGCTACATTGGTTATCACCTGCAGCAGGGCATCGGCCGCGAGATGCACAAGCGCTATAAGCGTTGGCACGCCGCCACCGTCGTCACCCAGATCGAGTGCGATCCGGACGACCCCGCGTTCAAGAACCCGACCAAGCCGATCGGCCCCTTCTACACCGAGGAGCAGGCCAAGGAGTTCATGGCCGAGGATCCCTCCAAGGTCTTCGTCGAGGACTCCGGCCGCGGCTGGCGTCGCGTCGTCGCCTCCCCCGATCCCAAGAAGATCGTCGAGGCTGACTCCATCCTCAACCTGCTCGACAACGAGTTCATCGTCATCGCCTGCGGTGGCGGCGGCATCCCCGTCGTCCGCGACTACGAGAACAAGGGCTGCTACAAGGGCGTTCCCGCCGTTATCGACAAGGATCTGGGCGGCGAGCTGCTGGCCGAGGACTGCGACGCCGACGTCCTGTTCCTGCTGACCGCCGTCGAGCACGTCGCCATCAACTTCGGCAAGCCCGACCAGGAGGAGCTCGAGGACCTCACCGCCGACGAGGCCGAGCGCCTGGCCGACGAGGGCCAGTTCGGCAAGGGCTCCATGGAGCCCAAGGTCCGCGCCGCCATCAAGTTCGCCCGCTCCCGCAAGGGCCGCACCTGCATCATCGGCGCCCTGGACAAGGCCGCCGAGACCATGGCCGGCCTCTCCGGTACCCGCATCCACGAGTAGTCCCTACTCCGTTGCCTCTCTCGTGGGCGCCAGGCAAAGCGCCCACAAACTACTTCTCTTCATGAGCCCTGCAGTCCGCTCCGACTGCGGGGCTTTTGCTATTCACCTAGTCATTGGGGACAAACCCGGCACTTGGGGACGGTCCTTTCCTGCCGGCAGCTTGGGACAGTCCTTAATAGTCATTGGGGACGTTCTTAAACGACTAGTCAAACAAGAACGTCCCCAACGACTACTCATTTAAGTCTGTCCCCAATGACTGCCCAATGGCTGGGAAGGCGCATCCCACACCGACGCATTGCCTTCGGGCCCTCTCCCCAGGCTCTCCATAGCTCAGCTGGACTCCCCGCAACCTGTTCCGAGTTGGCGGAACGAGCGCGACGTGGAGTGTCATTCTTTACCGCGTTAGACTAGACGCAGGGAAAGGAGGAGGACATGGATGCTCGCGTCAAGCAGCTTGTAAATATGATCGAGGACGCTCAGCCTGTCGCTGTCGCGGTACTTGCCAAGCGTCTCGAGGTAAGCGAACGCGCCGTGAGAAACTATATCCATCGCGCAAACGACAACCTTGCAGGGGTTGCACGCATCGTTGGCAGCAAGGGGCAGTATCGTATCGATGTTGCACGTGCAGATGAGCTTGCTCGCTTGCTAGACGGTGCGGCTCTGGCTCATCCGGGCATTCCTGATACGCGCGACGGCCGTGTGTCCTTCCTTCTTAACGACCTCCTCATGCGGTCCCAGTGGGTGACGATTGAGGAGTATGCGGATTTACTCTACGTTTCGGCGCGAACTCTGTCCAATGACATGCGTCTGGTAGAGCAGAAACTCGCCCAATTTGACTTAACGCTCGAAAAGCGCCCACGCTACGGAATCCGCGTTGCGGGCGGGGAGTCGCAACGGCGCCTGTGCCTCGCCTCGCTGGTGAGGCCCGTGTTGCCCGACACCGACGATGCAAAGCTCGCCGAGCGCCTGCGGGCCATCGCCGCATGTGTGGACGATGCCCTGACGGCCTCGCCCGTCACGGTGAGCTCGCTGGCATCCCGCAATCTCATCATGCATCTTTACATCGCTCTTGGCCGCATCGAGCAGGGCTGCTATGTCCCAGCTGCAGAATCGGACGTTCAAAAACTGGAGGGAACGCGCGAATACGCCGCGGCTTTCCAGATTGCCGCAAACATCAAGGATGCCCTGGGCGTGAGCATGCCCCGAGAAGAGGTTGCCTTTATCGCAATCCATTTGCTCGGCAGGGGCACGGGCGTGCCCGAGAAGGGCTCTGCCGTTATCTCAGATGAGATGTGGGAGATTGCTTCCGAGATGGTGCGTGCGGTCAACGATGAGTTTAGGTTTGACTTTAGCGGCGATCTTGAACTTCGCATGAACCTTGCTCGGCATATCGGCCCTCTGGGCTATCGCCTTGAATATCACATGCATATGGATAACCCCATGCTGCCCGATATCAAGACGAGGTTTCCGTTGGCCTATTCGATGGCAGCTGGCACCTCGCAGGTACTCGAGCGTCATTTTGGCAGCCAGCCCTCTGATGAAGAGCTCGGCTACATCGCCATGGCATTTGCCCTGGCCCTCGAGCAGCAAGCCGACCAGCCGCGTCGCAAACGCATCCTGATCGTGTGCGCCTCGGGAGCGGGAAGCGCCCGTATGCTCGAGCACCAGTACCGCAAGCAGTTTGGTATGTATATCGAGTCGATTGAGACATGCGACGTCGCCCGCGTGGGAACGCTCGACTTTTCGCACATCGACTACGTGTTCACAACGGTGCCGCTCAACGTCAAGTTGCCCGTGCCCGTCCGCGAGGCCGATTTCTTCTTGGAGACGAGCGATGTCAACGCTATCCGCAAGGTGCTGAGTGATGACGCTGCGCAATCGGACTCCCTGAGCGCTTTCTTTAGCCGTGCCCTGTTCTTCAACCGCGTTGAGGCGTCGTCGAAGCAGGCCGTTCTCCGATATCTCTCCGAGCGCGCCGTCGAGAGCGGCCGTGTCGATGCCCAGTTTGCCCAAGAGGTTGCCGAGCGCGAGAGCGCGAGTGCCACCTCGTTTGGCAATGGGGTGGCCATGCCCCATGGGATGCATCCCTTGAGCGCCGAGGCCTTTGTTACCGTGGGCCTGCTCGAACATCCCATTCTTTGGGACGAATACGGCCATGAGGTCGATATCGTCTTTATGGTGTCGTTTGCCCGGTCGGGCGGCGATGAGGCGCGGATCTTGAGCTCACTGCTCGCCGAGATCTTTATGGACCGCCAGGGGGTCGAGCGCCTACGCGAGCGCCGGTCCTGGCATGAGCTGATGGCGCTTGTGCAAGCGCATACGGCTTAAGACCTCTTTTGTCGATAACCCTGTCTGTCTACCTGCAATAAACCTCGAGGATTGCGGGCGGGAGATAGGCGTTTCGAATATTCAAGTACAAACCAAACATCACGGGAGAGGAGACCGTTATGGACGATCAGGGAACCGAGATGGTTTCGTTTCAGCTGGTCGCTGCAGCGGGAGAGGCGCGCAGCCTTGCCTTCGAAGCCCTTGAAAAGGCAAAAGCGGGGGATTTTGACGCCGCCGCCAAACTCATGAAGCAGTCAAAGGATGCGGGAATCAAGGCTCACCACATCCAAACGCAGCTGCTTTCGACTGAGGCAGCGGGCGAGCATCTGTCGGTGGATGTGTTGCTGGTCCATGCTCAGGACCACCTCATGTGCTCCATGCTTGCTCAGGAGCTCGTGCAGGAGCTGATCTGCCTGTATGAGCGCACTGCAACCAAGAACGCCTAGCGGCGTGCGGTGACTATCCAACCAATCAATGCGAAGGGAATCCCTTATGAAGATCCTTCTTGTTTGCGCAGCTGGTCTGTCTACAAGCATTCTGATGAAGAAACTCGAGAAATATGCGGAGCAAAACGGCATCGAGCTCGATATCGATGCGGTGGGTATCGGTGAGTATCAGGAGACGTGCGCCAATTATGACGTGCTGCTCTTGGGGCCGCAGGTGTCCTACCAGCTCAACACCGTCAAGCAGGGGAGCGGTAAGCCGACCGCGGTCATCCCCGCACAGGACTACGGCATGGGCAACGCCGCCAACGTGCTGGCACTCGCCCAGTCGCTGTTGGGTTAGGAGGCGACCATGGAGAAGTTCATGACCCTGCTTCAGGAAAAACTGACCCCTATTGCCAATTTCTGCGGCGCCGAGCGCCACTTTGCCTCCATGCAAAAGGGCTTTATGAGCGCGATCAGCTTCATCTTGGTCTCTGCCGTCTTTATGATCATCGCCAACCCGCCGGTCACGGCCGACCTGGTGGCGCGGGGCGGGTTCTGGTCCGTCTTTGGCCCTTGGCTCGATTTTGCCACGGCCAATAAGCTCACGCTGCTCATCCCGTTCAACATGACGATGGGCATACTGTCGGTGATCGTGACGTTCGCAATCGCCTATAACCTGGCGGGCACCTACAAGATGCCCAAGCTTAACGCCGGTATGACCTCGCTGGTGATGTTCCTGATCGCCGCGGCGCCGTCGTCCTACTACCAGCTTGCTGATGAGTCCGTGCTCCAGGCGGTCCCCTGCACCTATCTGGGTGCGCAGGGCCTGTTTACCGCCATCATCGTTGCCCTGGTCTCCGTCGAGGTCACGCGCTTCTGCCAGACCAAGGGCATCACCATCAAGATGCCCGATGGCGTGCCGCCGTTTTTGTCCGAAACCTTTGGCGCCATCGTGCCTATGCTCGCCAACATCCTCATCTTCTTTGGTGGCAACCTGCTGATCCAGATGATCGATCCCACGCTGTCCATCCCCTCGGTTATCGAGAAGCTGCTCGCTGCCCCGCTTTCCGTCGCAGTTGACTCTGTGCCCGGCGCACTGCTTATCTGCTTCATGACGCTGCTGTTTTGGTGCTTTGGCGTCCACGGCAACATGATCGTGATGCCCATCACCGCCCCGGTCACGCTTGCCGCCTTTGCTGCCAACGCCTCGCTCTACGCTGCTGGGCAGCCGCTTGAGTTCCACCCGGTATTCATGTCGATGGTCATCAACCTCATCGGCGGCACGGGCAATACGTTCTCTTTTGTGGCGCTCTGCGCGTTTAGGGCAAAGTCGCAGCAGCTCAAGGCATTTGGCAAGGCATCGATCGTGCCGAGCTTCTTCCGTATCTCCGAGCCCGCGATCTTTGGCGCACCCATCATCTTCAACCCGATCCTCATGGTTCCGTTCGTGCTGGGCGGTATGATTTCGGCCCTGCTGTATTGGGGTGCAATCTCACTGGGTCTTGTCTCTAACTTCTACATCTTGGTGAGCGGCACGTTCCCCATCTTCGTTCAGGGCTTTATCCAGTGCCTCGACCCGCGCATCTGGGTATTTACGATCGTTTTGATCGTGGTCATGGCTGTGGTCTGGTACCCGTTCTTTAAGGTGTACGACAACCTGCTCCTGGCACAGGAGCAGGAGAACGCCGCGGCAGCTTCTGCCAAGGATGCTGAGTAGCATGGGTTACTTTGACAGAACGTCTGCTGCCGGTATGCCCGAGGGCTTTTTGTGGGGCGGCGCGCTCGCTGCCAACCAGGCCGAAGGGGGTTGGAACGAGGGCGGCCGCGGTATGTCGCACTCCGACCTGATTCCACAGGGTCCCGACCGCTGGGATGTGATGTTTGGCAGGCAAAAGCCCGTGGATGATCCGGACAGGCTGTATCCATGCCGCTGGGGCAACGACTTCTTCCATCATTGGCGCGAGGACGTCGAGCTCTTTGCCGAGATGGGCTTTAAGTGCCTGCGTCTTTCAATTTGTTGGAGCCGTATTTTTCCCACAGGGATGGAGGCCGAGCCCAACGGTGAGGGCTTGGAGTTTTACCGTCAGGTATTCGAGGCGCTGCGCGAGCACGGAATCGAGCCGCTCGTGACGCTGTCGCACTACGACTATCCGTTGGCTCTGGTCGAGCGTTATGGTGGATGGCAAAGCCGAGAGATGATCGAGCGGTATGCGCACTACGTCGAGACCGTCGGACGTGCGTACCAGGGCCTCGTGCGTTATTGGCTCACCTTCAACGAGATCAACAGCGTGGCGCTGTCCTATCTCAACGCGGGCGTCACGCTCGAGGATGAGCGTGACCGTGCAGCCGTGACCGCGGCGTTCTCGCACCATATGTTTATGGCGAGCGCTCGCGCTGTCGAGATCCTGCACAAGATCGATCCCGCAAACAAGGTGGGTTGCATGATCGCTGCCGGTGCGACCTATCCGTACCGTTGTGCGCCCGAGGACGTATGGCTTGCGTATGAGGAGGACCGCGGCCGCTACTTCTACACTGACGTGATGGCTGCGGGCGCCTATCCTACTTGGAAGCTGCGTGCGCTCGAGAAAGAGGGTGTTCACGTGCCCTTTGAGCCGGGCGATACGGAGTATCTGGCAGAGCATACGGTCGACTTCATCTCGTTCTCGTACTATTGCTCGCGCTTGGTGTGCGCCGATGATCAGGTGATCGCCGAGAAGGCGGAGGGCAACGTGTTCCCGACGCTGCGCAATCCGTACCTCAAGGATAAAGAGACTGCCTGGAAGTGGCAGATCGATGCGCTGGGTTTGCGCGTGACGCTTGCCGGCTACCACGATCGTTACCATCTTCCGCTCTTTATCGCCGAGAACGGTGTGGGCGGACTCGATGCGCTGGAAGACGGCAAAGTCCACGATGCGTATCATATTGATTACCTGCGCAGGCATATTCTTGCGCTGCGCGATGCAATTGTCGAGGACGGTGTTGACCTGATGGGATACACGCCGTGGGGCTGTATCGATTTGGTGTCGGCCTCGACGGGGCAGATGAAGAAGCGCTATGGCTTTGTTTATGTCGATGCCGATGATACGGGCAAAGGCACGTTCGATCGCTACCGAAAGGACAGCTTCTGCTGGTACCAAAAGGTCATTGCATCAAATGGCGAGGACTTGAGTTAACTCTTGCAGGTCTGTTGCCCCCGCGGTCCGCTTCGGCTGCGGGGGCTTTTGCTATTGAGGCGGCTGTTCATGAGGAGCATTGCAGACTGCGGAAACCCGGCACTTGGGGACGTTCCTTTCCTGCCGGCAGCTTGGGACAGTCCTTAAAGGCCGCATCGATCAACTGCGGAAAGCACATCCCAGAATGAGCGTCCAACATGGGGTGCGGTTTCCTTGAGGCCCTCAATCGGAAAATGCATCCCGGATTTTTGTCGAAAAGCGGTCCCTAGTTTCCCAAACGGGCCGCTAACGGAAAGTGCATCCCGCTATTGGGCCCCAAAGCAGGATGCGCTTTCCGTGCCGGCAGTTCCAAGCAGTTCGGGATGGCCCTTTTCGTCTGCTCTCGGCCGGCGTCCGTAAGACTGTCCCCAACGACCACTCATTTAAGTCTGTCCCCAATGAGTGCGTAAGACTGTCCCCAACGCCCACTCATTTAAGTCTGTCCCCAATGAGTGCCCAATGACTAGTAGTAGGCCCACATGGCTTCGACTTCGTTGAGGACTTCTACGACGCCCCAGCGACGGGCGCTGCGGCTGGCCGAGTTGGGGTCGTAGACGCCAATCTGATTGGCATCGTCGATGCCGTAGAGCACGATGTAGTGGCCTACGTTGGTAAACGTACCGGGGTGCACTGCGGCGATAACGGGCGCACCCGAGCGAAGTGCTTGGGTAATCGATTCACGATCGTTATAGAGCTGTGTTCCGTTGAGTCCCAGCTGCCACGCACCGCCTGTCATAAACGACCACTCGGTGGCACCAGTGGGGGCGTAGTTGCCGGCTTCGGCCAGCGCGCATATATCGACCGGCGTCTTATCGGTGTGGCCGGTCTTAAAGATATAGACCATGGCGAGGCAAGTGGGACCGCAAGCGTTTTCGCGGATAGTGCCACCGGCATAGGACAGCTCCGACCATGCGGGGTCAATTTGGTAGATGTGGGGCATGGTACCGGCCTGCCATTGCGAGCGTGGGGTCGAGAACGCAAAGGAGTAACCGGGCGCGACGGGAGCTTTAAGCAGCTTGTCCTCGGCAGTGGGCTCAAGACCGGCTGATCCGTGGGAGATACAGGATCCCAAAAACACAAAGACGAGGCAGGCGGCGATGGAGCAAAGCGCAAGGCGTAGGCGGCGGGCTGGAAGCACGTGGCTTGTGGTATGCGACGCGGGGTGAGGGGCGGAATTGCCGCGATCGCGTTGAGGTCGCGAAAAGGAGCGTTTAACGTAGTAGTCGGTCTTACGGCGATCGTAGCGGCGCGGCTGTGATGTGTCGGTCTGGCGTTGGCGTGCGCTCGTACTCACGCGGTCTGACTGCTGCACGGTACGGCTTTGTTGCCGAGATGAAGCCCCGGGCTGCTCTTGGGGGCGCTGCTGGTTGCCGTTGTCGGAGGTGCTTCTGGGCGTTGGCGTGGTGCGGCCGGCAAGGCGCACGCTTTGTGGCCGTTGGTCGCCGTCATTGTATCCGTATGCCATTCGAATCACCTTGCCTCGTGTGTAACTTGTCTATCCTACATAAAAAGATGCACGACACATGGGTATGTGCGCCAAAAGCCTGACAAATGGTATGAACGTTGCCGCGCCGCGCGCCAAGCGTCACGGCAACAGGTATCCAAAAGCAGACAAGATGAAAGCGTCCAGGACGAATGACGTCTCCCGCCGTTCGTCCCAAAAACGGCGCCGCTCGTTTTGCAGTTCTGCCTTCGGTCGAGCCATAAGCGGCAGCGTGGCGCCGAGGCCGTATCTTAAAGCCACGAAATAAAAGCGCGCGGTCGAACAGGCCGCGCAAGGGGTGACGCCAGGGGGCGTCAAAAAGGAAAGGAGGGGAACAATGGCGGACAAGAACGCAGAAGTTGCAGTCGAGGACAACGGCGGCATGAAGAAAACGCTTTCGCTCTGGAACTTCTTCACCATCGGTTTCGGTGCCATCATCGGTACCGGTTGGGTTCTGCAGGTCGGCGACTGGATGGTCGTGGGCGGCGGTCCCGTTCCCGCTATGATTGCATTCCTCTTGGGCGCAATCTTCCTCGTGCCCGTCGGAGCTGTTTTTGGTGAGCTCACGGCTGCTATCCCAATTTCGGGCGGCATCGTCGAGTATGTCGATCGTAGCTTTGGCCGTACGATGAGCTACATCACCGGCTGGCTCCTGGCCCTGGGCAACGGCATCCTGTGCCCGTGGGAGGCCATCGCCATCTCGACCCTCGTGTCCGAGATGTTCGGCAGCCTGCCCGGCCTTGAGTGGCTGCGCGCCGTCAAGCTCTACACCATCCTGGGCGCCGACGTTTACCTGTTCCCGACGCTGATCGCGCTCGGCTTTGCAACCTACGTCATCTTCCTCAACTTCCGCGGTGCCAGCTCGGCCGCCAAGCTGCAGGCCTTCCTGACCAAGGCCCTGCTCTGCGGCATGCTACTCGCCATGGGCGTCTCGCTGTTCACCGGCTCGCCGGACAACGCCATGCCCGTGTTCTCCCAGGTCACCGGTGCTGGCGGCGGCAAGCCCGCTACCGAGGGCACCAGCCTGTTCGCAGGCATCGTTTCGGTCCTGGTTCTGACCCCGTTCTTCTACGCCGGCTTCGACACCATTCCTCAGCAGGCTGAGGAAGCAGCCGAGGGCCTCAACTGGAACAAGTTCGGCAAGATCATCTCCTTGGCTCTGCTGGCCGCCGGCGGCTTCTACATGGTCTGCATCTACTCGTTCGGCACCATCCTCGACTGGCATGAGTTTGTTAAGAGCCCGGTTCCCGCGCTTGCCTGCCTCAAGGGCATCAACATGCTCCTGTACCTGGCCATGCTCGTCATCGCCACGCTTGGACCCATGGGCCCGATGAACTCCTTCTACGGCGCCACGAGCCGCATCATGCTCGCCATGGGCCGCAAGGGCCAGCTGCCCGAGAAGTTCGCCGAGGTCGATCCCAAGTCCGGCGCTCCCAAGCTCGCCTGCGTCGTTCTGGGCGTCATCACCGTCGTCGGTCCGTTCCTGGGCAAGAACATGCTCATCCCTCTGACCAACGTGTCGGCTCTCGCCTTCATCTTCTCCTGCGGCATGGTCGCCCTCGCTTGCCTGCGCATGCGCTTCACCGAGCCCGACCTGCCTCGTCCCTACGAGGTGCCCGGCGGCAAGTTTGGCATCAGCCTCGCTATCGTTGCCTGCGGCACCATCATTGGCCTGCTCGTGATCCCGTTCTCTCCCGCCTCCCTCAACATGGTGGAGTGGAGCATCGTGATCGGCTGGCTGGCTGTTGGCCTGGCCCTCATGGCCTTCACCAATTCCCGCAAAAAATAACGCCTAGCCGGGACGGATCGGGTGTGCGGGGCCCTCTCTCCCGCGCACCGAACCCGGCACCACTTGGGTAGTTTTGTGAGGCCTTAACCCAACGCGGCCTCGCCCACTATATGGATCCATAAGGAGGAACCATGTCCACTAAGTATGCAATCGTTGGCGGCAAGCTCATCGACGGTACCGGTGCCGAGCCGGTCGAGAACTCCCTCGTTCTCGTCGACGACAATGGCAAGATCGAGTACGCCGGTGTCATGCAGGACCTTCCCGAGGGCGTTGAGGTTATCGACGCCGCCGGCAAGACCGTCCTTCCCGGCCTGATCGACACCCACCTGCACTTCTCGGGCAACCTGACCGACGATGACACCGACTGGGTCATGCAGCCGCTCCTCGAGAAGCAGGCCGTCGCCGTCAAGCAGGCCTACGACTGCCTCACCCACGGTCTCACCACCGTCTGCGAGATCGGCCGCTTTGGTATCCAGATCCGTGACTGCATCGACAAGGGCGTCTTCAAGGGCCCGCGCGTTCTGGCAACCGGCCTTGGCTTCTGCCGCGTTGCCGGCCACGGCGACTCCCACCACTGCAGCCAGGAGCTCAACAAGGAATCGCACCCCTGGGGCGATCAGGTCGACGGTCCTTGGGATCTGCGTAAGGCCGTCCGCCGTCGCCTGCGCGAGAACCCCGATGCCATCAAGATCTGGGCTACCGGTGGCGGCATCTGGCGCTGGGACTCCGGCCGCGACCAGCACTACTGCTCCGAGGAGATTCAGGCCGTGGTCGAAGAGGCCAAGATGGTCGGCATCCCCGTGTGGAGCCACTGCTACAACAACCACGCCGCTGCCTACGATTCCGTCCGCTTTGGCTGCGAGCAGCTGATCCACGGCTTCGATATCGATGAGCGCACCATGGACCTCATGGCCGAGCAGGGCACCTTCTTCACCCCGACGATCGCCTTCCTGCCCACTTGGTACGCCACCTATCCGCCCGTCTACGTCCCCGAGCTGCACGACAAGTACGAGGGCACCCTGGTCGAGAAGGAACTGCAGCGCAACTACGACTGCCTGCGCGAGGCCAAGAAGCGCGGCGTCGTCATGACGATCGGCTCCGACTCCTTCTCCTTCGTCACCCCGTACGGCACCTGCTCCATCGAGGAGATGTACGAGTTCGTCGACAAGATCGGCTTCACCCCGGTCGAGACCATCACCTGCGCCACCCTCAACGGTGCCAAGATGTGCCACATCGAGGACGAGACCGGTTCCATCGAGGCTGGCAAGTGCGCCGACCTGCTGGTCGTCAATGGTGACGTCGCCGCCGACATCCACGTGCTCAACACCGACAACATGGACGTCATCATGAAGGACGGCTGGATTGTCGAAGCCGGCAGCTTCGGCGAGGCAAACAAGTACAGCGCCTAAGCTACCGTTCATCGATGGCTGGATGTAAAACACAGTATTTGATTGCATAATGCAATGGAGAGGGTCGCTTGCGGCCCTCTTTATTGCTATGGGGTGCGTCAGTAAGAAGGGGATGACGGTGGATCTCAATAGGCTGATTCTGGGCAAGAGCTACAACTCTACCAAGGTCTTTCGTACCGCTCAGCATGTGGTTCAAGCCATCTTGCTCGGTATTGTCGTTCCGCTGCTTATCCTGCTGCTCATCTGGGATCTAACCGATAATCCCAATCCCGTTCCGGCCGTTGTCGTCATTGCCGGCTTGGTCATGCTGTGCTTCTTCTTCTCGTACGTCTTTGTCGTTCCCGACGACCTCACATCGAGCGCAACCGACCGCACGCTCGCCATCGCATCAAAAATATTCGCCTACACATCGCGTGGCCTTACGCCCGAAGCTGCCCTGGGCGCCTCCAAAATCATTCTGTCCGAAACTATCGCCTCGGCCATCTGCTTTACCGACGGCAAGCAGGTGCTGGCAAGCTGGGGCGAGGACTCGGCAAAATGCCCTGCTGGCACCCCGGTGGTGCTCAAGACTACGCTCAACGTGATTGAGACGGGTGAGCAGAGCGTGTTTTCGCGTGACGCTTCCAATGAGACGGGCGGCTATTTTCCCCGCCTGCGCGCCGGCATTGTCGCGCCGCTTACCGTGCGTGGGCATTGCGTGGGCACACTCGAGCTGTATTACCCGCGCCTGAGCAGCATCGATATGCGCCAGACGGCGCTTGCCTCGGGTTTCGCCGACCTTATTTCCACGCAGCTCGCCAGCTTTGAGCTCGAGCGCCAGGATGAACTCACGGCCCGCGTTGAACTCCGCGCTCTGCAGTCGCAGGTCGACCCGCATTTTCTATTCAATACCATCAGCACGATCGTGTCGCTCGTTCGAACCGAGCCCGACAACGCGCGATCGCTGCTAATCGACTTTTCCAACTACTATCGTCAGACGCTTTCTGACTCCGATACGCTCACCACGCTCGAGCACGAGGTGGAACAGGGCACTCGTTATATCAATCTTATGCAGGCCCGGTATGGTGATGGCCGTCTGCGCGTTTCGGTCGACATCGACTTTGAGGTGCGCGACAGCCTGGTGCCGCCGTTTATCTTGCAGCCGCTGCTCGAAAACTGCATCAAGCATGCGCAGCGCGAGACCGAGCCGCTTTCTATTCGTGTTAGGGCTTTTGAGACCGATGACGGCTTGGAGATCATCGTCGAAGATGACGGCATCGGTATGAGCGAAGAAGTCTGCGCGCATCTGTTTGAGCAGCATCGCCGAGAGGAGCCCGAGAGCATTACTGCCGACGGCTCCGTCAAGCGAGGTTGCGGCCTGGCGCTCTTTAACGTACTTCAGCGCATCCATTTCTTTTACGGAGAAGATTCTGGCATGCGCGTGAAGTCTCAGGAGGGCGTGGGAACGCAGGTCATCGTAGAGTTGAACGGCGAGCCGCATGAGCCGGCGCCGCTGACGGTGTAGCACGCGGTTGGATTGAGAGAAAAAGAGGGGAAGCGCATATGTCCGAAGGCTGGAACATCTTGGTGGTTGATGACGAGCCTCCTATTAGGGCCGAGCTACGCTATCTGTTGGAAAAGGATGCGCGTGTGGGCCAGATTGCCGAGGCGGGCAATGTCACCGAGGCCGTGGAGTCGATCCTGTCGAACAAGCCCGACGTGCTGTTTTTGGATATCACGATGCCCGGTCGCTCGGGAATTGAGCTTGCCGAGACGCTGCAGAACCTAAAAACGCCGCCGGTCGTGGTGTTTGTGACGGCATTTGCCGAGTATGCGGCTGATGCCTATAACCTCGATGCTGTCGATTACGTCGTCAAGCCGGTCGAGGACGCCCGCTTGTCAAAGGCGCTCGACAAGATCGAGACCGCCCTGGGTGTTCGCCGCACTGTCCATACCCCGCGCCAGCCCCTTCGCCTGACGGTGGACCGCGGGGGTAAAAAGGTGTTCATCCCCGTGGCGGATGTCTGCTACTTTGAGGCGCGCGCCGACTTTTGCAATGCGGTCTGTGCCGAGGGGACATACCTGATCAATGAGTCGATTTCCTCGCTCGAGCGTCGCTTGGCCTCCGAGGGCTTTATCCGCGTCCATCGCAGCTATCTGGTCAATTTGGAAGACGTGCATAATGTCGAGATCGGTTCCACGGGTCTTATGGAGCTCAGGCTCGATCGCGTAACCTCGACGGTGCCGGTGTCCCGTCGTCGCGCTGCCGAGGTTAAGGCGCACTTGGGGCTTGCGTAGGCGGTTCGCATGCCAACGTTTACCGGCGTAGGTTTGGCATGGCCGTGCGGTGGGCATAATGGGTGACATCGAATGAAATCGAAAGGAACAATATGCCCGCGCTCATTACGCATCATCTGTTTGGCGAGGAAAGCATCGACCGTCTTCCGCAGGGCGTCATCGCGTCCGACGAGGAGCGCATCGCTTTTATCCTGGGCAACCAAGGCCCCGACCCGTTTTTCTTTCACATTCTGACACCGCGTGTTTCCGACTGCACGCTGCTGGCGCAGGTCATGCACCGCTCGCGCATGTCGCGCCAGTTCTCATGCCTGCGCGATGGCGTGTCGCACCTGCAGCCGCGCGATGCCAATCTGGGTCGCGCGTTTGCGCTGGGCCTGCTGTCGCACTATGTGCTCGACCGCAATGCCCACCCCTTTGTCTACGAGCAGCAGTTTGGCATTGTTGAGTCCGACCCCGAGCTCGAGGCTTCGGGCGGTCAAGTTCACGCCGTGCTCGAAAGCGACTTGGACGTGCTGATGCTGCAGCTCAAGCGCGATGGGGCAACGGTCGAGGATTATCCGCCGGCGGGCGAGATCGTCACTACCGACCGCATCAATCGTGTTGCCGGCGTGCTGATGAGCTACGTCGCCGGGCGCGTGTACGGTATCGACATCCCGGCGGGGGAGTACGCCGGCGCCGTAGCCGACATGCAGCTGCTCTACCGCACTATCGAGCCGGCCGGTTCGGCCAAGACGCGCGCGATTGCCCTGCTCGAGGGCTTGGTGCACGATTATTCGCTGCTCGACGGCCTTGCGCACCGCGTGACGACCGAGCTGCCCGAGCGTACCGGCAACCTGGGCCACTTGGCATGGAAGAACCCCTTTACCGATGAAGTCTCGACCGAGAGCTTCCCTGAGGTCTTTGACCGCGCGCTGCTCGATTACGAGTGCACGGTTGCCCGCTTTATCGAGACCGGCGATATGGAAGCCGTGACCAACCACGTCAATTACAGCGGTCGCGTGCTCGGCGCCGACGAAGAGTTCGACCGCGATGAGTAACAAACTGCCTCGCCCATGCTCTCCAATAAGTTGCGGTGGAATAGTTCCTGTTTGGGCTCCTGAAGCCTTCAAATAGGAACTATTTCACCGCAACTGCGTTGGGGTGCGGGGGTTTGTTGCGGGCAAGGGTCTCAGGCGTCGCTCACGGCCCCTTTGCCGAATCCTTACCGGCGCCTCTGGACAATTGGGGTACGATGAACTAACTGCATATCGGGCGAATACGAAGGGGCCCTGTCCATGAAATACACCAAGCTCGAGCGTAACTGGGTTATGTACGATGTAGGCAACTCGGCCCTCGTGCTGCTCAATACCTCGGTGGTGCCCATCTACTTTAACGCCATCAATACCGGTGCTTCCTCGGCAGACCTGGTGGTCGCTTGGGGTAACGCGCAGACGATTGCCTCGCTGGTCATTGCCATGCTCATGCCCATTCTGGGTGCGCTTGCCGATTACGCCGGCAACAAGATCAAGTTCTTCTTGGGCTTCTTCCTCACGGGCCTGGTTCTTTGCCTGGCGCAGGCTATCCCAATGTCCGCCATGGCATTTTTGACCGTGTACGTGCTGTGCACCATCGGCCTTAACTCTTCTATGACGTTCTACGATGCCATGCTGCCCGACATTACCACCGACGAGCGCATGGACGCCGTGTCCAGCTCGGGCTATGCCTGGGGCTACATCGGCTCCACCGTGCCGTTCATCATCTGCTTGGCGCTTATCATGGGTGGCCCCGCTCTTGGCGTCCCCACCATGCTGGCAACGCGTCTGTCGTTTGTCATCACCGGTGCCTGGTGGCTCATCTTTACCCTGCCGCTCATTCGCACCTATAAGCAAAAGTACGGTCGCGAGCGCGGTCCCCAGGACACCATCGGTCACATCGTGGGCGGCGTGTTCTCCGAGGTCGGACACACCATGCGCGAGATCGCCCACAACAAGACCGTGCTGGTCTACATGATCGCGTTCTTCTTCTACATCGACGGTGTGCACACGGTCATTTCCATGGCAACCAGCTACGGATCGGCTCTGGGCATCGACTCGACCCAGCTGGTGCTGGCGCTGCTCGTCACGCAGTTTGTGGCCTTCCCGTCCGCCATCATCTACGGCAAGCTCGCCGGACGCGTGGGCACGCTCAACATGATTCTGGTGGCGGTCGCCGCCTACATGGGCATTGTGCTGTTCGCCGCGTTCTTCCTAAAGACCGCCTTTGAGTTCTGGGTGCTTGCCATTATGGTCGGCCTGTTCCAGGGCGGCGTGCAAGCGCTCAGCCGTAGCTACTTTGGCCGCATTATCCCTAAAGAAAAATCCAACGAGTACTATGGCTTCTTTGACATCTTTGGTCGTTATGCAAGCGTCATGGGCACCTTTCTAGTGTCGGTCGTCACCTCGCTGACCGGCAACCCGTCGCTGGGCGTCCTTTCCATTGGCGTGCTGCTGGTTGTTGGCTTTATGCTGCTGGTCCGCCTGTCCCGCATGACTCAGGCGGCGGCGTAAGGCAACCGGGCTCAGTACAGCAATTGTGCCTATCTACAGTACTCTTTTGGAAGTAGCCGCATAAATCATTCTGACTTCCGAGCAATGTTTAGCCCAAGTGGGTATGATGGAATCAGCTAGGTCGCGGGGCGTCGCCTGTGTTTGGCGGCGCCCCGTTTTTGTGTTGCAAGGAGGGTAAAGGTATGAACGCCACGGTTGTGATCCCAACATATTGGGCGGGCGATGATACCCAAGCAAACGCTCCCGGCACCTACGATCACTCGACGTCGCTCAACGCCGCCAACCCGGAACTCGATCGCTGCCTGACTTCACTCGAACAGGTGCGCGACATTCCGCGCATCATTCTCTTGGTGGTCTGTCCGGTTTCTGCCACGGCCGACGTATCCCATCGCGTGCACGAAATCGTTAATGCGCATCCCACACTTAAGGTCACCGTCGTTACCAATACTCAGGCTTCGCGTGTTGCCGACCGCGTGGCACAGATTGCGCCCAAAGGCTCGGGCGAGTGCGTGAGCCTGCGCGGCTACGGCGCCATCCGCAACATGGGTCTTGCCTGCGCGGCGGTGCTGGGGCACGACGCGGTTGTGTTTTTGGATGACGACGAGACCGTCATCGATGCCGACTTTATGAAGCGTGCGACCTATGCGCTGGGCCAGCAGACGCGTCAGGGCCTGCCGATTTTAGTCAAGAGCGGATACTTTTATGATCGCGACGGGTCGCCGCTGGCTCCCACGGACAAAGCGGGCATTTGCCATCGCTGGTGGACCAAGCGCATCGAGTTCAATCGCTGGATGAAAAAGGCGCTCTCGGGCACCCGCATCTCGCGCTCCAATTACGTGTGCGGCGGCCTGATGGCCCTGCACGCCCGCGCCTTTACGCGCGTGGCCTTCGACCCGTTTATCACCCGCGGCGAGGATCTGGACTACCTGTTTAACATGCGCATGTTCGGCTATGACGTGTGGTTCGATAACGAGTGGACCGTGCGCCACCTGCCGCCCGAGTCCGAGAAGCGCTCGCCGCGCTTTATGCAGGACGTGTACCGTTGGTACTACGAGCGGGCCAAGCTGACGTTCGCTGCGCACCAAAAGGAGCTCATTCCGGTTACGGCCGCATCACTCATGCCCTATCCGGGTCCGTGGATTTCGCGCGAGCTCGACGACCGCGTGCGCAAGACCGCCATGGTTCGCAGCATGTTTACCCGCGAGCACGAGGGGTATCTGCGCATCTGGCGTCATGGTATTGACGAGGCCAAGACCTATGCCCGCCAAAACGCCGCAAGCTACCTGCGTTTTCAGAGTTTCTGGCCCAAGATTATGGACGAACTTTGGCGCGACGCACAACTGATTAGCATCCTGGAGGGGGCTGAATGATCGACCGCCGCGCCCAGCGCGATAATTCAATTTCAATCTTTCGTATCATCGCCGTTGTCTGCGCCGTTTGCGTGTTGGCGTACTTTATCTTTGCCCTGGCGACTGGCATTGAGCCGATTGCCACGGTGATTGCCTGTGCGCTGCTGTGCATCTTCCTGTGCATCTTTATCTTTTTGACGCTCAATCCCGATTCGGTACGCTCCCAGTACACCGAGGAGACGCTCTCGGTTGCCTCGGCCATGCTCGAGGACATTAAGGGCGGTCTGACGCAGGAATCGGCGCTTTTGGTGTGCCGGCGTATCCTGCCCGAGACACGTGCCATGACCGTTGCCATCACCGATGAGGGCAACGTGCTGGCCTGCGCGGGCGAGTTCGAGGAAAAGCTGCTGCCCGATTCGCCCATCCACACGCTTGCCACGCGCTACGTCATTGAGCACGGCATCGTGCAGTCGTTCAACCGCGTGGTGGACGTGGTAGGTTCGGATGGCTCGCACAACCATGTTCCCGCCGGTATCATCGCGCCCATCAAGGTGGGCGACCGCACCGTCGGCACGCTCAAGTTCTACTACAAGACCCCGCGTGCCGTCGACCGTACCCAGTATGCGCTCGCCTCGGGTTTTGCCGAGATCCTGTCCACGCAGCTCGCCATCCACGAGCTCGAGGTGCAAAAGGAGCTCACGGCCCGTGCCGAGGTTCGTGCCCTACAAGCGCAGATCAATCCGCACTTTCTGTTCAACACGCTCAACACTATCGCGTCGTTTACGCGCACCGATCCGCTGCGCGCCCGCGAGCTGCTGCGCGAGTTCTCGTCGTTCTATCGCGCCACGCTCGACAACTCGGGGTCGCTTATCCCGGTCTCGCGCGAGGTTGCCCAGACCAAGCGCTACCTGACGTTTGAGAAGGCGCGCTTTGGCGAGGACCGCGTACTGGCGACCTTCGATGTCTCCGAGGACGTGGAAGATACGCTGGTGCCGGCGTTCGTGATCCAGCCGATTGTCGAGAACGCCGTACGTCATGGTATGGGCGATGACGACGCCCTGAGGATCGACGTGACCGTTCACCAAGACGGCGAGGATGCAATCTTGATTGCCGTGGCCGATAATGGCGTGGGCATGGATGAGGGTACCGCCGCCAGACTGTTTGACGAGCGCTCTGCCCGTCCCGACGCCAGCTCTCCCCAGGGTGGCGGCGCCGGTGTGGCCATGCACAATATTTCGGAGCGCATCCATCGCTTTTATGGGCCGCACTCCTATACGCGTGTCGAATCGGCGCCGGGCAAGGGCACCAAAGTGCTCCTTCATCTTGATTTGTCAGAGAGCATCTTTGACATTCAAGAGTAAAATAAAAGGCTACGGGCTCAACGTCATGCGACGGATGCCCGGCGTAGTTAGTTGACGAAAGGTTTTATCCCTATGCTGCGTGCGATGATTGTGGATGATGAGGCGCCGGCTCGCTCGGAGCTTCGCTTCCTGCTCGAGCAAACGGGCAAGATCGGCACGATCACGGAGGCGTCGAGCGTCCGCTCCGCCATTGAGATGCTTATGGAAAGTCGCGTGGATGTCGTGTTTCTCGATATCTCGATGCCCGGTGCCTCGGGCCTGCAACTTGCCGAGGCGCTGCATAAGCTCAAAAATCCGCCGGCGATCGTGTTCGTGACTGCGTATAGCGACCATGCGGTCGAGGCATTCGACGTGGATGCTGTCGATTATCTGATGAAGCCGGTCGAGGAAGCTCGCTTGGATCGCGCGATCGAGAAGGTCATGCAACGCGCCAAGCCGGTTACGGACAGCAAGGTGACCATCGAGCGTATCCCGGTGGAAAAGGGCGGCCGCAAGGTGCTCATTCCCGTGGACGACATTCGCTTTATCATGGCCAAGGACGATTACTCCTGCATCTATACCGTCGATGATCGTTTTTTGTCGACGACCTCGCTGGCGCAGTTTGAGGCCAAGCTCTGCGACTTTGGCTTCTTCCGTGTTCACCGCCGCTATATCGTCAACTTGGCGTGCGTTACGGACGTCGAGACGGTGCCCTCGGGCGCCATCCAGCTGGGCATTACGGGCGTCGACGAACGCGTGCCGGTTTCGCGCCGCCGCGTCGTGCCGCTCAAGAAGGCCCTGAGTCTCTAGCACACTGGCCCCGCAGCCCTGTAGACCCATCGTCTGCGGAGCCGTGGGGCCTTTTTTGTATGTATCTGCCGAATCGTTTTTTGCGGAAGGGACCCCATGAACAGCGCAAGCGCCAAGCGCATCGACATCATCTCGGACACCCACGGCTATTTATCGCCTGCGCTCCTGGACGAGCTTGAGGGCGCAGACCTGATTATCCACGCCGGCGACCTCACGTCAGAGATGGACTACGAGCACCTATGCACCATCGCCCCCGTGCGGGCCGTACTGGGCAACAACGATTACTACCGCGACTACGGCCCCGATGTAGACCGTCTTGCGCTCTTTACCTACGAAGGCCTCAAATTCGCCGTAGCCCACTACCGCGAAGACCTTCCGGTGGGATCCGTAGACGTAGCCATCAACGGTCACACCCACGTAACCAAAGAAGCCCAAGTGGGCCGCTGCTTAGTCCTCAACCCGGGTAGCGCCAGCTACCCCAGAGGCACCCGAGGCCCCACCATGGCCAGAATGCTAGTAAAAGACGGCAAGATTATAAGCACCAAGTTTATTGACCTAGACTAACCGCAACAAAAACGGGGGATGCAGATGCGTCCCCCGTTTTCTTTGAGCCAATGGCCGAGCTTCAACAAAAACCTTAGACAACCCCGCCGCGGAGAACGGGGCCGCCGAGCCGCGAAGCGGCGAGCAACAACAACGGCTCGAACAATGTGACGGCAGGGAGGGTCTCCGGGGCCGGCGGGCGCGGGTTAAGTTTGTCGCGAGTTCCGCACGCAAAGGAAAGCACTTAATGTGCTTTCCGTC
>DXLR01000062.1:0-2168 GCA_019414625.1 Collinsella sp.
TTCCCGGTTGCACCGGGCCGCGCGGCAAGGAGATATATTGCCAGACCGGAGGGGCCCCGTGGGCGGGAATCTGGGCGTACACATTTCCTACACATTTTGTGATTCTCAGCTGTGTTTGCCAGTAATAAAGAGGGGACCTCGTTTCCGAGATCCCCTCCTCCGTCTAACTGTAGAAATAGGTTTTCAAAGCCTTAGGCCAACAGCTTGCGACCGGACTCCTCAATCGCGTCAAGTGCTGCATCAGCCTCGGCGGCATCCGTGCCCTTAGCGAAGATGTACAGCTTAATCTTGGGCTCGGTGCCGGAAGGACGAACAATACCCTTGTTGCCACGCTCAAGATCGAACTCGATGACGTTAGCCTTCGGCAGGCCGTTCACGCAGGTGTTGTAATCCACGACAGCCTCAATCTTGGAACCGGCGAGTTCCGCGGGCGGGTTCTCACGCAGACCAGCCATGATGCCGGCCATCTTTGCCGCACCCTCAGCGCCCGGATAGCTCAGCGAAATCGTCTTGTTGTGATAGTAACCATACTTCTCGTAAAGCTCGTGCATCGCATCGGCAAGGTTCTTGCCCTGGAGCTTATAATACTGCGCCATCTGGCAAATCAGAAGCGATGTGCTCACGGCGTCCTTGTCGCGCACGTGGTCACCGGCCAGATAGCCGTAGCTCTCCTCAAAACCGAAGATAAAGCGATCGACCTCGCCAGCATCGGAAAGAGAAGTAATGATGTCGCCGATGTACTTGAAGCCCGTCAGGCAGCGGCGGAGCTCAAAACCGTACTCGTCGGCCAGAGCGTCAACCATGGCGGAAGAAACGATAGTAGTGACAGCAACCTTCTTAGTGAGGTCCTCACCGCGAGCAGCGCGGGTCTTGCAGATATAGTCAAGCAGCAGAACGCCCATCTCATTGCCGGTCAGCAGCAGATAGTCATCGCCATTCTTAACGGCAACGCCAACGCGATCGGCGTCAGGATCGGTTGCAAGCAGCAGATCGGGGTGAACCTGCTCGCACAGGTCAATGCCCTTCTGCATGGCCTGACGGATCTCGGGGTTAGGATACGGGCAGGTCGGGAAATCGCCGTTAGGCTCCTTCTGCTCGGGAACAACCGTGACATCGGTGATGCCAGCGCGCTCGAGCACCGTCGTGACGGGAATGAGGCCGGTGCCGTTGAGCGGAGTGTAGACGAGCTTAAGCGGAGCGCCAGCGATCTCCTCGGCAGAAAGGTTAGTCACGCCGCGGGCGAGAACGGCGTCGTAATAACGCTCGAGGCACGAGTCATCGATCCATTTGACCAGACCCTGCTCAAGAGCCTCATCGAAGTCCATGGACTTCACGCCGGTGAACGTATCGGTCTCGGCGATAGCCTTAGAAATTGCATCGGCGGCCTCGCTGGTGATCTGGCAGCCGTCGGGGCCATAGGCCTTATAGCCGTTATAAGGCGCCGGATTATGACTAGCGGTCATGCAAATGCCTCCGGAGCACTTAAGGTCGCGGACGGCCCAGGAGAGCGTCGGCACAGGAGAAATCTTGGGATACACGAGGGCAGTCACGCCGTTTGCTGCAAGAATGGCAGCCGTCGTCTTGACGAACAGCTCACCTTTATTGCGGCTATCGCGAGCGATGGCGACCGTCGGATGCTCGAAGGTCGCATTGAGGTAGTCAGCGAATCCCTGGGTCGCACGACCGACCGTATAGATATTCATACGGTTAGTGCCCGCACCGATAGTGCCGCGAAGACCGGCAGTACCGAAGGCGAGATCCTGGAAGAAAGCGTCGGTGATGGCGTCCTCATCACCCTGCTCCTTCATCGTGTTAAGCTCAGCGAGGAGCTCCTCGTCCTTGACATTGGCAATCCAAGTATCAAGCAGCTCATGAACATCTGCCATGTGAGTCCTTCCGTCACAATCAATAAAACGACCCGTGTAAAACAGGACAAGCGCAGCAGTGCGCTAAAGCAAATATTAGTCCATTGAGAACAAAGAACCGACCAAAGAACGGTGAACGTCTATATTCAGCGGTGGATGATTAAATTGATTTAATTGCATAAGGAATGTTGCCCGTAAACGCAAAAAAGGGGGAGGCCGCGAGGCCTCCCCCTTCTTCAAGTCATCCGACGGCTCGGTGCCGTCCACCGGTCAGCGGCGCCCTGGCCTCCCACGGGCTGACCC
>DXLR01000063.1:0-11904 GCA_019414625.1 Collinsella sp.
AGATGTGTATAAGAGACAGATATCCTCCTTGCCCCTGGCGATCCGTCCTGCTTCGGCGCTGACCCCGACCTGCTGCTCAACTGGTGGTACGGTGACAACGTCTGGATGCAGACCCGTTGCCCGTGGAAGGAGTCCGCTGAGTGGCAGAAGCTCCACGGTCTCATGGACGAGGCTCTTGCCGCCGAGGGCGACGAGCAGCAGAAGAAGTGGAACGAGTGCTTCGACATCATCGCCGACAACGCCGTTCTGTACCCCGTTGTCCACGTCAAGACCGTCTCCGCTTCCTGGGACGATCCGTCCACTGCGCCCAACGGCGAGGCCCTCGATGGCTTCAAGGGCATCGGCACGACGAGCATGTCCTTCAGGGGCGTTGCGACCGTCAAGGCGTAAGACTCGCTTGAGTCTGTATGCAGGGCGTCGGTCGTAAGGCGGCGTCCTCATAGTTGAAACAAAGACCCGGGCGGCAACGATGTCGCTCGGGTCTTGTAATGAGTATCCGTACTCATATACCAGTTGGTCCTACCGACAAAAGAAAGGGGAGAGAACGTGAACAACTTGCTACGTTTGATTGGAAGGCGTCTTGTAGCGCTGCCGATCATGGCATTGGGCGTCACCGTCCTGGTGTTCTTCCTTATGTCGTTCTCCAAGACCGACCCCGCCTACACGGCGTTGGGTGACGGTGCCTCGCCCGAGGCGGTTGCCGAGTACCATGAGAAGTATGGTCTGGACGACCCCTGGCCCGTGCGCTACGTGCGCTATATGGGCGATTTGATCCATGGCGACATGGGCACCTATGGTGCTGCTCGCAACTCCGTTGCCAAGCGCATCTCCACGGCCCTGCCCGTCACGATGCAGCTGACCTTTATCGGTCTTGCCATCGGTGCGGTCGTTTCGTTTTTGCTCGGCGTCATCGCGGCACTGTATCGCGACAAATGGCCGGACCAAGTGATCCGCGTCTTTTCCATCGCCGGCTTGGCAACCCCGTCGTTCTGGCTTGCCGTTCTGTTGATCCTGCTGTTCTCTTCCTACCTTAAGGTGCTCCCGGCATCGGGTGCTCTGCCTCACTTCACCACGAATCCGGTTGGCTATCTGGGACGTATGATCATGCCCGCTATCGCCTTGGCATTTCCGCTGACGGGCCAGATGACTCGTATCGTGCGTACCGCCATGGTCGAGGAGCTCGACAAGGATTATGTCCGTATGGCTCGCGGCGCCGGCGTTCCCGAGAAGGTCGTCGTCGGCATCAACGTTCTTCGCAATGCACTGATCACCCCGGTCACCACCCTCGGTCTTAAGATCGGTTACCTCATGGGCGGCGCCGTCGTCATCGAGGTTATCTTCAACCTCCCCGGCATGGGCACCGCGATTCTGCAGGGCGTTCAGGGCAACGAGGCGAACCTGGTTCAGGGCGTCGTTATCGTCGTTGCTCTTGCCTTCATCATCATCAACATCGTGGTTGACATGCTCTACCTGCTCATCAACCCGCGCATCAGGACGGTGTAGATTATGGTAAAGATTCGAGAGAAGCAAACCGAGCAGCTCGAGAAGGCTGCCTCCAAGGGGCTCAAGCTCGGTGGCTGGAAGAAGATGACGCTGTCTTCTAAGATTGCCGCCGTCGTGTTGGTGCTGGTCGCCCTGACTGCGATTCTGGCGCCCCTTCTTGCCCCCTATAGCCCGGTCGAGATTTTTACGGCTCGCCAGGCTCCCGGCAACGGATTTATCTTCGGTACCGACGATAAGGGTCGCGACATTCTGTCGCGCATGCTCTACGGTGGTCGTTACTCGCTGATTATCGGCTTTGGCGCCACTGCCATGGCTCTGGTCTGCGGCTCGGTCGTGGGCGCCCTTGCGGCGGTTTCGCGCAAGGCCGTTTCCGAGACGATCATGCGTATCCTGGACATCATCATGTCCATCCCGGGCATCGCCCTCGCGGCCGTCTTCGTCTCCATCCTGGGCAACTCCGTGCCGTCGATCATCTTCGCCATCGGCTTTATGTACACTCCGCAGATTGCCCGTATCGTGCGCGCCAACATCGTGTCCGAGTACGGCGAGGACTATGTCCGCGCGGTCATCGTTTCCGGCGCCAAGGCTCCGTGGATTTTGATCAAGCATGTTCTGCGTAACTGCATCGCCCCGATCATGGTCTTCACCGTTACCCTGGTCGCCGACGCCATCATCTTCGAGGCCTCGCTGACCTTCATCGGCGCTGGTATCCAGGAGCCCACCGCTACCTGGGGCAACATCCTCGCCGACGCCCGCGGCGGCGTGCTCGCCGGCCGTTGGTGGCAGGCGCTGTTCCCGGGCCTGGCCATCATGATCACCTGCCTGGCGCTCAACATCCTCTCCGAGGGCATTACCGACGCCATGGCCGCTGCTCCCTCCGCCGCCCTGGATCCGACCGATTCCTCCAAGCGCCGCGAGGCCGACCTGCTGGTCTCCGACCCCGTTCGCGCCTACAAGGAGCAGGCCCAGTCCCTCTCCGCTCGCCTTGGAGCCCTGCGCGATGTCGAGCTCAAGCGTGACGATCGCCATGTGCCCGACGAGTCTGTCGAACCGATTCTCTCGGTCCGTGACTTCTGCATTCAGTTTGAGCATCACGGCGATATCAACGTCGTCGACCATGTCAACTTTGACGTCCGTCCTGGTCAGACCATGGGCCTGGTGGGCGAGTCCGGTTGCGGTAAGTCCATCACCACGCTGGCCATCATGGGCCTGACCGACGATGACGAGCACCTTTCCGGCGAGGTCCTCTGGGAGGGCCGCGACCTGCTCAAGATGAGCAAGAAGGAGTGGTTCGGCCTGCGCGGTACCGATATCGCTATGGTCTATCAGGACGCCCTGTCCTCGCTCAACCCCTCCATGCTCATCTCTGCCCAGATGAAGCAGCTCACCAAGCGCGGCGGCACCCGCAGCGCCGAGGAACTCCTGGAGCTCGTGGGCCTCGACCCCAAGCGTACGCTCGAGAGCTACCCGCATGAGCTTTCCGGTGGCCAGCGTCAGCGTGTCCTGATCGCTATGGCCCTTACCCGCGACCCCAAGCTGGTCATCTGCGACGAGCCCACGACCGCTCTGGACGTTACCGTCCAGAAGCAGGTCATCAAGCTGCTCAACGACCTTCAGGCCAAGCTCGGCTTTGCCATGATCTTCGTCTCGCATGACTTGGCGCTGGTCGCCGAGGTCGCCCATAACATCACGGTTATGTACGCCGGTCAGGTTATCGAGCAGGCGCCCACCAAGGAGCTGCTCACTAACCCGATCCACGAGTACACCCGCGGTCTTCTGGGCTCCGTTCTGTCCATCGAGAGCGGTTCGGGCCGTCTGCACCAGGTACCCGGCGCCGTTCCGAGCCCGCGCGATTTCCCCAAGGGCGATCGCTTCGCGCCCCGCTCGAGCCATCCGCGCATTGGCCTGGACACCCGTCCGGTCTTCAAGCGCGTGCCCGGCACCGAGCACTTCTATTCCGAGCTCCCCGACGAGGTGCTCAAGGCAAATGGTTTGACCCCTCGCGCGGAGGTGATGTAGATGAGCGAGACCGCAGTCAACGGCGTCGAGCCGATCATCTTCCTTGATGACGTCCACGTCACCTTTAGGACCCGTACCGGCTCGATTCTGCACCCCAACCTGGTTCACGCCGTCCAGGGTGTAACGATTAAGCTCATGCCCGGTCAGACGATCGGCATCGTCGGCGAGTCCGGTTGCGGAAAGTCCACCACCGCTAACGTCATGTGCGGCCTGCAGGCCCCAACGAGCGGCAAGGTCTACTTTAAGGGCAAGGACGTAACCAAGCGTACCGCCGAGGACCGTCGTCACATGGGCCGTGTCATCTCGGTCGTGTTCCAGAATCCGGCTACGGCGCTCAATCCCCGCATGGTCGTTCGCGAGCAGCTGCTCGACCCCATGCGCGTCCACAACCTGGGTACCGAGGCCGAGCAGGAGAAGCGCGTCAAGGAGCTCCTGGAGCTCACCGGTCTGCCCAGCTCTGCCGCCGAGGTTCTTCCCGGCCAGCTTTCGGGCGGCCAGCGCCAGCGCGTCGCAATTGCCCGTGCCCTGTCGTTGAACCCCGATGCCATCATCGCCGACGAGCCCACCTCGGCTCTGGACGTTTCGGTCCGCGCGCAGATTCTGAACCTGCTGACCGACCTTAAGAAGGAGCTCGGCCTGGCCATGGTGTTCATCAGCCATGACATCCAGACGGTCCGCTATATCTCTGACGACATCATCGTTATGAATGGCGGCAAGATCGTCGAGCAGGGCGAGGCCAAGCAGGTCTTCCAGCACCCTCAGGACCCCTACACCAAGATGCTGCTCGGTGCTGCGCCGTCGCTGCTGCATCCCAAGCTCGGCGAGTAGCCTCGCTTTCCCTCCCGTGCGCCCGGTTCCCTTGCCGGGCGCACCTCCGTTGCGATTTCGAAAGGTTGGGTTCACGAGCCATGCCAAGTGCTCAGGAGCTACAACAGCAATTTGGTGGGTATCGGGGCGCCATGCCCCGTCCATCAGATTTCGATCTCTTTTGGAAGGACCGCATGGCCGAGGCCGACGCCGTCGGGCTTGACTATGCGATCGAGACGGCATCGGTCACCGATGCCGTGACCTGCCAGCTTTTCGACCTCTGGTATACCGGCATGTGTGGCGCTCGCCTGCATGCCAAGTACCTTAAACCCGTCTCGGACGAGCCCGTGCCATTGGTACTTCAGTTCCATGGGTATCCGGGTGCAAGCCGCAGCTGGTTTGAGCAGGCGTCGTTTGCGGGCATGGGCATGGCACTCATCGCCCTCGACTGCCCCGGCCAAGGAGGTCCCTCCGAGGACATTGGTGGATTTGAGGGCACAACGGTCGCGGGCCATATCGTCGCCGGTATCGACGGCGATCCGGCCAACCTCTACTATGTCCGCTTGCACCAAGATATCCGCATCCTGTGCCGCATCGTTCGCGAGCTCGAGGGCATCGATCTTGCCCGTGTGTTTGTGAACGGCGCGTCGCAGGGCGGCGGTTTGGGCATTGCGACCTGTGCACTTAACAGCGAGCTTATCAATCGCGCCGCCATCCTCTATCCCTTCCTGTCGGATTTCCGCCTGGTCTGGGATTTGGATGCCGACGACATTGCCTACGAGGGCCTGCGCTATTGGTCTCTCTGGTTTGACGAGGACTCGACTCGTATCGACGAAGCCTATGCCAAGCTGGCGTACTTCGATTCCAAGAACTTTGCCCCTATGGTCAAATGCCCCGTGCTGTTTGGCACCGGCACAGCCGATACCGTCTGTCCGCCAGCGACGCAGTTTGCGGTCTATAACAACCTGACCTGTGAAAAGCGTCATGAGTTCTTTGAAGGCTTTGGCCACGAGGAGATTCAGGATTTTGACGATCTGATCATTCCGTTTTTCTGCAAGGGAGGGGAGGCTCATGTCTAAGTGCGAGAGCAATGTCAATGAGCTGATTGTCTCCGACCTTGTGGGGATTCCCGGAACGGTCTCGTCAAGGCTCGCTGATTTCCGGGATTGGCGCGGTGATGCTTCTGCGGATGTTTCCGAATTAGAGATAGCCGCTTCGGACCTTGAGGTTTGCGGGCCGAGTATTACGGCGATCGATTTCGCCAATCCGTATGCCCGCTACTCCGAGGTTTCCTTTGAGCTTGGTGGCGATGTGGTCCACGCACGTTTGATCGAGCCTGCCGGTCGCGCCCGAGCATCCGAGCTTGTGCCGCTATGTCTGATGTTTCACGACATCGACCGACCCGTGCGGGGATGGCATCACATGACGAGGTTTGCGGCCATGGGATATGCCGTGCTTGCGCTGGACGATGAGGCGATTGGATCCAGCGAGCTGCAGCAGGGGATTGCCTCTCCTGCTTTTGTCAAGCGCGTCCGTTGGGGTTGCGCGATGGCGAAGGTGGCGCGCAATCTTGATGGCGTGGACCCCGACCGCATCTTTGCATGGGGCGAGGGCCTTGGCGGCGGAGTCGCGCTGGCGGTTTCTGCTCTGGACGAGCGGGGCCTCGCCTGCACGGCGGTTGCCAATCCAATTCCCGGTGGCCTCGAGGCGTTGTCGTCTCGGGTGCGTGGATCGGTGCTCATGGGCACATCGCTCATGGATGCCGTGAGTGATCCCAAGGGCCAGTTTGCCGTATTCAACGGTCTTGAGTGTGACCGGAGGCATATCATCTATGCCAAATACGCTCATGAGCGCATCAACGCGTTCGAAAACGAAGTCATCGACTTTTTTAACCAAACGTTCTACCCGTGTTCTTTGGCCTAGACGGCCTGGACACTGCCAACAAGAGTGGGTGGCATAGGGCCGCCCGCCAGACAACTAAGGAGATTCTTGTGGCAACTCAGAAATTCACCGGCGTTATCCCTCCCGTCGTTGTTCCCGATACCGAAGACCACCAGCTCGACGTTGCCTCCTTTGAGCGCAGCATCAACCGCATGATCGATGCCGGCGTCGATGGCCTGTTCTTCCTGGGCTCTTCGGGCGAGGTCGTTTTCTCCACCGATGAGCGTCGTCGCCAGATCATCGCCGAGGCCGTTCGTATCGTCGACCACCGCGTGCCCGTCCTGGTCGGCATCATCGATACCGAGACCGAGCGCATGATCGAGCACGGTAAGGTCGCTCAGGAGCTGGGCGCCGATGCGCTTGTCGCCACCTGCCCGTTCTATGCCCTGCAGGGCATGACCGAGGTCGAGGAGCACTTCCGCATCCTGCACGAGGAGCTCGACCTGCCCATCTTTGCCTATGACATTCCCGTCTGCGTTCACACCAAGCTCCCCTGGAAGCTCCTTGCCAAGCTCGGCGCCGAGGGCGTCCTTGCTGGCGTCAAGGATTCCTCGGGTGATGACATCTCGTTCCGCTATCTCGTTCAGGAGAACGAGAAGAACGGCCATCCGATGAGCATCCTCACCGGTCACGAGGTTGTTGTCGACGGCGCTTACCTCGGTGGCGCCGACGGTTCTGTCCCGGGCCTTGCCAACGTTGAGCCCGAGGGCTACGTGCGCCAGTGGAAGGCCGCTCAGGCCGGCGACTGGGCTACCGTCAAGGCCGAGCAGGATCGCCTCAATGAGATTTCGCACATCTGGGACGTCACCTCGGGCGTCCAGGGCTATGCCGGTGGCGTCGGCGCCTTCAAGACCGCTATGAACCTCATGGGCATCTTCGACAGCCCGACCATGCCGCGCCCGGTGAAGGCCATGACCGGCGAGAACGTCGAGGCGATTAGGAAGGTCCTTCAGGACAACGGTCTCCCGTAAAGCTTCCCAGGCACCCGACCTCGCCGTTCAACCGTGTGGCCATGACCCATTAGGTCAATGGCCACACGGTTTCTCGGCGATCTCGGACACCTGGAAAACCTTTACTGCGCTGTGACGGCTAGCCTGACGGCGCATTTCCTGTAGTTGTTTTTATCTCCGAAGGAGAGCGACATGGAGAACAAGTACGTCTGCTCTGTCGATATCGGCGGAACTAAAATTGCGACTGCCATCATGGAGTACCCGGCTGACGGTAGTGTGCCCCATCCCGTTTTTGAGGCCGAGGTTCCTACCGAGGCCCAGGAGGGCGGCGAGGCCGTCTTCCAGCGTATCGAGGCGTCTATCAAGGCCGCTCTTGAGGCGAATCCCGATGTCGAGGTTCTCGGTGTCGGTATCGGTGCCGCAGGCGTCGTCGATCCCAAGACGGGCGCCATTGCTTATGCCAATGAGATCATGCCCGGCTGGTCCGGCGTTCAGTTGGGGCCGCGTCTGCGCGAGGACCTTGGTCTTCCCGTTGCCGTTGTGGGCGACGTGCAGGCTCATGCTCTGGGCGAGGCCCACTGGGGCGTCGGCAAGGGCAAGTTCTCCGTCTTGTGCCTGGGAATCGGTACGGGCATCGGTGGCGCATATGTCGAGAACGGCCGCGTGATGCAGGGCTTCCATGGTGCTGCCGGTCATATGGGCCACATCGAGTGCTCGGCTGCCGCCGGCATTCCCTGCGCCTGCGGGCGTTCCGGCCATCTTGAGTCTGTTGCTTCGGGCACCTCGATTGGCCGTATGTACGACGAACGCTTCGGTCGAGTTGACCCCAGCCGTCCTTCGGTCGGTCGCGACGTGAACGACCTGTGTCGTGCTGGCGACGCAAAGGCGACCGAGGTCATCCATGACGCCGGCTTTGCGCTGGGCGCCAGCTTGGGCTCGCTTGCCAATATTCTGGATCCAGAGGTCATCGTGCTTTCGGGCGGCGTAATTCATCAGGGTCCCGATTGGCGTTCGCAGACGTGGAAGGATTCGGTGCACGAGGGCTATGCCAGCCAGGCGCTCGATCCGCTCCAGGACACGCCGATTCTCATCGGGTCTCTGGAGGGCGATGCTCCGCTCATCGGTGCCGCCGAACACCTTCTTGCGTCGTTGAAGTAAACATAACTACCAAGTGCGCCTTCTGAGGTGCCGCAGATTGACGTGAAAGAGGAGCGAAGCGTACTTCGGTACGCGAGCGACGGTTTGAACGTCAAGGTGCGGTGTCTCAGAAGGCTGTTTTGAGAAAGGTTGAGTCGCACATGACCGTTGATCCTTTGATTCAATCCCTGAAGGGTAAGCTCGTCGTGAGCGTTCAGGCGTATATGGGCGAGCCGCTTCGTACGCCCGAGACCATGGCTCAAATGTCTCGCGCTTGCGAACTCGGCGGCGCCGCCGCCATTCGCTGCCAGGGCCTTGCCGACATTGCCGCCATTAAGGGTCGCTGTGAGGTTCCTGTTATTGGCCTATGGAAGGATGGACACGAGGGCGTTTACATCACGCCGACGCTGCGTCACGCCCGCGCCTGCGTTGCTGCTGGTGCCGATATCGTGGCGATCGACGCCACCGATCGTCCGCGCCCCGATGGCAAGACGGTCGAGGATACCTTCCGTCCGCTGCACGAGGAGGGTGTGCTCCTGATGGCGGATTGTGCCACCATCGAGGACATTCGCCGTGCGGTTGATATGGGCTTCGACCTGGTATCTACCACGCTCTCTCACGGTGTCGCCGCCATCGACTGCACCATGGCCGATGGCCCCGACCTGCCGCTCCTGCGTCAGGCGACCGAGGAATTCCCCGGCCTTCCCATCATTTGCGAGGGTCGCGTGCATACGCCCGAGGAGGCTCGCGCCGCGATCGATGCTGGCGCCTGGGCCGTTGTCGTCGGCACCGCCATCACGCACCCCACGAGTATTACAAGTTGGTTCAAGGCTGCGCTTGAGGCGTAAGACAGGCCTCGTATCCGCTCGGGGCGGTATACTCAATAAAGGCAATTGACCGCGCGGGATCCGGGTTGCTGGGTCCCGCGCTTGTTTTCGGGAGGCAGCACATGCAAAAGGGAGATGCCATGGATGCGGCGGAGCGCTCGGAGCGCATCCCCGATATCGTCATCATCACCGGAATGTCCGGATCGGGCCGCACGCAGGCCATGCACGTGTTCGAGGACATGGGCTATTTTTGCATCGATAACCTGCCTCCGCGTCTGATCGCCCAGCTTGCCGAGCTCGTCGGCATTAATACGGGCGTGGGCAGGCATCTCGCCGTCACCTGCGATTTGCGTAGCCAGGGCTTGTTCGATGAGCTGCTCGATGCGGTCGCCGCGCTCGAAGAGCGCGAGATGAGCTGTGATATCGTGTTTCTCGAGGCTTCTGACGAGGTACTGATCCGTCGTTATAGCGAAAACCGCCGCCGTCATCCCATTGCCAAGCCGGGGGAGACTACGGCCGATGCCATTCAGCGCGAGCGCCTTCAGCTGCAGGGCGTGCGCGATCGAGCCGATATGATTATCGACACGAGTTGTCTGCGCACCTCTGCGCTGCGCAACAAGCTACGTATGGCATTTTCCGAGCTGTCCGACCAACAGCTCATGGACGTCCATGTGTTCTCGTTTGGCTTTAAGCACGGCATGCCCGTCGAGGCGGACATTATGATCGACGTCCGCTTCCTGCCCAATCCGTTTTACGATCCCGAGATGCGCACGATGACCGGTCTCGATAAAAAGGTCTCCGATTTTGTTCTGGACCACCCCAAGACGCAGGAGTTTTGGAAGGCTTGGACACAGCTGCTCGATACGGTGATGCCGGGCTATATCGCGGAGGGTAAGCCGCAGCTTTCTATCGCCATCGGCTGCACGGGCGGACAGCACCGTAGCGTCGCCATTGCCGAGGCCACGGCCCGTTACCTGGAAGGCGCCCAGTATCACGTGAGCATCTCCCACCGCGACCTGTCGCGCGCCAACACGAAGGCATAGGCCTGCATGTCGTTTACCGCTGAGGTGCGCGACGAGCTTGCGCGCTGCGAACCCGAATGTGAATACTGCGATTTGTCGACGCTTGCCGCCCTGACGCGTGTGAGCGGTACGCTTTCGTTGGCCGGCTCCGGGCGGTATCGTTTGACGGTCGCGACCGAGACGGGAGCCGTCGCGCGCACGATGATCACGCTGACGCATCGCATCCTTAAGCTCAAAACGGAATTCACCGTTCGTAAATCGGTCTTGCATAAGGTCCGTAACTATCTCATTACCCTGCCCGATCAACCCGACTTGGACAAGGCTCTGGTGCTGCTGGGCATTCTAGACCGCAGAGGAGGGCTCGTCGCTGGTGTTCCCCGACACATCGTTGCCCGTCCCTGCTGCAGGCTTGCCTACATCCGCGGCGCGCTCATCGCGGGCGGCTTCGTGGCCGATCCACGCGGCGATTTCCATTTGGAGATCGCGGTGCAGGGCGAGCAGTATGCCCGGGGACTTTGCGACCTGTTGGGGCAGATTGGGGTCCATGCTCGTGTTAATGCGCGGCGGGGGTCATATGCCGTGTACATTAAGAGCGCCGAGGAAATCGAGCATCTATTAAAGCTGATTGGTGCCAAGCGCAGCGTTGCCGAGATTGAGGAGGCGCGCGCGGTCAAGTTGGTTAAGAACGATGTGAACCGTCGCGTGAACGCCGAGCTCGCCAACCAGACCAGAAGCGCCGGTGCTGCCCAACATCAGCTTGCGCTTATCGATGAGCTCGAGCAGCGCGGCCTTCGCGATGCGCTTCCGGATGCCTTGGCGGTCTTTTGCGACCTGCGCGAGCGCTATCCCGATCTGTCGCTGCGTGATTTAGGGGAGATGGCTGACCCTCCCTTGTCGAAGTCGGCCCTCTACCATCGAGTTTTGAGGCTTGAAAAGCTCATTGAAGCAAACCGGTAGTTTAAAGTATCGACTTATATACGGATTTAGCTGCTATTTTATTCTTTAAAACGTTTTAACGTAAATTTGATTTTCAATTTCGACTATTCTCGTGAAATTCAAGTCAAAAAAAAGGTATATTAGGCGAGTGGTTAGTTTGTGGGCCTCAACGGCGGGCGCTGTAGCTTGCGGGGGCCTTACGAAAGGAGACACAATGGCAGTAAAGGTTGCTATTAACGGCTTCGGTCGCATCGGTCGTCTGGCTTTCCGTCAGATGTTCGGTCATGAGGGCTCCGAGATCGTCGCTATCAACGACCTCACCTCTCCCGATATGCTCGCTTACCTGCTGAAGTACGACTCCACGCAGGGCAACTACGCTCGCGATCACGAGGTCGTTGCTGGCGAGGATTCCATCACCGTTGACGGCAAGGAGATCAAGATCTACAAGGAGGCCGACGCCAACAACCTGCCTTGGGGCGACCTCGACGTCGACGTCGTTCTCGAGTGCACCGGCTTCTACACCAGCAAGGCTAAGGCTCAGGCCCACATCAACGCTGGCGCCAAGAAGGTCGTCATCTCCGCTCCGGCCGGCAGCGATCTGCCCACCATCGTGTACAACGTCAACCACGAGACGCTGACCGCTGAGGACAACATCATCTCCGCTGCTTCCTGCACCACCAACTGCCTCGCCCCGATGGCCAAGGGTCTGAACGACTTCGCTCCCATCGTGTCCGGCATCATGACCACCATTCACGCCTGGAC
>DXLR01000064.1:0-5483 GCA_019414625.1 Collinsella sp.
GTCGGTCTCGTGGCGGGAGCGGTCGTCTCGGCGTGGTGGGCTGTGGGCACGCTAGGCGCCTCGAAGGCGCTCGACGGTCGAGCGGCAAGCAGCCTCGAGTTTGTCGTGCAGGGTGATCCATCCATAAACGACGACGTGTATTCCTATACCTGCGAGGCACGCGCGGACGGTAAGAACTTGGCAACGGTTCGCCTATCGTGTGACCGCGAGCTCAAGGTCGGGGCGCACGTGCGTGTTATCGGTCGCGTTTCACGTTTTGAGAACGATGCATATGGACGATCGCGCGTGCTCCGAGGCGAGGTGCGCAAGGTTCAAGCCGTTCGGATTGTGCCGGTCGATGAGGGCTCTCCGGGCCCGCTGCTTCGGCTGCGAAATGGGCTGCTAACGTCCATCGCGCCTGCGACCGACCCGGCGCGTGCGCTCATAGCTGGTGTCGTCTGCGGTCGTTCGGCCGAGCTGCGCGCCCAGCCGGCGGGCGACTGGTTTTCGTTGACGGGAACGGCGCATCTTATCGCCGTCTCGGGCAGCCATTTGGCTATCGTGGGGTTTGTAATCGAGGGTGTATTGCAAAAGACTCGGTGCTCACGTGGTCTTCAGCGGGCGATATTGGCGATAACGCTTGTTGGCTACGCTGCCTTTACGGGCGCGTCTCCCTCGGCCGTGCGCGCGTGCTGCATGGTGTTCGCGACGCTTGTCGTAAACGGCGCGGGGCGTCGCCGGCACGGCGCATCGGCACTCTTCGTAACCATGTCCATCTTTGTGCTACTGCGGCCGACGGTGCTGTTCGAGATGGGCTTTCAGCTTTCATGTGCCAGCGTCTTAGCCATTCTGTGCTTTTGCCCCTATGCGACCTACGCTTTGGGTGAACTGGGTGTGCCATCGGGCGTTGCCAGCATGCTTTCCGTCACGCTGTGCTCGCAACTGGCGACACTTCCCATTACCATTCCTGCATTCGGTACGTTCTCGCTCATTGCTCCGTTGGCAAATGCGGTCATCGGTCCGGTGGTGAGCGTACTGCTTGCTTTGTCCATCGTGCTGGTTCCCTTTTCGCTCGTGGGACCGTTGCGGACTTGGGCGCTCGTTGTGCCCATGATTGCCGCCCGTTGCGCACTGTTCTTCGAGCAGCTGTTTGCCGCCGTGCCGGGTGCATCCGTGAGCGTGCCGCCCGATAGCATGTGGATTTACCTAGTGCCGTGTTTGCTGGCGGTTCTGCTTGTCCGGTGGCCGCGTCCCCGTGCACGTCCTATGGCGGTGGGGCTTGCATGCCTGGTGCTCTTGGCTGCGATTCCGTACGTCTACTGGGATCGATTCGCTCCGCCTTCGGTGACGGTGCTCGATGTGGGCCAGGCTGATGCGATTCTTATCCGCCAGGGCGGCGCAGTAGCACTCGTCGACTGCGGGCTCGACGAGCGCGTGGTGGTGGCGTTGGTCCGCAATAACGTGCACCATATCGATGCCGTCTTTGTGACGCATTGGGATGAGGACCACTGGGGTGGTCTGCCTGCCGTGCTCGAACAGTTTTCGGTCGGAACGATTGCCGTGGCGGCTGATGCGCTGGAGGATGCTCCTGCCGAGGTGTTGAACCGACCTGGCGTGGAGTATCGGCAGGTGCGCCGTGGGGATACAGTCGACATCGGCTCATTTTGCGCCCGCGTGATGTGGCCATTCGAGTCCGTGGATGGCGAGGGAAATGAGGACTCGCTTGTCCTGCTGCTCTCTTATATTCAGGAAGGCAAGGGCCTGCGTATGCTCCTCACCGGCGATGCCGAGCTCGACCAAGAACGGGAATTCGTGCGGGAGGTGGGGGATATCGATGTCCTTAAACTTGGGCATCACGGCTCCAAGGTTTCAGTCGATGGTGAGTTGCTGGACATTCTGACGCCCGAGCTTTCCCTCGCAAGCGCCGGTGAGGGAAATCGATACGGCCATCCGTCCGATGCCTGCATCGATGCCGTGAAGGAAGCGGGTGGTGTGTTCGCGTGTACCATCGAACACGGCGACATTACCGTCACGCCGACTGCGAATGGTTTTGCGATGCGATGCCAGCGACCGTGACGACGTCGTTGGCGTGCGGTGGGCCCCTGGGCTAGAATGGCACGGAACGAATGCGAAGGCCTGCGGGAGGGGAGCGCAATGTCCGAAACCGGTCTGCTGCCGGCATATCTGATCGTCGGTACCGACGGAGTCAAGCGCGATCACGCCGTCTCGCGTATGAAAGCGCGTCTGGAAAAGTCGGGCATGGTCGAGTTCAACCTCGACGAGCGCGACATGACCAAGGACCCCGATATCGAGTCCATTATCGGATCGCTTAACACCTTTCCCATGGGCAGCGAGTTTCGTCTGGTAATCCTCGATGGCTGCTCAAAGCTCGCCAAGGCGGTCTCGGAGCCGCTCGTTGGGTATCTGGCGAGTCCCAGCCCCACAACGGTCTGCCTCATCATCGCCGACTCACTTGCCAAGAATGCGCGCCTGTATAAGGCAATCGCCAAGATCGACAAGAAGGCTATCGTCGATTGCTCGGGTACCAAGCGCTGGGAACTGCCGCGCCGTGTTCAGCAGATGGCGACGCAGCGCGGTAAGTCGATTTCGACGGCGGCCGCCGAGGAGCTCGTCTCGCGTTCGGGCGAAAACACGCGCATGCTCGATAACGACTTGGCTAAGCTTGCCCAGATGGTCGAGGCGCCCCAGATTGAACTTGCCGATGTTGAGCGCTGGATTGTACGTACGGCAGAGGTCCAACCCTGGGACTTCCTCAACGCCGTCTCGGCTCGCGATATGCGGCGTTCGCTCGAGCTCTTTAAGATCCTGCCCTCCAAGAGCTACGTGTGGACTTACACATTGCTGTGCGGTCGCATCCGTGAGCTGATCGTCGCCAAGGCGCTTGATGCGCGCGGACAGGGTCGCGAGCTGGCCGCAACGCTCAAGCTCCAGTCCTGGCAGGTCAAGAATCACCTTACCTGGGCGCGTCGCTTTTCGATGGCAGAGCTCATCGCAGCGCTCGAGGGTGCGGTCGATGTGGAGCTCGCGCTCAAGGGTTCGGCCGATTCTCAGACGGCGCTTTTGCTCTGGATTACGAACATCTTGAGAAAATCGTGATGATACCTGCCTATTTGACAAATTCGTTCTATCCCTTTGAGAGGGAGCGTGCTATAGTAGGCGCTTGCATGACCTCACCGTGTCTCAGAGGTGTCATACATTTTTTGCAAGGAACTCGAAAGGAACTCCAGAAGTGGCAAACATCAAGTCTCAGAAGAAGCGTATCCGCACCAATGAGGCAGCTCGCATGCGTAACAAGGCTGTCAAGTCCGAGCTCAAGACGCTGACCAAGCACGTCCAGTCCGCCGTCGCCGAGGGCGACGCCGAGAAGGCCCAGGCTGCCCTCAAGACCGTCACCAAGCGTCTCGACATGGCTGCCGCCAAGCATGTTATCCACAAGAACCAGGCTTCCAACCGCAAGTCCGGTCTTGCCAAGCTCGTGAACAGCATCAACGCCTAAGTTGTAAATTTCACACCACACAGATTACGCGCATAAATGGAGCCTGTTTTATGGAACAGGCTCCATTTTTTGTACTGCTCGGGTAAGATAGTCCGCATGAATACTTCAATTGACATTTCCCACATCCGCAACTTCTCGATCGTTGCGCACATCGACCATGGCAAGTCCACGATCAGTGACCGCATCCTCGAGCTCACCCATACCGTCGACGAACGCGACATGGAGTCGCAGCTGCTCGACACCATGGATATCGAGCGCGAGCGCGGCATTACGATCAAGTCCAATGCCGTCCGCGTTTCCTATGACGCCGACGATGGTGAGACGTATCAGTTCAATCTGATCGATACGCCGGGCCACGTTGACTTTACCTACGAGGTCTCGCGTTCTCTGGCCGCCTGCGAGGGCGCGGTGCTCGTCGTCGATGCCACCCAGGGTGTCGAGGCGCAGACCGTCTCCAACGCGACGCTCGCCATGAACGCCAATCTGGACATTGTTCCGGCCATCAACAAGATCGACCTTCCCTCGGCGCATCCCGACGAGGTTAAGACCGAGATCGAGGATGACCTGGCGATCCCTGCCGATGATGCCGTGTGCGTCTCGGGCAAGACCGGCGAGGGCATCCACGATCTGCTGGAGTCCATTGTCTTTTTGATCTCTCCGCCCAAGGGCGATGCGAACGCGCCGCTCAAGGCACTCATCCTGGATTCGTACTTCGACGAGTATCGTGGTGTCGTCGCCACGGTGCGCGTCTTTGACGGCTCTATCAAAAAGGGCGATACCCTGCTTATGATGCAGGTTAAGGGCGACTTTTTGGTCGACGGCGTGGGCGTCAAGCGTCCTGCCGAGACCCCGGTCGACGCGCTGACGGTCGGCGAGGTTGGCTATGTGGTCACGGGTCTGAAGGACCCCGAGGCTGTGCGCGTGGGCGATACCCTTACGTGGGCTTCCAACCCCTGTCCCGAGCCTCTGCCGGGCTACCGCGAGGCCAAGCCCATGGTCTACACGGGCCTGTTCCCGATCGACAACAAGGACTACGAGAACCTGCGCGACGCGCTCGATAAGCTGCACGTCAACGATCCGTCGTTGGTGTGGGAGCCCGAGACGTCGGTGGCGCTCGGTTTCGGCTTCCGCGTGGGCTTCCTGGGCCTGCTGCACATGGAAGTCGTCAAGGAACGCCTGGAGCGCGAGTTCAACCTGGACCTCATTGCCACGAGTCCCTCGGTCGACTATCACGTCTACAAGACCGACGGCGAAATGATCGATGTCCGCAGTCCGCAGGACCTTCCCGAGGCCACGCGCATCGAACGTATCGAGGAACCCTACCTCAAGGCAAAGATCATCTGTCCGCCTGAGTACACGGGTGCCGTCATGCAGCTCGCCATCGAGCACCGCGGCGTCACAACCGACATGATCCACCTGACGAGCAAATCGGTCGAGATGCGCTTCGATATGCCGCTCGCCGAGCTCATCTTGGACTTCTTTGACCAGCTCAAGAGCCGTACCAAGGGCTATGCTTCGCTCGATTACGAGTTCAACGAGTATCGTCCCTCCGAGCTCGTCAAGCTCGACATCCTGCTTTCGGGCGACGAGGTGGACGCGCTGTCGTTTATCGTCCATAAGGACAAGGCATATGGCCTGGCCCGTGGCTTGTGCGACAAGCTCAAGGAGATCATCCCGCGTCAGCTGTTCGAGGTGCCCATCCAGGGTGCTATCGGCAACAAGATCATCGCCCGTTCCACCGTCAAGGCGCGTCGCAAGGACGTTCTTGCTAAGTGCTACGGCGGCGATATCTCGCGTAAGCGCAAGCTGCTCGAGAAGCAGAAAGAGGGCAAGAAGCGTATGAAGGCCATCGGATCGGTCGAGGTTCCGCAGGAGGCCTTTATGGCGATCCTCAAGGTGGACGAGTAGGTCTATGGCTCTTTCCGAATATAGTCTGCGGCTGCTGGGCGCCTATGCCCAGCAGCCGTTCCTTATGGCTCCCATGGCG
>DXLR01000065.1:0-3049 GCA_019414625.1 Collinsella sp.
CATCGACACCGTGACGCGTGTGGTCGAGGAGGTCGCCGAGGAGCACGGTGCCAATACGGCCGTAGCGCTCGCTAAGGTTAAGGCTGCCGTTGCCGAGAAGGTTGAGGATGACGAGGAGCTGCCGCCTTGGGATATCGTCGATGAGGTCTTTGAGGACGAGCCGGTCATCAAGGAGAGCGTGCGTGCGGCGCTGACCGAGGAGAAGGTGCCTGAGCGCGTTCCCGTGGAGCGCAAGCAAGTTGAGCGTGCGGCTGTGCGTAATCACAAGATCCGTACCGACACGGGTATCGAGATCAGCTTCCCGGCCGAGATGGGTTCGAACTCCGAGTACATCGAGTTCGTCAATGAGCCTAACGGCCTCATCTCCATCGAGCTCAAAAACATCGGCAGCATCGAGAATCGATAAACTGCGCTTGGACGCTGCGGAAAACCAAAGGCCGAAGCTCCGATGGTGCTTCGGCCTTTTTGCATGGGATTGAATTGCGCCGCAGGTTGAGCATACGTTAGCGAAAACGCCCCTAGGCGAGCAAGGTGACGTGAAAGAGGAGGGAAGCGTACTTCGGTACGCGACCGACGATTGAACGTCAGATTGCCGCCTAGGGGCGTTTGTAGCGTCGACTAGTTACGCGGTTTGGTAAAACCGCGTAACCCTACAGTTGACGTAAGCCCTCTTCGAGACCGGTCTTACTGTCGGTCTTCTCGTCGCGCATCTTGATGACGCGGGCGGGGACACCGGCCACGACGGCACCGGCGGGGACGTCCTCGACGCACACGGCGCCGGCGGCGACAACAGCGCCCTTGCCCACGCGCACGCCTTCCAGGACCACGGCGTTAGCGCCGATCATGACATCGTCCTCGATGATGACGGGCGTGGCGCTGGCGGGCTCCACGACGCCCGCCAACACGGTGCCGGCGCCGATGTGGCAGTTCTTGCCCACGGTGGCGCGACCGCCCAGCACGGCACCCATATCGATCATGGAACCCTCGCCGATGACGGAGCCGATGTTGATGATGGCGCCCATCATGATCACGGCACGGTCGCCAATCTCGACGCGGTCGCGGATGATCGCGCCCGGCTCGATGCGGGCGTTGATGCCCTTAAGGTCGAGCATGGGCACGGCGGAGTTGCGGCAATCGTTTTCAACGTCGTAGTAATCGATGGAATCGGCATTGGCGTCCAGGATGGTCTTAAGCTCATCCCAGTCACCAAAGACGGTCTTGCCACGACGACCGCCGTAGACGTGTGCATTGCCCCACTGGACCTTCATACCCGGCTTTTCGCGCACGTACAGTTTGACGGGCGTTTTCTTGGGCGCGGTGGCGATGTAGTTGATAATCTCCTGTGCATCCATCTCGGCTGCGTTGCTCATATGCTGTCTCTCCTTTGAGGGGATATGGTTGATACCTGGTTAGGCGAACATGACCTGGTCGAAGGTGTAGAAGCCGGGTTCGCGGGTGACGAGCTTCTGCGCGGCGGCCAGTGCGCCGTTGACAAAGATCTGACGGCTCGTGGCGCGATGCGTGAGCGTGACTTCTTCGTCCTGGCCAAAGAAACTCACTTCGTGCACGCCGGCAACGGTGCCGCCGCGCAGCGAGTGCATGCCGATCTCTTTGGGGTCACGCGCTCCGCACATGCCCTCGCGGCCATAGACGGGGTGATAACCTGCCTCGGGTTCGGCTTCGACGACGGCGTCGAGCAGCAGCTTGGCAGTGCCGCTGGGGGCGTCGACCTTTTGGTTGTGGTGCGTCTCGACAATCTCGCAGTCAAAGCCAGGCAGTTCGCGCGTGGCCTGTGCCACCAGATGACGCAGGGCCGCGATGCCGATGGAGTAGTTGCCGGAGTGCATGACGCGGGCGCTCTGACCCAGCTCGCGCAGGCGATCCATCTGCTCGGGTGTGTAGCCCGTGGTGCCCGAGACCAACGCCGCGGCCGTGCGCTCGACATAGGCGACGACGGCATCGAAGGTCGCGATGTTCGAGAAGTCAATGATCACGTCGGCTTCCGGGGCGCTCTCGAGCTCAGACAGGTCAAAACCGATCTGGGCCACAATGTCGAAAACGGGCTGCCCAGCGGCATCAACGGTGCCCTCGGCAGTAGTGCGGATGAGCGAGCCCATGCGGCCCGTTCCCATAATGACGATCTTAGTCAAGCAGACCAGCTCCCTTCAGAGTATCGGTAAGCGCAGCGCGCGTGTCGTCTGCCATGGGGCACAGCGGCATGCGGTAGTTTGCCTCGATCATACCCATCTGGGCGAGCGCTTCCTTAACGGGGATGGGGTTGACCTCACTAAAGAGGGCGTTGATGAGCGGCTGGCCGGCAATCTGGATATCGCGGGCGCGCGCTACGTCGCCGTCCAGATAAGCGCGGCACATGTCGTGCACGAGCTGCGGCTGTACGTCGGCCCACACGCTGATGGTACCCGAAGCGCCTAGGCTCATGAGCGGCACGGTGAGTGCATCCTCGCCCGAGTACATGCGGAAGTCGTCGGACAGCAGGTGGGCGATCTTGGCCGCGTAGGCGACGTTGCCCGAGGCCTCCTTGATGCCCATGATGTTGGGGTGCGCGGCCAAGCGCTCTACGTTGTGCTCGCTGATACCGCAGCCGCAGCGGCCGGGGATGTTGTACAGAATGCAGGGGATGTCCACGGCGTCGGCCACGGTCTTAAAGTGCTGGTAGATGCCCTCTTCGTTAGACTTGTTGTAGTAGGGGGTAATGAGCAGCAGACCATCGGCACCCAGGCCCTGGTAGGTGAGCGACTTGGTGAGCATGGTCTGCGTGGAGTTGGAGCCCGAGCCGGCGATGACGGGGACGCGGCCCGCAACCTGCTTGACCACGGCGGCGACAACGGAGTTGTCCTCGTCGTCGGTCATCGTGGCACTCTCTCCGGTGGTGCCCAGGGTGAGGATGGCGTCAGTGCCATTTTGCAGGTGGAAATCGATAAGGCGCTCGAGTGCATCAAAGTCGACGCTGCCGTCCTTTTTAAACGGCGTGACAAGGGCGACGATCGAACCCTCGAGGTTGCGGATATCCATGTTCCTGTCTCTTATA
>DXLR01000066.1:0-8038 GCA_019414625.1 Collinsella sp.
GATTGGTTGTTGAGCGTTGGTCAAAATGGTTGTTTTTACAGTAGCGCTAACACAGCGCCCTACCTCATGGCCATCTCCCGCCGCATCGTCGAACATGGCGGCGCGGACGACGTCCCCGACCAACTCGACGGCTTTACGGCGCTCGGTCCTGCTGAGCTTCGCCAGGCTCTTCTTGAGGGTGATGACCAGGTCGTCTGCATCCATGGGCGCTCCTTCGACGTTAATTGAAGGGTACCGCCTCGCGGTGACATCGTTTTTATGTCAACCTTGGTCTAACAGAGCCAAAGAAATTGCACCCCTTGGTTTCGATAAGTATTTTGAGCACATCATCCTTGTCGAAGACACAACCGAACATAAACCCGCACCCGCTCCCATGCTCGAATATCTCCGGCGTACGGGCGCGAATCCTGGCAACGTCGTCTACGTTGGCGACACCGTCTACGACGAACAATGCGCAACTTCGGCAGGGGTCAGTTTTGCCCGAGCAGCATGGGGATCACACCAAGATATCCCAAACGCCACCTGCAACCTCAAAACCCCCAACGACCTACTAACCCTAACAACCAAATAACCCACGCGTCCCACCCTTTCAGCCCCAACGCCACAAGGGCGATTGAGCAGGACGGTTTGGGCGGGTCCCGTACTTAGTTTCCAAAATCATTCCGCAGCGCGAAGGCCCCCGTTGTCAACGCTTCGAAGAAGCGAGACAACGGGGGCCTTCATGCGCGAGGACGTTTTGGAAACTAAGTACGGGACCCGCCCAAACCGTCCGGTGGGATCAGAGTACCCTTGTTGTTACTCTGCTTTGCCCACAGAGTTGAGGTTGGTCATGCGGATCTTAACCAGCTCGGTGATCTCACGCATGCCCTCCTTGGCCGGCTTCTTGGGATCGAAGCAGGCGGGGTTCTCGGCCATGTAGGCCATGAAGCCCTTGGTGTAGGCCTGACGCAGCTCGGTGGCGTAGTTAACCTTGCAGATGCCGTTCTTCACAGCCTCGGCAACCTGCTCATCGGGCACACCGGAGGTGCCGTGCAGAACCAGCGGCACGTCGACGGCGTCGCGGATGGCCTTGACCACGGACTGCTCGATATGCGGATCGCTCGTGTAAACGCCGTGGCTGGTGCCAACGCCAATGGCCAGCGAGGTGCAGCCGGTGCGCTCAACGAACTCCTTGGCCTCGGCAGGATCGGTGTAGGGGCTCTCGCCCTCAACCGCGGGACCGTCGTCCTCCTTGCCGCCAACCTTACCGAGCTCGGCCTCGACGGGCACGCCCATGGCGCGGCCAGCGTCGGCGACGGACTTGGTCAGGGCGATGTTGTCCTCGAAGGACTCGTGCGAACCGTCGATCATGACAGAGGTGTAGCCCGTGCGGAAAGCCTGCATGCAGCGGTCATAGCCATCGCCGTGATCGAGGTGCAGAGCGACGGGCACGGAAGCGCGCTCGGCGGCAGCCTTGACCATGCCGTAGAAGTAGTCCAGACCAGCGGTCTTGATGGTGCCCGGGGTGGTCTGCATGATGACGGGGGACTTGGTCTCCTCGGCAGCGGCCAGAACGGCCATAACAAACTCGAGGTTCTCGACGTTGAAAGCGCCAACAGCGTAGTGGCCGGCCTGAGCGTCCTTGAGCATCTTTTCGGTGGTAACAAGTGCCATGAGCGTTTGCTCCTCTCCCTCGCCCGCATCTGGACATCGGGCGTACGTGTCCGCAAGGCCTATTACCTTGCGTTTTGCTGCGCCCATTGTATGAAAATCGACGGCGTCGCACGTATGAGATATCACCGGCACACAGGTCAAGACACTCGTTTTTGAAAAGCAAACGGAAGGGATTCGCGCCGGATCCCTCTATACAACATTGCAGTTTTCAAGCGAATCATCTTTCTTTTATAGAAAAGATAAGTAATCGAAAGGTGTTTTCTTACTCAAAAAGAAAATGAACGAAAATGGACTCAACACAATTCCTGCAAATTTCAGTTGAGGATGGAGCAGCTATGGCCCATGTAACAACCCGAGCCTTCGCCGATGAGCGTCGTGCCGCCATCATGGAAATACTCGAGCATAACGCCTCGGTGCAGGTAGCAGAAATCGCCCAGACCTTTGGCGTGTCCTCCGTCACCGCCCGCGCCGACCTGGACGCGCTCGCCGAAGCAGGCAAGCTGCGCCGTACACATGGCGGCGCTGTGTCGCTCCACAAACGCCTAACCGTCTCCACGCAGGATCGCCGCATCAATGTCAACGTCGCCGCCAAGCAGGCCATCGCGCAAAGCGCCATCGAGCTCGTCGGTGACGGCGACACGTTGCTCGTCGACTCGGGCACCACGGCGCTCGAGTTCGTCCGGCTCCTCGATCAGTGCAACGGTATCACCGTCATCACGGCCGACATTACCATTGCCGATTACATCGACGAGAGCATGCCCTCAGTCGATGTCGTCATGCCGGGCGGGGCGCTGCGCAAAGGCCATCGTTATCTGTACGGACCGCTCACTATGCAGGCGCTCCAAATGGTCTACGCCGATCTTGCCGTCATGTGCCCTGGAGCTTTTGTTCCCGGCTGCGGCTTTACGACCGACTTTCCGCAGATGGCCGAGACCAAAGCGGCTATGGTCGGCGCCGCCCGTCAAACTGTCGCCCTCATGGACGCCAGTAAGGTCAACGGACGTGGCATGTACCGCTTTGCCGAGCTCGCCGACGTCGACGCCATCGTGATGGACCGTGACCCCGATCATGCCGTCGCCGCCTCAATCGCCGAAATCGTCGACGACGCCCGCCCAAATCTCGTCATCGCCGGCGCTTAAACAAAAACCACCACAAAGGTGCCTGTCCCCTTTGTGGTGGTTTGCTCGTTAAAAGCGAAATATCGCTACTTGGAAAGCTCGTCGGCGAGGGCCTCGATCTGAGCGCGCGAGGCGTCGTTGAGCGAACCCAGCACGGTCACCTTGTTCTGCGCCAGAGTGATGTCCTTCATGCCCTCGAGTTCCTTGGTCATAACCTTGGCAGCGGTGGGCGCCCAAGAGCCGGCCTCGACGAGTGCCACCGTACGGTTCTGATAGGCGTGCCCGGCAAGCGTGTGGATAAAGGTGCTCATGAACGGGAAGATCTCGCCCTGATAGGTAATGGAGGCGAGCACCAGACGGTCATAGCGGAACGCGTCCTCAACGGCCTCGGCCATATCGTCGCGAGCCAAGTCAAAGACGGAGACCTTCTGGCCGCGGGCCTCGAGCGCAGATGCGAGCTCCTCAACGGCAGCCTTCAGATGGCCATACACACTCGCATAGGCGATCGTGATGCCCTCGTCCTCGGGCTGGTAGCTCGACCAGGTGTTGTAAGTGTCGAGGTAGTAGCCCAGGTTCTCGGTCAGCACAGGACCATGGAGCGGGCAGATGATCTGGATATCCAGATCGGCGGCCTTCTTGAGCACGGCCTGCACGAACTTGCCGAACTTACCGACGATGCCAAAGTAGTAGCGGCGCGCTTCGCAAGCCCAACCCTCGGGGTCCTCGATGTCGTTGGCGCCAAACTTTCCAAAGCCGTCGGCGCTAAAGAGCACCTTATCGGTGGACTCGTAGGAGAAGAGTACCTCGGGCCAGTGAACGTTGGGGGCGCCGACAAACGTCAGGCTGTGGCCGCCCAGGTCGAGCACGTCGCCATCTTTGACGACCATCTTACGCTCGGGGTAGTCGGTGCCAAAGTAGTTGACCATCATGCGGAAAGCACCCACGCTGGCCACAATCTGTGCCTGGGGATAGCGCTCCATAAAGGCGGCGATACCGGCGGAGTGATCGGGCTCCATGTGATGAACAACCAGGTAGTCGGGCGTACGGCCATCGAGCGCGGCCTCGAGGTTGCCGAGCCACTCGTCGACAAAGCCACCGTCGACCGAATCGGCGACAGCGATTTTATCGCCCAAGATAACGTAGCTGTTGTATGCCATACCGTTCTCGGACACGTCGTACTGGCCCTCGAACAGGTCAATGTCGTGATCGTCAACGCCAATGTAGCGGATATCCTTGGTGATCTCCATCAGGCAAAGCCTCCTAGATAGACAAATGAACCCGTCTATCATAGCACTCACCTTTATAGCCACGGCTATCTGCCAGCATCCTTACCGATTGTTATTGAAGCGCAACGCCAAGCCGTTGACCTGCGAAAACTATGTGCGCGGAGCTGCCGTGGTATGTCGAACGATGAGCTGACCGGGAATGCGAATGGCGACGGTTTTGTCCGATGCCCCCGCCTTGGGAACTGCGCGCTCGAACACCTCGCGCCCGCGCTGATGCAGATCGAATCGAACGGTCGTGAGCTCGTTATGCGCGACAAAGTCGTCGAGCGAGTCATCGACGCCCACCACGCTCACGTCCTCGGGCACGCGCAGGCCGCTGTCGCGCAGCGCAGCGATAGCGCCGTTTGCCATTTGGTCGTTTGCCGCGTAAATCGCCGTCATGGCGCGGTCGTGCTCGGCCAGGTACCGAGCGGCCTCGTAGCCGCTGTTGGCAGACCAGTCGCCCTCGAGTGGTGCCTGCGGCTTAATGTGTTTACGCTCGAGTGCATCCTGCCAGCCGGCGCGGCGAAACTGCTCGTCAACCGAAAAGGACGGGCCGCCGATATAACGAATCTGCTCGTGTCCCAGCTCAAACAAATGATCCATGAGCAGCAGCGAGCAGCCGTAATGATCGGAGTCGACCGTGGTCACTCGCGGGTGCGCATACATGGTGACGATAACCGTGCCAATACCCGGCAACGGATCAAACGTCTCAAAATCAGGCGCCATACGACTCATGCCGATAATGATGCCGTCCACGGGCAGCGCGGCCATGCGGCGGGTGGCTTCGGCAAGCGAAAACTCCTCGCTCTTGGACATCTCGACCAGCGTGATGGCGCAGCCGTGCTCGCGGGCCGCGCTGGCAATGCCGTCGATCATCGTCAGGTTGCCAAACTTGGTGACATCGTTGACACACAGGCCGACCGAATGGTAACGACCATCGCGCAGCGAACGACCGGCATAACTCGGACGGAAGCCGAGCTCTTGCATAGCGGCCTGCACGCGCTGGCGCGTCTGCTCGTTAACGTTGGGCAAGCCGTTGGCGACGCGCGAAACCGTCTGCTGCGAAACGCCAGCAGCGCGGGCAACGTCGGCCATGGAGACCGGATGCGTACCTGTATCGTTGGACGGGCGCCTTGCCACAGGATCACCTTCACCCTTGCGAGATCTGAATAGCGTGCATGCCTGCCCGGGCAGAAACACACCCCGCGCCGAAGCCCGCTATCGTCGGACGCATGCTAACGTACTCCACTTTTTCTAGCGGTGGTTCTTTTGCTCTATAAGTCCATACGGCAATACCGTTCACGGCTGAATATCTACCGATTACCAGATTCTCAAAAAGTGATAAGCGTTGTGTTATGAGTACGTTAACATAGCCCGTAACGTGCGGCATCGTAGATGCTGAGTTCACGCCGTTTCAGATTGTTAACGTACTCACTACGACGGAAAACTCGTCAGTATGCGCCAAGGAAAGGACCCTCATGACCACCCCCGACGAAAAGACACTCGCTACGCTCACCAAGTTGTTTGAGGAGGAGTTTGGCCCCATCGGCGACCGCCAGGCGCTCTACGTGCACGCGCCCGGACGTTCCGAGATCAGCGGCAATCATACCGATCACGAGGGCGGCCACGTTATCGCCGGCTCGCTCGATGTCGCCGTTGACGGCATCGCCGTGGCAACCGACACCAACAAGGTCCGCGTCGCCGACGAAGGCTACCCCACGTTTGAGATTACGCTCGATACGCTGGATGTTCGGGAGTCTGAGAAGGGCACGTCCGCGAGCCTCGTGCGCGGTATGGCCCACGAGGTCGCAGCGCTTGGTGTTGAGCCCCAGGGCTTCGACTTCGCCTTCACCTGCTCCGTCCCCTCGGGCGGCGGCCTTTCCAGCTCTGCCGCCGTCGAGGCCGCGTACGGCCGCGCCATGGAGACGCTCTGGGGCGCGCCCGCCATTGAGCCCGTCGCGCTCGCCCAGATGAGCCAGCGCACCGAGAACAACTATTACGGCAAGCCCTGCGGTCTGATGGACCAAGCCGCCGTGTGCCTGGGCGGCCTTGCCTACATGGACTTTGAGGACCAGGCTCAGCCTAAGACCCAGAAGCTCGAGCTCAACTTTGAGGATCACGGTTATGCGCTTGTGCTCGTTAAGGTTGGCGCCGACCACGTAGCCGCCACTGACGACTACGCCGCCGTTCCGCGCGAGATGCAGGACGTCGCCGCCGAGTTTGGCAAGGCGCGCCTGTGCGAGGTCGACGTCGCCGACTTTGACGCCAAGCTCCCTGAGCTGCGCGCCAAGCTGGGCGACCGCGCCTGCCTGCGCGCCGTTCACTACTGGTACGAGAACGGCCTGGTCGACAAGCGCTGGGCAACTCTGAACGCCGGCGACATTGACCAGTTCCTGGTCCTGACGCGTGAGTCCGGCGCCAGCTCCGCCATGTACCTGCAGAATGTTGTTGCCAAACTGGGTGCCGAGCAGCCTTCCATGTACGCGCTTGCTCTTGCCGAGCATGTGCTCGACGGCCGTGGCGCCGTTCGTATCCACGGCGGCGGCTTTGGCGGTACCATCCAGGCCTTCGTGCCGCTCGAGCTGGTCGACACCTTCATTGCCAAGATGAACGGCTGGCTTGGCGAGGGCTCTGCCCGCCACTACGCGATTTCTGACAAGGGGGCTTACGCGGCATGGCTGTAATGACTGATGTGCGCGAGGCCGCGCAGGGCCTCATCGAATATGCCATCCACCGATCGATGATCGGCCAGGACGATCGCATCTGGGCATACAACACCGTTCTCGAGTGCATCGGCGCCACGGGGCCGGCACTCGACATGGCCTGGGCGCTCCAGGTTGAGAAACTCTCGCTCTTGCACCCCGATACCCTGCCCGACTTTGACCTTGAAGGCACGCTTGCCGCGCTTGCCGAGGCCGCCGTTGCCAACGGCGCCGCCGAGGACACTGCGTCGGGCCGCGATCGCATCGCCATGCGCATCATGGGCGCGCTCATGCCGAGGCCTTCGGTTGTAAACGAAGAGTTCAATGGACGTATGGGCGTCAACGAGCCCCGCGCCGCGACCGACTGGTTCTACGGCCTGTGCTGCGACGCCGGCTACGTGCGCCGTGCCGCCATCGCGCGCAACATCAAATGGAGCACCCCTACCAACTGGGGCGATCTTGAGATCACCATCAACCTGTCCAAGCCCGAGAAGGACCCGCGCGATATCGCCGCGGCAGGTGCAGCCAAGAACACGGGCGAGAAGTATCCCGCCTGCCAGCTCTGCATCGAAAACGAGGGCTATCCCGGACGCTCCGCCGCAGCCGACGGCGGCGCTCATCCCGCTCGCCAAAACCTGCGCATTATCCCCATCCAGCTCAACGGCGAGCGCTGGGGCTTCCAGTACAGCCCGTACGCCTACTTTAACGAGCATTGCATTGCCATGAGCTCCGAGCATCGCCCGATGCACGTCGACCGTAAGGGACTGACCTGCCTGCTCGATTTTGTGGACCTGTTCCCGCATTACTTTATCGGCTCCAACGCCGACCTGCCCATCGTGGGCGGCTCAATTCTGTCGCACGACCACTTCCAGGGCGGCGCGCACGAGTTCCCCATGATGCATGCCACCGAGGTCTCGCAGTTTAGCGTGCCCGGCTTTGACGGCGTTACGGGAGCCGTGCTGCAGTGGCCTCTTTCGGTGCTGCGCCTGCGCTCGCACGACCGCGCTCAGCTGCTCGACGCTGCCGAGAAGATTATCCTCGCCTGGCGCGAGTGGACCGATGAGTCTGTAGGCGTCATCGCGCACACAGCCGACGGCGTGGCCCACAACACCGTGACGCCCGTCATCCGCCGCGTCGACTCCCGCGGCAATGCCGGCGGCGGGATTTACGAGGCCTACCTGGCGCTTCGCTGCAACATCACGACCGACGAGCATCCGCTGGGCGTGTTCCATCCGCATGCCGAGTACCACCATATTAAAAAGGAGAACATCGGCCTGATCGAGGTCATGGGCCTGGC
>DXLR01000067.1:0-7848 GCA_019414625.1 Collinsella sp.
CCGACCTCTTTGGCGGCAGCGTCAACAACGAGTTCACCAAGATCGTCCAGACGCGTCCCCGCACGTACCTCGTTACCAACATGAACCTTCCTCTGCTCATCCAGCTGCTGTTCTCTGACGAGTCGGCGCCGGTTGAGGAGACGATTCGCGCCATCGTCGCTGCGGACGATACGCGCGTGAAGTTTGTCAACGACCTGTTGGTCGATGACGACGAGGAAGAAGAGTTCTAATCCGTAGCACCTACTGACACGCCGTAAGACGGCACAAGACCTTTGGGGGGTCACATTATGATTCAGCTACTTCGCGTTGACCATCGTCTGCTTCATGGCCAGGTCGCGGTCTCTTGGGTTCAGGGCCTCGGCTCCAATTGCATCTTCTGCGTGGGCGATAAGGTCGCTAACGACCCGGTGTGGAAGACGACGCTCAAGATGGGCAAGCCTGCCGGCTGCAAGCTCGTCATCAAAGATATGGAGCATGCAATCGAAGCTATCAACTCGGGCGTGACCGACAAGTACAAGATGATTATCTGCGTCGCCACTATCGCTGAGGCAAAGCAGCTTGTTGAGGGCTGCCCGCAGATCAAGTCGGTCAACCTGGGCAACACCAAGCCCAAGGACGAGAAGCGCCCCGATGCTCGTCAGGTCTCTCGTCAGATCTTCCTGACCGCGGCCGAGGAAGCCGATGTGCGCGAGATGCTGGATCGTGGCATTGAGGTCGAGATTCGACCTCTGGCCGATGACCCCAAGGTTGACTGCGCCAGCGTGCTCTAGGCGTTCAATTTCGAAGAGCCTGCGGGTTCTTCGTAGTGTCCTATATGGAAAGGGGGATGTATGCTTACCCAAGCAATCCTCATCGGACTTATCGCCGCATTTGGTAAGTTCGACTGCCAGCTCGGTACGCTCTATGCGTTCCGCCCCATCGTCCTGTGCCCGCTCGTGGGTCTGGTGCTGGGGGACCTGCAGTCCGGCCTCGCGATCGGTGCGAGCCTGGAGCTGCTGTTCATGGGCTCGATCTCCATCGGCGCCTACGTGCCGCCTGATGAGACGATCGGCGGCGTGCTTGCCTGTGCCTTCGCTATCCAGCTGGGCCAGAGCACCGAGGCAGCCATCGCGCTTGCCGTGCCCATCGCCACGCTGTGCCTTGCCATCAAGAACATCCTCAACGCCGCCCTGCCGATCCTGGTTGACCGCGCTGATGTCTTCTCCAGCCAGGGCAACCTTAAGGGTGTCTATGCGATGCACTTCCTGATCGGTTCCACCGGTGTCATCATGGCGTTCCTGCTGTGCTCGCTGTCGTTCTATCTGGGTGCTGACGCTATCCAGGGCATGCTCGACTTCATCCCGCCCTTTGTCCTTGCTGGCTTTGGCGTGGCCGCCAACATCCTGCCGGCCATGGGCTTCGCCATGCTCGGCCGCCTGGTGCTCACCAAGCAGCTCGTGCCCTTCTACTTCCTGGGCTTCCTGCTGTGCTCCTACGCCAACGTGCCCGTCCTGGGCGTCGCCCTGATCGCCATCATCATCGGCATCGACAAGTTCGACCTGCTCGGCCTGGGCGGAGCCCAGCCCCAGCTCTCCGCGGAAGGGGATGAGGACGATGACTTCTAGTCCCGAGAACAAGATCACGCGCTCCGACCTCGTCAAGAGCGCCCTCAACACCGGCGCCCTGGGCATGGAGTTCTCCTGGACCTACTACAAGCAGATGAACATCGCCTTCTGCCTGATGGTCGCCAACATGCTCAAGAAGATCTACGCCGGCCGCCCCGACGACTACGCCGAGGCCCTGCACCGCCACTGCGCGTTCTTCAACATCACCGTCCAGTTCGCCCCGTTCGTCGGCGGCATCGCGATGGCCATGGAGGAGAAGGTCGCCCGCGGCGAGATCGAGCCCGAGAGCGTCAACGACGTCAAGGCCGCCCTCATGGGCCCGCTGTCCGGCATCGGCGACTCCATCTTCCTGTCGACGCTGCGCGTGGTCGCCGCCGCGGTGGGCATCAGCCTGTGCCAGGCCGGCAACCCCTTCGGCCCCATCGCCTTCCTGCTCATCTACAACGTCCCCGGCTTCGCGCTGCGCGTCTGGGGCGCCGTCAAGGGCTACGAGCTGGGCGTGGGCTTCCTGGACGAGGCCCAGAGGACCGGCCTCATGCAGAAGATCATGACCTGCGTGGGCATCGTGGGCGTCATGGTCGTGGGCGCCATGTGCAAGGACATGTTCTGGGCCAGCATCCCGGTGGCCATCGGCTCGGGCGAGGACGCCCAGACCCTCCAGGACATCCTGGACGGCATCATGCCCGGCATGCTCGGCATGATCGCCTTCTGGCTGTACTACTGGCTGCTGTCCAAGAAGATCAACCCCATGGTGCTGATCGTGGCCACCATGGTCGTGGGCATCGTCGGCGCGTTCTTCGGCGTGCTGGCGTAAGGGCCCGGCCTATTATCTGCCCCCAAGGGAAACGGCGACCCGTTGTGGTCGCCGTTTTTTATTATCGAAAGCTAGCTGGAGGTGCTTCGTGATTCGATCTGACAATCCACCCGATAATGGCGTGAGCGGGGCGATGTATCTATTTGGCACGGCGCTCTTGTGGAGCTTTATCGGCATCCTCGTTCACGCCAATTCGCAGTCAGCTCTTTTGATCGGTGCCGTCACGGCAATATTTATGGCGCTCTTTATCCTGCTCGTCGGCAGGCCCGTCCTCCGCGTCAGCCGTCTTATTGTCCTTGTGGCCGTCTGCAACTTCGTGACGGGCACCACGTTTAACTTTGCCAACCAGCTCACGACGGTCGGCAACGCAATCGTTTTGCAGTACACCTCGATGATTTTCGTTATCGTGTATCAATCGCTCGCAACTCGCACGTTGCCCTCGCCTGCGAAGATTGTCTCTGTGGTGGTTGCTTTTACGGGTATGGGACTTTTCTTTTTAGGTGATTTGAGTGCCGAGGGCATGCTCGGCAACTTGCTTGCTGTCATTTCGGGCGCCACCTTTGGGCTGTGCTTCTTTTTGAACTCTCGCCCCGATGCGTCGCCCATGGTGTCCTCGCTCATCTCCTGCGGTATCTCGATGCTGCCGATCGTCTATTTTGCTGGTGCCCTAGACTCCGTGAGACCATTTGAGTGGGGGCTTATGCTGGTGCATGGCCTTTTTTGCAGTGGCCTTGCGAGCGTGCTGTATGCCAAGGGGATCGCGCGTACCAATGCGTTTGCGGCCAACTTGGTCTGCATGAGCGAGGTCGTGCTCGCTCCCTGCTGGTCGGCGCTCCTCTTTGGCGAGGTCTTTCACTGGAACGAGTTTTTGGGCGCGGCGATTATCGTTTTGGTGATTGTAGGCAACTTGGCATCCGATGCCTTTGGCGATGGCTTTCTGGTGGCGCTTGTCCGCCATCGAAACAAGGAGCATGCTTGATGGAATGCGTCTGCCGTTTACGGTAAAAAACACCCCGCTGGGCGAGTGGTATTAAATAGTGAGGACCTGCATACCTATAATTGGTATCAAATCATTTGTACCTGGCATGGGTGTTCGCAGCACACCAGGTACGCTTCGAGCCGTGTAATCGAACTCCCGGAATTGATATCAACAACGCGCGCGACGGGAGTGACGACGGTTTGAGATTCCTTATTGGGAGGAATTATGCTTGTCCAAGCAATCCTCGTCGGCTTAGTCGGAGCGTTTGGATGCCTCGACTATCAGCTCGGCACCCTCTACGCGTTCCGCCCCATCGTCCTGTGCCCGCTCGTGGGCCTGGTGCTGGGGGACCTGCAGACTGGCCTTGCCGTTGGCGCCAGCCTGGAGCTGCTGTTCATGGGCTCGATCTCCATCGGCGCCTACGTGCCGCCTAACGAAACCGTCGGCGGCGTGCTCGCCTGCGCGTTTGCCATTCAGCTCGGCCAGGGTACCGAGACGGCCATCGCGCTCGCCATGCCCATCGCCGTCCTTTCGTTGACGATCGGCAACATTACCAACGCCTTGTTCCCTGTGTTTGTCGATATGGCAGACAAGTTTGCCCTCAAGGGAAACCTCAAAGGCATCTATGCCGTCCATTGGGGAATTGGAATTTGGGGCTGCGTTGAGTACTTCTTGCTGTGCGGCGGCGCCTTCTATCTGGGTTCCGACGCCATCCAGGGCTTGCTCGACTTCATCCCGCCCTTCATCATCGACGGCTTTGGCGTGGCCGCCAACATCCTGCCGGCCATGGGCTTCGCCATGCTCGGCCGCCTGGTGCTCACCAAGCAGCTCGTGCCCTTCTACTTCCTGGGCTTCCTGCTGTGCTCCTACGCCAACGTGCCCGTCCTGGGCGTCGCCCTGATCGCCATCATCATCGGCATCGACAAGTTCGACCTGCTCGGCCTGGGCGGAGCCCAGCCCCAGCTCTCCGCGGAAGGGGATGAGGACGATGACTTCTAGTCCCGAGAACAAGATCACGCGCTCCGACCTCGTCAAGAGCGCCCTCAACACCGGCGCCCTGGGCATGGAGTTCTCCTGGACCTACTACAAGCAGATGAACATCGCCTTCTGCCTGATGGTCGCCAACATGCTCAAGAAGATCTACGCCGGCCGCCCCGACGACTACGCCGAGGCCCTGCACCGCCACTGCGCGTTCTTCAACATCACCGTCCAGTTCGCCCCGTTCGTCGGCGGCATCGCGATGGCCATGGAGGAGAAGGTCGCCCGCGGCGAGATCGAGCCCGAGAGCGTCAACGACGTCAAGGCCGCCCTCATGGGCCCGCTGTCCGGCATCGGCGACTCCATCTTCCTGTCGACGCTGCGCGTGGTCGCCGCCGCGGTGGGCATCAGCCTGTGCCAGGCCGGCAACCCCTTCGGCCCCATCGCCTTCCTGCTCATCTACAACGTCCCCGGCTTCGCGCTGCGCGTCTGGGGCGCCGTCAAGGGCTACGAGCTGGGCGTGGGCTTCCTGGACGAGGCCCAGAGGACCGGCCTCATGCAGAAGATCATGACCTGCGTGGGCATCGTGGGCGTCATGGTCGTGGGCGCCATGTGCAAGGACATGTTCTGGGCCAGCATCCCGGTGGCCATCGGCTCGGGCGAGGACGCCCAGACCCTCCAGGACATCCTGGACGGCATCATGCCCGGCATGCTCGGCATGATCGCCTTCTGGCTGTACTACTGGCTGCTGTCCAAGAAGATCAACCCCATGGTGCTGATCGTGGCCACCATGGTCGTGGGCATCGTCGGCGCGTTCTTCGGCGTGCTGGCGTAAGGGCCCGGCTGTATAGATTTTCGTTGCAACCTGGAAAGGGGATGGAGCAGGCCTATGCCCTCCATCCCCTTTTTGTATAGAAGGAGTTCGTATGTTCGCGAAGGATCGCGAAGCAATGCGCCTGACGCCGGCAGAGGTCAAGCTGATTCTTATTGAGTCCCTGCAGTGGTGCGCCAACAACGCGGTCTACTTTTTGGGGCTTATCGGTGCGGCCACGTATGATCTGGCTGGCACGGCCTTTTTGGTTGCTGCCATTACGCTCGCGCGCAATCTTATGACGTCGGTGGGCAATATGGTGTCGGGCTCGGTCATCGACCGCTTTGGACCGCGCCGGACGTCGTTTGTGACGTGCGTGATTACGGCTGTGCTATCGCTGGGCGTGGGGTTGGCGCCGCTGTCTGTCCCCGGGCTTGTGTTCGCCGCGTGCGTCTTGGGACTTGCGGGCGGTTTTATCAACACCTGCACGCATGCGTTTCCGGGATACCTAGAGTCGACCACCGAGGGCCGTACCCGCGTGAACGGTCTCATGGTGTTTTACAGCAATATCGCCTATACCGCTGGCCCGCTGCTCGGTGGTGCCATCGTGAGCTGTTTTGCCACGCAATCGGTCTATCTGCTCATGGCGGGCATGATGGGTGTCGCGGCTGTGCTCTCCTTGGGCTGTCATGAGTGTGTTGCTCCCGCAAAAGGGGAGAAGCCGAAGGGCGGTATTCTGGGCGGTATGGCCGAGGGTGCGCGACTTACGTTTCGCGACCACGACTTGCGCCTCATCTTTATCTCGGGCTTTTTGGGTTTCTTTGCGTTCGGCGCGTTCGATTCGCTGGAGTCGTTGTTCTACCGCGATGTGCTCAACGTGGATATTGTCTGGCTGGGCTGGCTGTCCTCGGTCGTGGGCCTCACTTCCTCGGTGGGTGCGTTCATCCTGACCAAGCTTTCTGCTCGCCATGTCAACCTGCGATTGCTGCTCGGCGCGCTCATGGCCGTGGGCATTGGGTCCATGGTGTACGTGGGCACCGATATGCTGGGGGTCGCGATTGTCGGTCAGGCGATTAACGGTCTGGCCTGGGGGTTCCTGGAGCCGCTGCAGATGATCTTGATTCAGGAGCGCGCCGACATCAAATACCTGGGGCGCATTACCGGCTTTGTGCGTTTTGGCCTGATGAGCGCCGACGTGGTGCCGCTGCTGGCGGCTCCGTTTTTGGCGGAGGCTTTGGGCGTCCAGACGGTATTGTTTGGGGCATCGACCATTATTGCGCTGGTAGGAACGCTGTTCTTTGTCACACAAGGGAGACGCCAGGGGCGTTAGCTATACATCAAATTCTAATTTAATACCACTCACCAGAGAATTTCGACCGTTCACCGAGGATTGGAGCAAATTGAAAAGTGGTATTAAAAACACCTTAGGTGTATGTCTATAATTGGTATCGAAAAGAAACGCGATGTATAGATTCGCGTGCAGGACAGAAAGGAAAAGCCATGAAGGAAACCGAGAAGATCGAAATCATGCACTTTAGCCAGGAGGGCTACGTCGAGGACGGCAAGAACGTCTACGAGGCCGGCAAGAAGATGACCGCGCTCGCCGACAAGGTCACCGACGAGGGCTACGACGCCGTGTTCCTGATGGGCGTCGGCGGCACCTGGGACGAGCTCATGCAGCTCGAGTACCTCATGAACAAGTTCGGCGACCGCGACCTCGAGGTCTACCTGATCCACGCCGCCGAGTGGAACGCCATGGGCCACAAGCGCATGACCGAGAAGTCCGTCGTGCTCACCGCCTCCGAGTCCGGCACCACCCCCGAGGTCCTCGAGGCCGTCAAGAAGATGAAGGAAAAGGGCATTCGTGTCTACGCCATGACCAAGCCCGAGGGTCTCATCGGCCAGGCTGTCGGTGCCGAGAATTGCGTCAAGATGGCTTCCGATCATGGTAACGGCGGCTGCGAGATGGGCTACTACCTCGCCGACTGCTTCGGCCTGCGCCTGCTCAACCGCCGCGGCTGCTTCCCGCAGTTCGATAAGTTCATCGAGCAGACCAAGGACGTTTGGACCCACCTGGTCGACATCCGCAAGAGCTTCGAGCCGCGCGCCGAGGAACTCGCCAAGAAGTACGCCCTGGCCCCCTACACCATGTTCATCGGCTCCGGCGCCCTGTGGGGCGAGACGATCCTGTTCTCGATGTGCATCCTCGAGGAGATGCAGTGGAAGCGCACCCGCTACATCACCTCGGCCGACTTCTTCCACGGCACCCTCGAGCTCGTGGAGCCCGGCGTCCCCGTGTTCCTGTTCATGGGCGAGGACGAGAACCGCAAGCTCGACGAGCGCGTCCGCGCCTTCCTCAACCGCGGCGTGACCGGCGACACCGACATCAACATCATCGACACCGCCGAGTTCGCGATCCCCGGCCTTGACGACGAGTTCCGCGTCATCGTGTCTCCGTGGATCCTCTCCTCGCTGATTACCGATCGCCTTGCCGCTTACTACGAGACGGTCACCAAGCACAACCTCAACTACCGTCGTTACTATCACCAGTTCGATTACTAATCGGCGACAAATTAGCTACTGATCAAGAAGCACCCTGCCCGGGCGTGAACTGCGTCCCAAATCTTGGACGCCCTAAATAGCGACTAGGCCGCGAGGGCCT
>DXLR01000068.1:0-4503 GCA_019414625.1 Collinsella sp.
CTCAAGAAGAGGCTCAAGTACTACGCCCACTCGAGGCTGCTGATCATCGACGAGCTCGGCTACCTCGACGTCGGCAGCGTGGGCGCGGACCTGTTGTTCCAGCTGATATTGACGCGCTACGAGCAGCGCTCGACGATCATCACCGCCGACGTGGGGATCGGCGGCTGGGGCAGGGTGTTCGGGGACGACGTGGCGGCGAGCGCGATCGCGGACAGGGTGTGCCACCACTGCCACCACTGCCACCTGGTCAAGATAGCCGGCAGGTCCTACAGGCTGAAGGACCTGCCGAGGGACGGACCCGTCAAGGCGTGACCGGAATCGGTGAAAATACGTTAGCGCAAGCGGTGAAGCCGCCTTTGCGCGAACGGCGCGTTTGATTAGTGAAACTGGTGAAAATTAGATTGACGCTAACAGGGGCGTGCCCGTCGCGGCGTTTCACGGGGATGTCTCGCGCCATCCCCGGACCCCTTCGCGCCAAAGGGACGAGTCCCCTTGGAACCCCGGGCCGCCGGCGGCGGGCCGTGAACGGCGGGACAATCACTCGGCTTCAACTCGCGATCGCCCCGCCGGCTCTCGCTCCGGCTCCGTTCGATGGCTCCCCTGGGTCGCCATCACTGCGCCTCCGCTCACCTGTCCCGTTGCACTCCGGTCGATTCGGCCTACGCTTCTCGGGGCATGCAAGATATGTATTCCGTGCAACGGAATATCTTGCCCGGCCGAAGCCGGGATGTGCGAACCGCTCCAAAGTCGCTCCCGCAGAACCGTGCAACAGGCTTACCGGCTGTTGCACGGACCTCAGATATGAAAGTCAGTCCCGGCCTCTTTCGTCATCCACACCCTCGCGAGCCAGCTCCCACGCGGCCCGTATGGCAAGGTCGATTCCCCTTGCCGTGAACCTCATAATCCGCCCGGTCGAGCGGTTGACGGCGTAGCCGAGCCTCGCGCCGTTGATCTTCCTCGTCTTGCCGAGGGACTCCGAGTGATAGCGGTATTGCAGCGCCCCCCGCTTGGATCGGGCGATCTCGATCCCATCCGATTCCAACCGCCTTGCAAACTCTCCGAAGCGGTCGGGGCAGCTCTTGAGCCTCCCGACCTCCTCTGCCCTCTGGGCGACAATCGCTCGGACCCTTGCGTTCTCGGATTTGTCGGATCTCCCCTTCTTTGCCATCTCGCGCTCCTCGCGACCGGGCTGGCGCGCGTGCACCTTCGAGTTCGAGAGGCCCCTTTCGAGCTGGCTCAGGCCGTACTTCGTATCGAGCTCCTTCACCGTTCTCACGCGGGATTTCGCCGCCGCCCTCGCCGGCCCGTCGTTCAGACGCCGCCCAGTCTCGAGGTCCGTCCTATTGATGGCGAGGTGAGCGGCGAATCGGGCCGATCCATCCGACCTGCACCTCTCCTCATGCAGCACAATCACGATCTCCTGGTTGGGATAGCGCTTGGCGATGTAGTCCCTCGCGTACTCCATGCAACGCGAGGGCGTCATCGGCCCGCCGTTGCAGGAGCACTCGTCCGGGTTGAAGCCGATCACCTGATGCTGCATGTACGTGCACCTTGCGCCCTGCTTCCCGGGCCGGTTGTGCCCGGCCGCCTCCCGGGTGGCGTCCATTTCCTCGAACCATCGATCCTCATCGATGATGTGCTGGGTATCGTGGTCCAGGACTTTCTCCCTGTCCCAATCGAAATACCGCTTGAGGTTTTGGAGGTGCTCCCCGCTCATGACGCTCGCCTGCTTGATTGCGGTCATTTTCCAACTCCCTTCAAAAACCGCCGTCAGTCGACGAAGAGGCCGGACCATCCGTCGGCAACAGGCGGCTCCGCGGCCTCTTCCTCGAATTCGGGAGTCCAGAGATCGACGCCGTCCTCACGACCCATTTGCCTTGATATCAGCCTGGCCTGGTATTCCATCCTCTTGGCCGCCTCGTGCTCGCGCGTCCCCAGATCGAAGTGCTCCTTCGTCGGCATCCGCGTGCAATCGCAGACAGGGGCCCGGAAGCACCCCGCATGTTCCCTGCCCACGCCGTTCTCCGCGGTCTTCACCACGATGACGCCGTCCTTGTCGGGGGACATCTCCGTCCACTCCCAAGGATGAATCAGGTCGTCGGCGTGCTCGCTGTAGGATGTCGACCCCGTACCGCCCGAAGGCCCCCTGCTCGAGCTGGTTCCCATGGTGTGCCGCGTCGTCTTCCCGACTAGCTCGGTGAAATACTGGCGGTCCTCGGCCTCGCCCAGTTTCATGGCGACCTTGACGCCGCAGTTTGCCAGGATCTTCTTCCGTCCGTCGCGCTCGCCGTACTTGTTCAGCTGAGAGATGTTCTGGACTGCGCCCATCCAGAACAGGTCGTACGAGCGCCCAAGGCTGAGAAGGCTAGGCAGGCACTCGACCTTCGGCAGGTTCCCCCATTCGTCGCCGAGGATGGACACCGGCCGCGGCAGCTTTCCACCAGCTGCGTCCGCGATGGAATACACGGCAGCGTAGAGCTGCTCGAACAGGACCGCCGCGATCGCGTTGTAGGGGGAGCCCTCGTCCATCACGTGGAGGAACAGCGCGGTCTTCTCGCTCAGGATTCTACTCGGATCGATATCATCGCCCGAGACCATTCGCGCAATCGGCGCCGAAGCGTAGATCCTCAGGTTGACCTTTAGCGTGGAAACGATGCTCCTCAGCTCGTTGCCGCCGCTCGAGATGAACTGTGAGGCACGCGAGCGGGCCGGATGCCCCTGCGGCAGGGAACGGAACAGGCCCTTCAGCGGCTCACACGGATCCTCGCCGGCCCCCTCCGTCCCCAGGCACATGATGTGGTAGACCGTCGCGAGGTGCTTGCAGCCCCGCGGGCAGCCCTCGTCCAGCACGACCAGAAGGATCGTCGCGGCGAGCAGCGACCGCGCGGATTCCGTCCAGTGGCTCGCCTTCGCATCGCCCTCCCCGGCGATGAGCGTACGGGCGACGGCATCCGCGGCCTGCTCAGCCCCCGGCAGATTCCCCCCGTTCGCGAGCCTATCGACCATTTCCAGTGGATTGAACGTGTCGCTCTTCTCGGGATGCTGGGCGTCCAGCAGAAGCACCCGGTACCCGCGACGCTCCAGCTCGTCGCCCGTCAACTCGATGAGCTCACTCTTCACATCGGACACGATAATGGTCTGCGGCCTCGATTCCCCGTCATCCGCCCCATACGTCAGCAGATCAATTGTCGGGATCAGCAGCGATCTTGGTTTTCCGGCACCCGTTGAGCCGTCGAGGAACATGTGCCGCCTCGGTTCGAACAGATACTTGGAGCCGAACAGCGTCTTCTCAAACCCGTACACGAATCCTCTGCTTTTCGGCTGTCCGTGCCCGTCCCAAATCTCCGAGCCCCGGATGGTCTCCGGCCCCGTTTTCACCCGCGCCTCCCCAAGTACACCTCCGTCGGCGGCTCGCTCCTTCGAGGAAGCCGATAGCTGCATGAGCACGAATACCGACAGGAACAGCGCGAACGAGGCGAGACAGCCAGGGACGCAATGAGGCCCCACGTTAATCCACCACCAAATGGTGTTATCCACGCTCAGGGTGAATCCGATCGAGCTCAGCTCGATTGGAAATCCGAGGATCATGCAATCGAGGGGAATGGCGATAAGTGGCGCAAACCCCGCGGTAAGCAGCGCTGCGAAAACCAGCGCCATGACCACCTTCTCCTTCACGAGAACCACCTACTCTCTCGCACGGGCGAGTAGGTCGTTGACCCAGCCCACCGCCGTCGAGACGATTGATGTCGCCCGGTTGAGATTATTGAGGACGACCGGATCGGACCCGTAGGTGTTGAGGGCGCGGACCGCCTGGTTGAGGTTCGTGCCGATCTTCTTCAACTCAGTCCTGATACCGGCAAGTTCCCCCGCGTCGGCGACCCTGACCGGCTTCTCGCCGCAGAGCAGGGCGGCATCGCGCATGAAGGAGGACGCCGGCATGTTCATGGCCGCCGCCTTCTCCTCGATAGCCTTACGCTGCGACTCACTCATCCGTACGTTGATATGCGTATTCATGGAAGTCATAACCATCCAATCCGAGCGGGGCCGACGCATCGGCCCCGCCCCTTTTATTAAGTTGAAATTGTTTGGAGCATCTGACCGATGCGCCCAATCCTCACCCTCGCCCAGACATCGAAGGGGACTCCCGGCAAGCTGCCGAGATATATACGGTATGGTCGCCATTGTTCTCTATAGATATCGAGAGCATCGAGCAGGCGCTTCCATTCCCAAATGAGCTCATCGGCCGAGAGCAGAGGAAGATCCCTGTTCTCGGCGCGCGCGAGCTCATCGGACGACAAGCATGGATTGGGAGCCCGGTATCCACCAATGTAGGGTCCGGGCTCCATAATTAGCCGATTTCGGTAAACATCGCTGCTGGTGCGTTGAACTCAAACTCGACAATACCGCAGGAACCGTAACGGTTCTTTGTGATTGAAGCAATGACGGGCCGTTTTTTAAGCAACATATTGGCATTACGCTCTTCGGGCTTATCGCCCTTAATAG
>DXLR01000069.1:0-1725 GCA_019414625.1 Collinsella sp.
GATGCTGTGGTCCTCGACATACAGGCCGGGGACGTGGTACGAAGTGATGAGGGCCATGTGAGTCTTCCGTTCGTTGCGGTGTTTCGGGTTGACCAATTCTACCGCCGCGGGCGAGGCCATGCGCAAATCGGCTACCATGGTTGCAAACTTCTAGGAGAAAGGGCCGCCCATGTCGGTCGATATAGCCACGTATGTCCACGATCTTGCCGTTGCCGCTAAGGCAGCGTCGGCCTCGCTTGCCACGGCGAGCGACGAGCAGCGCCAGGAGGCCGTGCGCGCCATGGCCGCAGCACTGCGCAACGGTGTCGACTCCATCGTTGCCGCCAACGAGCTCGATATGTCCGCCGCGCGCGATGCGGGGACCTCGGCGGGGCTCCTCGACCGTCTGCTGCTGACGCCCGAGCGCGTTGAGGGTATGGCCGCCGGCCTGGAGAAGCTCGCCGAGCTGCCCGATCCTGTCGGCCGCGTGCTCGACCACCGCGTGCTCGCAAGCGGCGTGGACCTCACCCGCGTGAGCGTGCCGTTGGGCCTGGTCGCCATGGTGTACGAGGCGCGCCCCAACGTGACGGCCGACGCCGCGGGCATCTGCATCCGCACCGGCAACGCCTGCATTCTGCGCGGCGGCTCGCTGGCCTATCACTCGTGTGCCATGATTTCTGAGCTGCTGGCCGATGCGCTCGAGACCAAGGGCTTCCCGCGCGAGGCTATCTCGATGATCGAGTCCACCGACCGCGAGGCCACTGGCGAGCTCATGAAGCTCCGCGGTATTGTCGACGTACTCATTCCGCGCGGCGGTGCAGGCCTGATCCAGCGCTGCGTGCGCGAGTCGCTTGTGCCGGTGATCGAGACGGGCACGGGCAACTGTCATATCTACGTGCATGAGTCCGCCGACTTTGATAAGGCGCTCAACATTATCGTTAATGCCAAGACCCAGCGTGTAGGCGTGTGCAATGCCGCCGAGTCGCTGCTGGTCGACCATGCTGTGGCCAATGTGTTTTTGCCTGCGGTCGTTGCCGTGCTGCACGACCACGGCGTGCTCATTCACGGCGACGAGGCCACGTGCGCCGCATGCGCCGACGCCGGGCTTGCCGAGGGCGATGACTACGTTGCCGCGACTGAGGAGGACTGGGGTCGCGAGTATCTGGCGCTCGAGATGAGCGTGAAGGTCGTGGCGAACGAGGACGAGGCCATCGCGCACATCAACCGCTACGGCACGATGCACTCCGAGGCCATCGTTGCAGAGGACACGGATGCTTGCGAGCGCTTCCTGGACGAGGTCGATGCCTCGGCCGTGTATGCCAACGCCAGCACGCGCTTTACCGACGGCGGCGAGTTTGGCCTGGGCGCCGAGATTGGCATCTCGACCCAAAAGCTCCACGCCCGCGGCCCCTTTGCCGCCGAGGCCCTCACCACCTACAAATACAAGCTCCGAGGCACCGGCCAGGTCCGCCCCTAACGCCCGCGCAAACAAAAACCACCACAAAGGTGCCTGTCCCCTTTGTGGTGGTTTTGGAATTAAGCCTGAAAGGTGTCGCGGTCGGGGGCGAAGGACTGCATGGCCGCGATGGTACGGTCGAAGAGCTCGGGGAGCTCCCAGCCCAGCATCTCGGCACCCTGCGTAATCACGTCGCGCGAGCAGCCGGCGGCAAAGCGCTTGTCCTTGAACTTTTTCTTGAGCGACTTGGTCGTAAAGTCCATGACGCTCTTACTCGGACGCATGATGAC
>DXLR01000007.1:0-22281 GCA_019414625.1 Collinsella sp.
GGCCCAGAAGCAGCTCGAGGCCGCCAACGAAGCCGTCGTCGATGCGAACCTCGAGATCGTCAAGGCCAAGGCCGAGCTTGCCAACGACGAGGCGCTCAAGGCCGATCTTGAGGCTGTCGACCACAAGGCATCCCTTGCCGCGGGCACGACGGGCAACGAGAAGCTGGTCAAGCTGAACGCTGCCTACGCTCGCTATAAGGCCGCCGTCGATGCCGCCGCTGGCCTCAAGGCTGCTCTGAGCGATGCCGATGCCAAACTGTCCGATGCCAACGACGCCTATGCCGCCGCGCTTGCCGAGCTTGGCGATGCCAAGGATGCCCTGGCTGCCGCTCAGGCTGAGTACGACAAGTATCATCCCAAGGCTGAGCCGCAGGCCAAGCCTCAGGTTGCGCAGGCTGCTGCAAAGGCTCCTGTCGCCAAGAAACAGGCTGCGCCTGCCGCGCTCGCCCAGACCGGTGATGACTCCGCGCTTGCGGGCGAGGTCTTCGTCATCGGCGGCATTACGCTCGTTGCCGCGGGCGTGACGCTGGGCGATCGTCGTCGCAAGCAGATGTAGCGTTTCGAGCGTAGATTCTGCAACGAACTTCGGTTCATAGCAGGAACGCTTCGATAGCTAAACCGATAAGGCCGGCGCGCTGTTAAACGCAGCGCGCCGGCCTTTCTTTGCGTTGGTATCAAAAAGCCCGGTCGGTAGCCGCGAAAGCTACCGACCGGGCAAATCGTAGGCAATGTGGTTGCTGTCGAGCAGCTGCTCAGCTTAGCCCAGCAGGCTTAAGCCCACGGAGACAAACGCCAGGATAACGCCGACGATGGACTCGCCGCCCAGCAGGCCGCTGGCGACAACCAGGCCCTGTTCCTGGAAGGCGGCGTCCTTGGCAGCCCTCTCCTCGTCAGAAAGACCAGCGTTGGCGTCGCGGTGTGCGGCCCACTTGTCGTAGGCGAGCTTGACGCAGGAGCCCAAGAAGGCCGTGAGCGACATGTAGAACGGTAGGTACACGCCCAGACCGATCATCATGGCCGGAATGCCGAGCCAGTACATGACGATGCCGGCGATAAAGCCGCCTGCGAACCACGGCACGCTCGGGATGCCCGAGACCATGGTGGCGACCACACTTGCCTGCGCGGCCACAAAGCTTTTGTCGGGGCCGAAGGCGTCCGGACCATAGGCAGTGACGAGCGCGACCATGACGGCGGCGGCGACCAGGGCGCCCACGATGCCGCCGATGGCCTGGCCGATCCACTGCGCGCGCGGGTTGGTGTCCAGCACGGCGCCGGCCTTAAAGTCGTTCATGACGTCGCCCGCAAGGCCGCACGCCACGGCCACGATGCCGGCGATAAAGAACAGCTTGACCTGCGCGAGCTGCGCGAAGGCTGCCACGATGAGCATGACGATGAGGCCGAAGATCTCCATGGGGTCGATACCTGTCTGGCCGCAGCTCTGCGCGCTCATGATGGTGGTGACAAAGGTGAACAGCGTGACGATGACGGCCGGGACGGGGCCAAGGTCGAGCGCGATGGCGACGATCACGGCGATGGCGGCAGTACCCAGGCCGATGATGCCGGCGTCGAGCTTAAGCGAGCCCGAGATGAGCGACTGCTCGTCGGTGTCGCTGGAGCTGTCGGCGGCGAGGCCGCGGGCGATGCCGGCGACCTGCGGCAGGATGTCCTTGAGGACGACGGCGACGCCAAAGCCCATCATGAGGCCCATGCCGAGCGATTTGACGATGCCCTGCGCAGTCACAACGTCGAATAGACCGGCAGCGGTGCCGCCCACGATGATGCCAAAGTTACCTAGCAGCGCGCCGGCAAACCAGAAGGCAACCGGGGCGAAGCCCACCAAAAAGCCGATGGAGAGCAGCATGGGCGAGTTATAGATGGCAAAGGTCACGCCGGGGATATTGAGCGTGCACAGCATGCTGGGGATCACGCCCAGAGCGTCGCGAAGCACGCTGTAGATGCCTGCGATGGCCATGGAGCCAAAGAGCTGCTTGCCGGTCTTGCCGCCGGCCTCGGTGGCGCGCAGTGTCTGAGCTGCGGCATTGCCGGTGGGAAACTCCAGCGCGGCGTCCACGATAAAGTGGCGGTGGATGAGTGCCGTTGCCAGCAGGCCCAAGATGGTGCCGGCGAGTGCCACGATAAACATGTCGAGCCAGCTGATCTGGTCGGCATAGCCCAGCATCCAGGCGCCCGGGATGGTAAACGCCAGGCCGCCGGCGACCATGGCGCCCGCGGACATGATGGTGTGGGTGACGTTGGCCTCGTTGAGGCTGGCGTTGCCCATGAGCTTCAGGAAGAACAGCGAGATGACGGCAGCGAAAATAATCGGCCAGGGGAGTGCACCCATCTTGAGGGCCGTGTAGGCCGAGCTTGCCGTGATGATCACGCAGCCAAGGACGCCGATGACGACGCCGCGCAACGTGAGTTGCCCGCGCATCGAAGCGCGGTTCGAGGGATTGCTCATATAGAACTCCTTTGCGTATATCCGCTTCCCCCGGGAGCGCCGCTACGGATACGGCGCGGGAAGTCGGGTTACCAAGGGCCGCCGCGTGAGCTCGCAAACGACCGCGCACCAGTATAACCGCAAGGTAGTCATTTTGGGACGGCTGGTTTAGGTAGGCGATATACTGCTGGGCAGACGAAAGGAGCGCCGACGATGCTTAATGGGTGTGCATATATATTGACGGTCGACGTGGGCAACACGTTCATTCGCTTTGGCCTGTTTGCCGAGGATTCAGCCGCGGCACAGGAATGCCCGCTCGCGACGTGCGAGATCACCACGCCGTCGAGCATCACAGCCGACGAGGCGCGCATGAGGCTCGCGCAGGTCATGGGTGCACTGGCAGCCGATGCGGGCATGCCGGGCGCGCTTGTGCCCACGGCTGCCGTGCTGAGCTGCGTGGTGCCGGCGCTCGAGCGCCCGTGGAAGGCGGCACTTTTTCGCACCTGCACGGGGCGCGTGCTCACCGTGGGGCCGGGCCTCAAGACCGGCATGCCCGTGCACTACGACGACCCGGCCGAGATCGGCCCCGACCGCATCGCCGACGCCGTGGCAGCCCGTGCCGTCTACGGCTTTCCGTGCATCGTGATCGACCTGGGCACTACGACCAATATCGAGGTCATCGATGCGCGCGGAACCTTTGTCGGCGGCGTCATCGCGCCTGGTCTGGCACTTGGCGCCCGCTCGCTTTCGGCCGCTGCGGCGCGCCTGCCGCAGGTCGAGCCCTCGGCACCCACGCATGTGATCGGTCGCAACACGCGCGAGGCCATGCGTTCGGGCGTGGTTCTGGGCGAGGTAGCCCGCATCGACGGCATGCTCGACATGGTGCTTGCCGAGATGCGCGCGACCAAGGCCGCGGGGGAGGGCGACGTGCCCATCGTCATTACCGGCGACGACGCCGAGGCACTCGCGGCGTTGGTCGGCCACAGCCTGACGGTCGACGACGCGCTGACGCTGCGGGGTCTCGCCGAGCTCTACCGCATCAACCAAAAGCCCCGCCGCGTGTAAAAGTGAGGGCGCCGGTGGGACAAACGCCTCCACCTTTCACCTGCTACAATGGGTCAAACTATTGCGATTACGGAGGTGTCTGCCATGTCGGACGATCTTCATCAAACTTCGTCAGGCAAACGCCTGGACGTCATTAGCTGGGACGAGTTCTTTATGAGCGTGGCCATCGCCGCGCAGCGCCGCAGCAAGGACCCCAACACGCAGGTGGGTGCGTGCATCGCCAGCACCAACCACCGCATCCTTTCGGTGGGCTACAACGGTACGCCCTCGGCGCTCAACGACGACTTTTTCCCGTGGGGTACGAGCGACGACCCGCTACAGGACAAGCACAACTACGTGGTGCATGCCGAGGCCAACGCCGTGCTCAACTACCGTGGCTCGCTCAAGGACCTCGAGGATTCCACGGTTTACGTCACGCTGTTCCCGTGCCACGACTGCGCCAAGATTTTGGCGCAGGTGGGCGTGGGTGAGGTTGTCTACCTGGACAACAAGTACGCCGACACCGATGATGGACGCATCAGCCGCCGCATCCTCGACTCCTGTGGCATCAGCTACCGCCAGGTTATCGTCGATGTTCACATCGGCACCGAGGGGCAGGCTCAGCAGTAGCGCGTGGCAATGCCAGCTGGCAACAAAAGGCAGCTAAAAGATCCCCGTCCCAAATTGACTGCTCGTGAAAGTCGTGTCCGCGCGCATGGATGGCTCGTGAGCGGGTACATGGCTGTAGTAACATAGCCCCTGTCCGCGGGCGTGCCCGCGTTATTGTGAGAAAGGAGCCCCTGTGGCTGTTAACGAAGAGCTGCTTAAGAAGGTTCTTGAGGAGATCCGCCCCAACCTGCAGGCTGACGGCGGCGATATGGAGTATGTGGGCGTCGACGACGAGGGCGTCGTCAAACTGGAGCTGCAGGGCGCTTGCGCCGGCTGCCCCATGAGCTCGCTGACCCTGTCCATGGGTATTGAGCGCATCCTGAAGGAGCATGTGCCCGGCGTTACCCGTGTCGAGCAGGTCAATGCCTCCGGCGAGACCGACGACCTGTACGACGAGTACGCGCCGTTCTAAGATGCGAAAGCTGCGGACGGCATACTCCGCATAGACGTTACGCCCAAATATGCGGCTGCGAGCGCAAGGCCCGCGGCCGCATTTGTATGTAGGGAGTAGGAGGGTCGACATGCTCAACGACTTCTACCATATGCTTGATCCCGTCGCGATTTCGGCGGGGCCCATCACGATTTACTGGTATGGTCTGGCCTATGTGGTCGGCGCCCTGCTCACGGCGGTCGTCATGTACCGCACGCAGCGTCGCTGGGGCTTTAACATCACGATTGACGACCTGACGAGTGTCGTGGTCGGCGTGGTCTTTGGCCTTATCATTGGCGCCCGTCTGTTCTACGTCATTTTTTACGGTGATGGCTACTACTGGGCGCACCCGCTCGAGATCTTTGCCACCAACGAAGGCGGCATGAGCTTCCACGGTGGCCTGGTCGGCGGCATCTTGGGCGGCATCATCGTGTGCCGCATGTATAAGCTCGATGCATGGACTCTGGCAGACCTTGCCGTCATCGGCGCGCCGCTGGCCTTGTGTCTGGGCCGTTGTGCCAACTTTGTCAACGGTGAGCTGTGGGGCAAGCCGACCGATCTGCCCTGGGGTGTGGTCTTTGGCGGGACTGCGGGCGATATGCCGCGTCACCCCTCCCAACTCTACGAGGCATTTCTTGAGGGCATTGTGCTCTTCTGCATCCTGCAGGTGCTCAGCCGCAAAAAGCCGCTACTGCCCCAGGGCACGTTTATGGGCGTATTTGTGATGGGTTACGGCATCGTCCGCTTCCTCGTCGAGTTCGTGCGCGTGCCCGACGCCCAGCTTGGCTATCTGCTGGGCGGCGTCATCACGATGGGTCAGCTGCTGAGCCTTCCGCTCGTTATTGCGGGCCTGGCGCTCATCATCTTCGCCCGACACCGCAATCGCCCCCAGCGCATCTACCTCGACGCTTAACCACCACATACGACCACAAAGGGGGCAGGCACCTTTGTGGTGGTTTGCTGGGCAATGATGACAGAACCGTAACGTTTCCCCAGATAAAACCTGCCAAAATAAACCTGTCCCTTTTTGGCAGGTTTCTAGAAAGGCTTTCGGACTGTGAAGGATTCCGACCTCTCCACAACGGCTGCGCGCGACGCTGCCCGCATTGTCTGGTTTAAGCGCTACCCCGCCAAGCAGACGCTCATCGCATTTCTGCTCGCGCTGTTGGCGACCACAGCGTTTTCCATCGATCCCGCCCCGGTGTCGAGCAACGCAGTCTTGGCGATTGACCCCAAAGCCTCGGGCATGCTGTACGTGTGCTACGAGGTGCTCCTCTCATTTGCCGGCCATACCGACGCGGTCATGCTGCTTGCGCTTGCCTGCCTGCTCACGCTGCCGTTTCGCTACGTGTTCTTTGGCCGTGGCGACACCTGGCGCCCATCGATTATTCTGCCGTCGCTGTTTTTCGCCATCTGCATGGTGTTCGGCCGCAGCTACGACCTCACCGACTCGGCCGAGATTGTTCTTGGCGACAAGGCCCGCATCATCTGCGCCTGGATTGGCGGCGCGGGCTGGATGCTCCTAGCGATCGTGGCCTTCTACCTTGCCTTTGAGTGCCTGGATTGGCTGAGCTCTCGGCGCATCCCGTTTTCCGAGGCGCACTTTGGCCGCATATGGCGTGTGGCTCACGCCGTGCTCTCGGTCCATCACTTTGCCGGGCCCTTCCTGGTGTTTATGATCGCCTGGGCGCCCACGCTCATCGCTTCGCTGCCCGGCCTTTTTATGGGGGACACCGGCGCGCAGATTCGTCAGTGGTTCAACTATCCCAACGGCACGAGCGACTACCTGCGCCTACTCAACCCCAATGTCCTGCTCAACGGGCATCACCCGGTCGTGCACACGGCTATCATCGGCTCGTGCGTGCAGCTGGGGCTTTCGCTGTTCAACAGCGCTAACGCGGGCCTCATCATCTATACCTGCGCTCAATTTGTCATCACGGCTGCCTGCATGGCCTATTCCATTTCGTCGCTGCGCAAACTGGGCGTGAGCCTGCCGGTTCGCGGTGCGATCCTGCTGTTCTTTGCGTTTATGCCGATGTTCTCTAACTACGCGGCCCTGCTCACCAAAGACGTGCTCTTTGCCGACGCGTTTTTGGTGCTGCTGGTACAGACCGTCAAGCTCGTGGCATGTGGCTTGCCCCGTCGTGATGCCAATGTCGAGCGGGCGGGCGAGAAAGCCCCCGTGCTCTTTGCGCGCCACGACTGGCTGTTGCTTGCGCTGGCTGCCATGGGTTCCACGTTTTTGCGCAATGGCGGCCTGGTCTTTCCGTTGGCGGCCTGCGTGATTGCGGCGGCGTTTTGCGCATGGGATGTACATGTCGCTCGTCGTGCGGCTAAGCAGACGGGCACCGCGGTCTCATGCGCCACGCCGCGCTTCCGCTGGGTTGGCGTCCTCGCGGTGCTCGCACTCTGCCTTGCCTCTAATATGTACTTCACCAAGGTCTTTATGCCGGCGCACGACATCACGCCCGGCTCCAAGCGCGAAATTCTCTCGATTCCGTTCCAGCAGACGGCTCGTTTCGTTCAAAAGCACGATGGCCTCAACTCGGGTGTCAACCCCACGGTAAAGGAGGACGGCACTATCGCGGAGGCTCCTTGCGACGGCTTGGTGACCGACGAGGAGCGCGTCGTGATCGATCGCGTGCTCAAGTACGAGAACCTGGGCCGCCGCTACAACCCTGACAAGTCCGATGCCGTCAAGAACTGCTTTAACGAGTACGCCTCGCAGGAGGACATCAAGGCCTATTTTGAGGTCTGGGCGCAGATGTTCAAAAAGGATCCCGAGTGCTATATCTCGGCGCTCATCAATAACTATTACGGCTACTTTTATCCGAGTGCCCGCGATGCCTGGGTCTACAGCACGGCGCGTAGTGCCGAGATCATGGCGCGTCCCGACAACCTCAAGTACTTCGACTTCCATCCGGTTGACAGCAACGTGGTGCGCTGGTGCGACCACCTGATCAATCTGTACCGTGTGGCGGTGCAGCGCATCCCGTTTATTTCGCTCACCATGAGCTCGGCCACCTATGTGTGGATCATGATTGCCGTGGTGGTCTACCTGCTGCGTCGTCATTCATGGCGTGCGCTGGCGATCTGGGTGCCGCTGTTGGGCGTGCTCGCCGTGTGCCTGATTGGTCCGTGCAACGGCTCGACCTACATGCGCTACCTGTATCCGGTCATCGCCTGCATGCCCTTCGCCATCGGCGCCACCGTCACCCGCAGCGACTTCCTCTGGTCCTAACTTGGTGCATTGGGGTCAGGTTTCTTTGCACCAAAGGGGACATCATCACGACGCCTTCATTTTGGGGTTTATCTCGCAGGCTAGTAGGTATATCATAACGACGTTTGTTTATATTGCCCGAGCATCTGCGCTGGGCTTTAGGTCGAAACCGATAGGAGACACGTATGTCCGGACACTCTAAGTGGGCCACAACCAAGCATCGTAAGGGCGCGCAGGACGCCAAGCGTTCCGCCCTCTTCTCCAAGCTCAGCCGCAACATCACTGTTGCTGCCCGTCTCGGCGGTGACCCGCTGCCCGAGAACAACGCCAGCCTCGCCGCTGCCGTTGCCAAGGCCAAGGCTCAGTCCATGCCTAAGGACAAGATCAAGTCCGCTATCGACAAGGCTTTTGGTTCGGGTGCTGACGCCGCCGTCTACGAGAACATCGTGTACGAGGGCTACGGTCCCGCCGGTGTCGCCGTCTACGTCGACTGCCTGACCGACAACCGCAACCGTACCGCCGCTGATGTCCGTTCCGCCTTCTCCCACGCTGGTGGCAACCTGGGCACCTCCGGCTCCGTCGCCTTCCAGTTTGAGCGCAAGGGCCAGATCGTCGTCGCCAAGGAGATCCTGGATGAGAACGCCAAGAAGGAGACCATGATCGCCAACGGTGCTGCCGGTGACGAGGATGAGTTCATGATGGCTATCGCCGAGGCCGGTGGCGAGGACTACGAGGATGCCGGCGAGGAGTGGATCGTCTGGACTGCTGCCAACGAGGTCATGGCTGTCTCCAAGGCGCTCGAGGAGCAGGGTGTCCAGGTCAAGGGCTCCGAGACCACCATGGTCCCGACCACCCCGACCGAGGTTTCCGGCGCCGACGCCAAGAAGGTCCAGCGCCTCATCGACCGTCTTGAGGAGCTCGACGACGTCCAGGACGTCTACAGCACCATGGACATGACCGACGAGGTCATCGCTGCCCTCGAGGAGGAGTAGCGCCAGCACGGATTGAGCCGTGCATATCTGGGCATAATGAAGCGAGCATGCAAGCCTCGTGGAATAGATGAGCCGGATCCGCGTGCGTAGAGCACCGGACCCGGCTCTTTTATAATGATGCGAACCGTTCTGCATTTCGAGAGCCGAGATTTGAAGGGAGCGCCGCGTGCGCGTACTCAAACGAGCCCTAGCGATCGTGTATCTTGCCGCCACCATCGTGGCGCTGGGTACGCTTGTCTGCCAGTTTTGGGGGCCGTATACGTATCGCTTTATGCTGCTGATGCGCGACCCCATGCCGCGCATCGTCGTGACGGTGTGCGCCGGCGTCGTGGCGCTTGGCGTACTGCTGAGCTTTTTCCGCCTGATGTTCGCCCGTCGCGAGCCGTCCTGCGTGCATCCGGCGGGGGAGCGCAATATCGAGGTTACCCTTGCGGCGCTTTCTTCGTGCGCCAGGGCTGCTGCCGAGCGCGACGACCGCGTGATGGTTGAGCATATCGAGGCCCGCGTCCAAGGCTCCGACGATTCGCACGTCCGTTTTAAGGTCGAGGCCATCGCGCTCGATGATAAGGACGTGGCATCTCTGGCTACCGCGATGCAGCGGCGCATCGAAGAAGCCTGCGATACCATGCTCGGCGCGCCGGGTACGACCGCGCGCGTCCGTTTTTTGCCGTCCAAGACTACCGTCCAGACCGTGGAGGTTTCCGGTGAGTGATACCAATCAAGATAAGACCGCTCGTACGCCGCGCCTGACGATTGACCAGAGCGCCACGTCGGCGAGCGAACCTGTTGATTCCAAAGCAGAGGCAACCGAGTTACAAGACGCGGCAGCCGCGGATTTTGACGAGGCTATGGGTCTCATCAAGGGTACGGGCGCTGCCGTCTGGAGCTATGCTGTGCGTCATCCCAACACCACGCTCGGCGCCGTCGCCGGCTTTATCCTCGCCGTGTTGGTGCTCACGTTGGGCCTGTGGGACACGCTCGTCATTGCATTCTTCGTGCTGATCGGCGCTGTGATCGGCCAAATTCGCGACGGCGAGAACGGGATCGTCAACTTCTTCGGCCGTCTGTTTAGCGGCCGCTAATATGTATTCGACTGTCGCATCCGCGGCGGGCATAAGGAGGAACCATGGCTTTTAATACGAAGGTCGATGTAGCCGATACCGAGCTCGAGGAGAACGAGGCGGTCGTCGCCGAAGCTGAGGATGTGACGCTCGAGGATGAGGCTCTCGTCGAGGCCGAGTCCGATACGGATGAGGACGACGAGGAAGCGGATGAGTCCGAGGACTCGCTGACCTATTCCAACGGCGTGATCGAGAAGATCGTTGCCATGGCCACCCGCGAGGTTCCGCACGTTCTGGGCATGAAGGGTAACCTCATGCACTTTGTGCAGGAGCAGTTTGGTGCCGAGAATCTGACCAAGGGCGTGACGGTCGAGGTCACCGACGATAATCGCGTGGTCGTCAACATCTCCGTCATCATCGAGTACGGCGCCTATGCGCCCGCGATCTTCGACGATGTTAAGGCACGTGTCACCGAGCGCCTTGCCGCGATGACTGGCCTTGAGGTGGCGGGCGTCAACCTGCGCATCGAGGATGTCATCACCCCCGAGGAGTACGAGCACCGCACCAGCCAGCACGAATAACCTTCCAAAAAGGGACAGGTTTGTTTTGGCAGGTTTTATCTGCGAAAACATTAAACGGCCGACCGCGCAAGCAAAAGCGTGGCCGGCCGTTTTTGTACGCTCCCGATATAGTCATACCGCTCGTCTAACTAAGGGTTGCAATCCCCACGTTCCGCGTTACTCTAATGGGCGCAATGTTTCCAAATTGTTAACGAGGGGTTGCCGTAATGGCCGACGAGCACGAAACAGAAAGCAAGGCATGGGCAATTGAGGCCGCTGCGGCAGAGGCGGCGTCGCGTGCTGCCGAGGAGGTGCATCGTCCTCCCGTAGTGCCGATGGAACGCGTGGTCGATCGCGATGTTATCGAGCGGGGCGAGCGCGCTGGTCGCAAGCGCAGCCAGGAGCCGGGCTTTCCGCGCTTTTTTGCCGAGCTCAATTTGGGCCTGATCCTCACGGCCTTTGCCATCGTCGCGTTTAAAACCCCTAATCACTTTGCTTTTGGCGGCACCTCGGGCGTGTCGGTCATTCTGTCCACGCTGTTCCCGACCCTGCCCGTCGGCGTCTTTATGTGGATTATCAATGCGGTCCTGGTCGTTCTGGGCTTTATCTTTTTGGAGCGCAAGGCAATCCTGTGGAGTGTCTTTGCCTCGTTTGCGCTGTCCGCCTATGTTTCGCTGTTTGAGCTCTTTATTCCGACCGATGTCTCGATGACGGGCGATATGTGGCTCGACCTGTGCTTTGCCGTGATTCTGCCGGCGCTCGGCAGCGCCATCGTCTTTGATATTGGTGCCTCGACGGGCGGCACGGACATCCTCGCCATGATTCTCAAACGCCGCACCACGCTTGAGATCGGCCGTGCGCTGCTGTTGGTCGATATCGGCATCGTGACCATCGCGGCCTTCTTGTACGGTCCGCGCGTCGGTCTGTACTGCGTGCTCGGCCTGTTTGCCAAGACGCTTGTGGTCGACAAGGCCATCGAGAGCATTCACCTGCGCAAAGTCTGCACGGTCATTTGTTCCGAGCCCCTTAAGGTCGAGGAGTTTATCGTCAAGCATCTCAACCGTACGGCGACTATCAGCCGCGGCTACGGTGCTTTCTCGGGCAAGTGCGTGACGGTGATCATGAGCGTGCTAAGCCGTCGCGAGGCCGTGCAACTGCGCCGCTATGCGCGCGAAGTCGATCCGGGTGCCTTTATCACGATTGTCGACAGCTCCGAGATCGTCGGCAAGGGTTTCCGCGGAACGAACTAACGCGGTCGAGCTCATCAAACAATCGAATAGCGCCCTGCGCATTGCAAATGCGTCATGTTGGAGTATTTGTCCCCACATTGGGTGATAATGATGCTAAAGACATCGTTTGCGATCCAGATGATTCGCTCAAGATACGAAGGGATGATCTCGATGTTCTGTTCGCAGTGTGGTGCCCCCATGGGCGACAACGATAAGTTCTGTGGTGCGTGTGGTGCCCCCAATGCCGGTGCCGCAGCCTCTGCCCCTCAGGGTCAGCCCCAGCAGTTTGTTCCGCAACCGCCCGTGGCGAATGCGTCCAAGGGCTGTGTGGCTCAGGCGTTTGAGGATATGACCAAGACTCCGGGCGTGCTGCAGCGCGTGTGCCAGATTGCCTTTTTACCGGCGCTGATTTGTGTTGTGTCGGTACTCGTGCTGTTTATTCCCGTTATTGGCGGCATTGCAGCTGCCATCGGCTTTTTGGCAGCTTGCATTGCGAGCGTGTGTGGTTCCGGCTTTGGTATTGAGTGGGGTCGCGATCTGTCGCTCAAGGTTGATGGCGGTATGGATCGTCCACTCATGCGTTCCACGTCGTTTGGCCTCGGAGTCTTTTCGAGCGTTATCTCGGTCGTGCTCGAGGTTATCGCTGCCATTCCCGTTATCGGTGTAGTGCTTTCGCTGGTGGAGAGCGTGGTAATTGGCGCCGCGGGCTCGTATTCGTATTACGGCTCCTATGCACTCGAGGCAGCGCTGTTTGGCTCGCTTGGCCTGCTTGTCCTGGCTATGATTGCCACGGCGGTCTTGGGGGTCTTCTTTAAGATGTTCGCCGACATTGCCGTGATGCACTTTGCGGTGACCGGTCGTGTCGAGAGCGCGTTTTCGCTCGACAAGGTCTGGGCGGCGTTTAAGCACAACAAGACCAAGCTGTTCTGCGCTTCGTTCCTTCCCGAGTTTTTGACGGGTCTGGTCGCCAACGTTGTCACATGGATCCTGACGCTCGTCTTCGGCGCCATTGCCTCTGTCGGTATGTATAACTACTACTACCGTCCTTCGGCTATTGAGGCGCTTGTTACCGGCGGTGGCATCACGCTCGTATTGTTCTTGGTGCTGACGGCGTTTGTCACGGTATTCCTTACGGTCTTTGGCAAGATGCTCAAGCATCGTGCCGTTGGCTATTGGGTAGCGCGTTATGCAGCTGAATGGGCTGATGAGGATAAGGATGACGTCCTGACCTTTGTGCTGCCGTTTGAGAAGAAGTCTGCTCCGGCTGGTTTTAGCACCGACGCAGCGCCCGTATCCGATTCCGCTGCGGCGCCTGCGCCCGAGCCCGAGCCCGAGCCTGCGCCAAGCTCCGACGAGGACCCGCAGGACGAGTAACCCTGCCACCTGCCATTTGGGGACGGGTAGAAACGGTAGAAATAGCGCTTGACAAATAAGCGGGGACGGACGTGCCGAAGCGTCCGCCCCCGCTTTGATATCGCGATGCGGCTATGACTGCGAGATGGTCGTGGATCGACTACTCGTCGTGCTTCTCCTCGCGGCGAGCGGCGGCACGTGCATCGTGGATGCCCTTGATTGCGGCGTGTCGGGCGGTGCGGGCATCGTGCATGGCGTCGCGGGCCTCGGCGGCCGTGGCCTTGGCAGAGCGCAGTTTTGCTGCCAGGTCGGGATTGGTCTCGGCGACCGCGGCAATCGTGGGGCCGTCGAGCTCTTCTTGTGTGGGCTCGGCCAAAAAGTCGATGGCATATTGGGCGGCCACCATGGAGCCCTTGGCCAGTACCGACTCGTCAATCTTGTAGAAGCAAGAATGTTGGGCGTACGTGGCGCCAATCTGGGGGTTGCGCGTGCCAACAAAGGCGAGCACGCCCGGTACGCGGCGCAGGTACTCCGAAAAATCCTCACCCGAGAGTGTGCCGCGATAATGGCCTTGGCCGGTGGGGCCCAGGCACTTGATTACAGCCTGACGGCAGCGCTCGCTCGAGGCGGCGTCGTTTTCGACCTTGTAGTTGGCGATGGTGTAGTCGGTGAGCTCTGCCTCGGCGCCCAAGGCGGCCGCGGTATGCTCCACGATGCGGCGCATAAGCTCCGGCATTTCCTCGTGGGTCGAATCGCCGTAGGTGCGCACCGTGCCGGCGAGGTAGGCCGTGCCGGCGATAACGTTGCGTGCGGTGCCGCCGTGCAGCTCGCCGACGGTGATAACGGCCGGCTCGTAGGGGCTGATCTCGCGCGAGACGATGGTCTGCAGGGCGTTGACGATCTCGGCGGCAACCATGACGGCGTCGTGACCTCGCTGGGGCATGGCGCCATGGCACGAGGTGCCGCGGACGTCGATGCGGAACCAGTCGGTATTGGCCATGCGCGGTCCGGGCTCGCAGCTCACGGTGCCGGCGTCGACCTCACTCCAGATGTGCGCGGCGTAGGCGCCATCGACGCCGTCGAGCACGCCCGTGCCGATCATGAGCTTAGCGCCCTGGCCGTTTTCCTCGCTGGGCTGGAATACGATGCGGACTTCGCCGTGGATGTCGTCGGTCATATGGCGCAGGATTTGCAGCGTTCCGAGCATCATGGCGATATGGCAGTCGTGGCCGCAGGCGTGCATGCAGCCCTCGTTGACGCTGGCGAACTCCTCGCCGGTCTGCTCGGTGACGGGCAGGGCGTCGATGTCGGCGCGCAGCAGGATGCGGCGGCGTGGTGTGCCGTCCTCGCGGTAGGCATCCGGCGCGGTACCGCGAAGCGTTGCCACCAAGCCGGTCTTGAGCGGACGCTCGTAGGGGATATTCATGGCGTCGAGCTGGTTGGCGATGTCGGAGGTCGTGCGCTCCTCGGCAAGGCTCAGCTCCGGGTGCTTATGGAAGTGCCGGCGCTGCTTGATGATATATGGTTCAAACTCGGTAGCGATATCTTTGATGGCTGCGGTGACGTCGTCAGCCGCGCGAGCCTCGGTCGCCGCCATAATCTGCTGTGCCTTGGTCTTCGTCATGGTCGATTTGCTCCTTGCTGGGTTGATCGCAAAATCGTACAGGCTCTCTCCAGTATGCCACCTGCCGCTAGGGCTGGTAAAGTTGCCGTTTGCCGCTTGGGGTTTTGTTACAGGGGCGGGGGAGTACACTCGGGGGTGTTGAATTTCCTGCCAGAGATGGGGATGCCCATGCAACATATCGATCGGATTATCCGCTCCAAGAACGTCTTTACCGCGCAAGACGGCATCGATACCGCCCGCGAGCTGGCGATTGCCATCGCAGGCGACCGTATCGTCGCAGTCGGTGCGCCCGATGACGTGATCGCCGCCGCTCCTGCCGCCACGCCGGTTATCGATTACGGCGAGCAGTTTGTCTGCCCCGGTTTCCATGACGCTCATCTGCACTTCTTTCATACCTCGGTCGGTTCCTCACCGTACATGCTCATGGATATGGGCACGTCCGAGGCTGCGCTGGTGCAGCACGCGCTCGAGTTTTCCAAGGACCTGCCCGATGACGCTTGGGTTGTGACGCAGGGCTGGCGCGACTACCGTTGGGACCCGCCCGAGCATCCTACCAAGGCGTCGCTCGATGCGGCATTCCCCGATCGTCCCTGCGTTATGTATTCGGGCGACGGACATACGCTGTGGCTCAACAGCCGCGCACTCGAGGCGCTCGGCGTCACGCGCGACAGCGAGCCGCCAGCGGGCGGAAGCTACGACAAGGACGAAAACGGCGAGCTCACGGGCATTGCTCATGAGGCGGCTGCCATGCAGCTGCTGCCGCGCTGCCTGGAGTGGCTGGGCGAGGACCGCATCGCGAGCGCTTACGCCGACCAGATGAAGCGTATGGCAGAGCAAGGCATCACCTCAATCTGCGATATGTCGCTCATGCCCATGCCGGGCTGCGATTTTATCCGCGACGACGTCTACGACAAACTGCAGGCAGCCGGCAAGCTGGGCATCCGAGCCCATCTGTTCCCCACGCTGCTGGATGACCAGTCGCGCTTGGAAGAACTGCAGACCCGCTACGCGAACAACGTGCTGCTCTCGGCGCCAGGCTTTAAGCAGTTCTTCGACGGCGTGTCGAGCGAACACACGGCATATCTCACCGAGCCCTATACCAATCCGCGCTTCCCGGGCGACCAGGGCCGTCTGACAGTTCCTGCCGAGCGCATGCGTAAGCTGGTTCTGGCGGCTGCGGAGCGCGGCCACACTGTGCGTATCCACGTTATCGGCGACGGTGCGATTCATGCCGCGCTGGATATCTTCGAGGAGGCCGCCGACCTGTACGGCCTGCCCCAGCACGGCCATAACACACTCGAGCATCTGGAGAACCTCCTGCCCGAGGACATCGACCGCCTGCGCAAGCTCAACGTGATTGCCTCGAGTCAGCCCTGTCACATTACGCTCGACCCGGGCGGCCCCGAGCGCGATTTGGGCATGGAGCGCAGCCGCATCATGTGGCCGTTTGCAACCTATAAGCAGCGCGGCATTCGCCAAGCCTTCGGTACTGACAGCCCTATCACGCCCGTTACCAGCATGAACGTGCTCTACACGGCTATCACGCGCCAAGACCCCAAAAGCCACTGGCCCGAGGGCGGCTGGCTGCCGAGCGAGCGCATCGATGCAGCAACAGCCCTGCGCAACTACACCCTGGGCAGCGCCTATGCAGCGGGCGACGAGCAAAACCTCGGCAGCCTAGAACCCGGCAAATACGCCGACCTGGTAGTCCTGGACCAAAACCTGCTCACCATCGACCCCCAAGAACTCCAAGCCACCAAAGTCCAAGCCACCTACCTGGCAGGTAACTTAATCTACGAGCGCTAGCCCCATACCCCACCCACAAGGGGCGCGTTTCAGCAACGTGCCCCTTTCTTGTTCGCACCATCCGCATCGCCATTTTGCTGTACTGACTTTTCTGAATGCCGGGCCCGAATTAGTTAACCTGGCTCCCGTGTGGCTCCGGAGGGGCGGGGCATAAGGTTTATCGCGAGTTCCGCACGAGCCGAAGGCCACTTAATGTGGCCTTCGTGCGAGCAGGACTGCCCGAGCAGGAAACCTTATGCCCCGCCCCTCCGGAGCCACACGGGAGCCACTGCTAAGTTATCCCCCGGCATTCAGAAAATCTAAGTGCCAAAAAATAAGATTTTTTGACTCCGTGTTGTATAACCCGCCATTCGTGGGTACCATTCAACGCGTACGCAAACAAAAAGGGTTAATTCGCGTGGTATAACCGCGCGGCCCAAAAAGGAGGAGACAAGCATGTCGTCTTTGAAGCCGCTTGCAGATCGTGTTCTGGTCAAGCCCGACGAGGCCGAGCAGAAGACCGCTTCTGGTCTGTATATCGCCAGCAACGCTCAGGAGAAGCCGCAGCGCGGCACCATCGTTGCCGTTGGCGCCGGCAAGGTCAACGACAAGGGTGAGCGCATCCCCATGGACGTCAAGGTCGGTGACGTTGTCATCTACGGTAAGTTCGGTGGCAACGAGGTCAAGGTCGACGGTGAGAAGTATCTGCTGATGCGCGCCGACGACATCTATGCCGTCGTCGAGGCCTAGTCTCGTCAGAATCTCTGATTCGTCTTTGAACGCGCCCGCCGCATAGGACTCGGAAGCGGCGACGCGAGTCACATTTCTTTTGGAGGATTACCTACCATGGCAAAGAACATTACGTTCAACACCGATGCCCGCGCTAAGCTCGCCAAGGGCGTCAACACTCTGGCCGACGCCGTTACCGTCACCATGGGCCCCAAGGGCCGTTACGTTGCGCTGCAGCGCACGTTCGGCGCCCCGACCATCACCAACGACGGCGTTTCCGTCGCTAAGGAGATCGAGCTCGAGGACAACATCGAGAACATGGGCGCTCAGCTGGTGAAGGAGGTCGCCACCAAGACCAACGACACCGTGGGTGACGGCACCACCACCGCAACCCTGCTCGCTCAAGCCATCGTCAACGACGGTCTGCGCAACGTCGCCGCTGGCGCCAACCCGCTGGCCATCCGTCGCGGCATCGACAAGGCCGTCAACGCCGCCGTCGCCGAGATGAAGAAGCAGGCCAAGCCGGTCGAGACCAAGGAGCAGATTGCTTCCGTCGGTACCATCTCCGCCGGTGACCCCGAGGTCGGCGAGAAGATCGCCGAGGCCATGGAGGTCGTGGGCAAGGACGGCGTCATCACCGTCGAGGATTCCCAGACGTTCGACATCACCATCGACACCGTCGAGGGCATGCAGTTCGACAAGGGCTACGTCTCCGCTTACTTCGTCACGGATAACGACCGCATGGAGGCCGTGATGAAGGATCCGTACATCCTCATCACCGACCAGAAGATCTCCAGCGTCCAGGACATCATGCCTGTTCTCGAGGCTGTCCAGCGCGCTGGCCGTGGCCTGCTCATCATCGCTGAGGACATCGATGGCGAGGCTCTGCCGACCCTCGTCCTCAACAAGATCCGTGGCGCCCTCAACGTCTGCGCCGTCAAGGCCCCGGGCTACGGCGATCGCCGCAAGCGCATCCTGGAGGACATCGCCGTCCTCACCGGTGGCCAGGCTGCTCTGGACGAGCTGGGCGTGAAGGTCGCTGACATCACCGCCGATATGCTTGGTACCGCTAAGTCCGTCACTATCTCCAAGGACAACACCGTCGTCGTCGGCGGCGCTGGCTCCAAGGAGGCCATCGACGCCCGCATCGCTCAGATCAAGGGCGAGATGGAGAACACCACCTCTGACTTCGACCGTGAGAAGCTCCAGGAGCGCCTGGCCAAGCTCTCCGGTGGCGTTGCCGTCATCAAGGTCGGCGCTGCTACCGAGTCCGAGCTCAAGGAGATCAAGCACCGCGTTGAGGACGCCCTGCAGGCTACCCGTGCTGCTGTCGAGGAGGGCATTGTCGCCGGCGGCGGCGTCGCCTTCATGGACGCTGCTCCTGCGCTCGACGCCGTTGAGCTTGACGACCCCGAGGAGAAGATCGGCGTCGACATCGTCAAGAAGGCTCTGACTGCTCCGGTCGCCACCATCGCCAAGAACGCTGGCTTTGAGGGCGCCGTCGTGGTCGACAAGGTTGCCGAGCTGCCCGCCGGCCAGGGTCTCAACTCTGCCAACGGCGAGTGGGGCGACATGATCGAGATGGGCGTCCTCGACCCCGTCAAGGTCAGCCGCGTCACCCTGCAGAACGCTGCTTCTGTCGCCAGCCTGATCCTCATCACCGAGGCTACCGTCTCCGATGTGCCCAAGAACACTCAGCTTGAGGACGCTATCGCTGCTGCTACCGCTGGTCAGCAGGGCGGCGGTATGTACTAAGGCCGACAAGGTCTAGAACTCCCACCGGGAATCCGGGGGCGTGACGGGGTCTTCTCTCCGGAACGTCCTCGGACATGCAAAGAGGCTCCGCATCGCGCTTCGCGCTGCGGAGCCTCTTTGCGTCCTGCGGAATGTTCCGGAGAGAAGACCCCGTCACGCCCCCGGATTCCCTGCGTTTACGGCCTTGAGGTCGGCGGGCGGAGGAGGACGTGGTTGTGGGGGATGCGTGTCCCGGTCGCTGTTTCGCGGCTCTGCCGCGAAAGGCGCGCTACTTTGGGGCGGATGGAGGACGTGGTTGTTGCGCTAACTTGTCCCTACCGCATTTCTGGAGCGTTTCCCCACCACAAATTACCCTTGGCATACTTGCGCGAACGATTGCTCGTGCTACACTTGCAATTGCTGTTTCAGGGCGGGGTGAAATTCCCCACTGGCGGTAAATCGGGCGGTGTCAAAGGGGCGCCGTGGCGCAGGCGAGATGTCTGCGGCCGAGCCGATGAGTCCGCGACCCGTGTGTGCGTTGGTTCGCATGCCGGCTGAACTGGTGAGATTCCAGTACCAACGGTTAGAGTCCGGATGAAAGAGGCAGGTGATCTTAATGTCTGAACAGTCGCAGCATATCCATTTTGAGAACACGAATAGGTGGAGCACCAAACAGCTCGTTACCATGGCACTGATGTGTGCCTTGGGCGCCCTGTTTATGTATGTGCAGCTGCCCATCCTTCCTTCGGCACCGTTTTTGACGTATGACCCGTCGCTGGTGCCGGCGATGGTGTGCGGGTTTGCGTATGGCCCCGGTGCCGGTACCGCTGTTGCCGCTATGGCGATTGTTATCCATGCGCTCACCACGGGTGATTGGGTCGGCGCGCTTATGAACCTGGTTGCCACGCTGGGCTACATTCTGCCTGCGGCTATCGTCTACCAGAAGATGCATACCTATAAGGGTGCCGTGATTGGCCTGGTGCTCGGCGTTATTGCCGCTACGGCGTTGTCTATGTTCGCAAACCTTACCATTGGCGTATGGTTCTGGTATGGCTCGGTCGATGTGATCGCCCCGCTCATGATTCCTGCCGTGCTGCCGTTCAACCTTATCAAGACCGTGCTTAACTCGGTGTTGACACTTGCAGTGTATAAGGCGGTCTCCAACCTCATCACGCCTAAAAAGGACCAGGTCAAAGGCCGCGCATGATTGAGTGTCGGGGCGTTTCCTTTAGCTATGACGGTGCCGTGCTGGCACTCGACGGCGTCGATCTGAACATCGAGGATGGCGAGTTTTTCTGCATCCTCGGCGGAAACGGGTCGGGCAAGTCGACGTTTGCCAAGCATTTGAACGCGCTGCTGCAGCCCGATGCGGGAACGGTGTGCGTCAACGGCATGGACGCGTCCGACCCCGAGCTGGTCTACGACATTCGTTCGACCGCGGGCATGGTATTCCAAAATCCCGATGACCAGCTGGTGGCAACGCTTGTCGAAGATGACGTTGCGTTTGGTCCCGAAAACCTTGGCGTGCCATCGGTACAAATTGCGCAGCGCGTACGCGAGGCGCTGAAGGGCGTGGGCCTGGTGGGCTTTGAGCGCCACGAGACCCATGCGCTTTCGGGCGGACAAAAGCAGCGCGTGGCGCTTGCCGGCGCGCTCGCCATGGAGCCGCGCGTGCTCATTTTGGACGAGGCGTCCTCGATGCTCGATCCGCGCGGGCGCAAGGGCCTTATGAAGGCCTGTCACGCGCTGCACGAACGCGGCATGACCATCGTGATGATTACGCACTTTATGGAAGAGGCCGCTGAGGCCGATCGCGTTGCTGTCTTCCAAGCGGGCCGCGTTGCCATGCTCGGTACGCCCGAGGAGATCTTGACGCGGGCGGACGAACTCGCGCGTCTGAACCTGGATATGCCGGCATCGTGCTGTCTTGGCAGGGCGCTTCGCGCGAAGGGCGTGCCCATTTGCGCACGGGTGCGCGAGGCGGATATGGTCGCCGATATAGCGCAGGCTTATGTCGAGCGGAGTAGGACAGGCATCGCCGGGCGGCCTTTCGCATCCGATTCTCGTATTCCCGACAACGTCTCCTCTGCAATCGATGGCGCAGACGCGCTGGAGTCCGTCATCGAGATTTCGCACCTTTCGTATAGCTATTCGCTGAGCGCCCGCGAGCGTCGCCGTTGGCACAAGCGCTCAGCCGTCGAGGGCGCATCGAACAAACAGGCTCTCTGGGGCAACGACCCCAGCAGTCCGTGGGCACTGCGTGATGTATCGCTGACGGTGCGTCGTGGCGAGTTCCTGGGCCTTGCGGGCCATACCGGTTCGGGTAAGTCGACGCTGGTTCAGCATCTCAACGGCCTGATTCGTCCCCAGGAGGGTTCCGTTTATGCGTTGGGGCTCGACCTGGCAAACAAGAAAGATGCCGCCGCGGTTAAGGCAAAGGTCGGCGTGGTGTTTCAGTATCCAGAGCGTCAGCTGTTTGCCGAGACCGTGACACAGGACGTGGCATTTGGTCCGCATAACCTTGGCTTGTCGCAGGCCGAGGTTGCCCGCCGCGTTGAGTCATCGCTCGCGCGCGTGGGCCTCGACCTGGCCACGGTGGGCGATAAGAGCCCCTTTGAGCTCTCGGGCGGGCAGCAGCGGCGCGTGGCGTTTGCCGGCGTGCTTGCCATGGAGCCCGAGGTCCTGGTGCTCGATGAGCCCATGGCGGGGCTCGATCCGGCGGCGCGCAGTGATTTCCTGGAGCTCATCGATCGACTTCACCATGGGGGCCTGACCGTCGTCATGGTTTCGCACAGCATGGATGACCTGGCCAATTGCTGCGACCGTATCGTCGTAATGAACGAGGGCACGGTATTTGCCGAGGGTAGGCCCGCTCAGGTTTTTGCGCATGCCGATGAGCTTAAATCAATCGGCTTGGGTGTTCCCGCTGCCCAGCGCATGGCGCTGGCGCTTGCGAAGGCAGGCGTGCCGCTGCGCTTTGACGGCCTCTATACGGTTGAGTCGCTGACAGACGAGTTGGTGGACCTGCTAATCGGTCGCTCGGACGGTCCTTCTAACGTCGCGGACATTGCTAAATCCAAGACGGTCGCGCGAGAGGAGGGCTGCTAATGGAGGCGTTTTCGTTTGGCAGCTACTATCCCGGCGATAGTGCAATCCACCGCCTGGACCCGCGAACTAAGTTGCTCTTGGGCTTTGTGTTTCTGATCACGACGCTCACGGTCAGTAGCTTCCGCGGACTGGTCCCGGTCGCAATCTTCGTTGTCCTGATCTATACCGTGTCTCGGGTGCCGGCTCGTCGCGTCCTGTCATCGATGGCGCCGCTGCTGGCGATCGTCGCGGTGGTCGCGGTGCTCAACCTGTTTTCCGACCAGAGCGGGTGCATTCTGTGGCGGCTCGGCTTTTTGCAGATAA
>DXLR01000007.1:22291-25752 GCA_019414625.1 Collinsella sp.
TCGCTGCATTCCGCCGCCTTTATGGCGTGCCGCCTGACCTTGATGATGGCCGGTATGAGCGCTATCACGCTCACCACACCGACGCTCGACCTCACCGCGGGCTTTGAGCGCCTGCTCGCGCCGTTTGCGCGTGTGGGACTTCCTGCGCACGAGCTCGGCATGATCATGGGTATCGCGCTGCGCTTTATGCCGCAGTTTGCCACCGAGATGAAGCAGACGGCCGATGCGCAGGCGAGTCGCGGCGCGCGCGTGACGGGAGGCCCGCTCGGCGGTGTGCGTATGCTCGGCAGTGTGGCGATTCCGCTGTTCACGGGCGTGTTCCGTCATGCCGAAACGCTGTCTGCCGCCATGGATGCCCGTTGCTATCATGGCGAGCAGGGCCGCACACGTCTGCATGCGCTTGCATTTGGCCGCGGCGATGCGTTGGCGGCGGTGGTGACGGCGTTGCTGCTCATCTGCGTCATCGTCATCAATCTTCAACTTGTTTAGGCGCGATTTGAGCGCAGGAAAGGGGTCCCTATGACCGACAACGACCGCACGGCGCAGCTCGAGCGCGCCTGTTCGTATCTTAGGCGTATTCCGGCGTGGTATCTGGCCACGACCGATGTGGCCGACGGGCATCAGCCTCGCGTGAGGCCGTTTTCGTTTGCCATGGTCGATGACGGTAAGTTGTGGTTTTGCACGTCGCGCGACAAGGATGTGTGGGCGGAGCTGAGCGCGAATCCCAAGTTTGAGCTCTCGGGCTGGAAGCCGGGGGAATGTTGGATCGTATTGACCGGCGAAGCCGCACTTGAGGACGACGCAGTTGCGAGCGACAAGGTGCGTCAAGCGGGTTTTAAGCACATGGTGGACATTGGCGAGGAACACGAGAGTGCCAACGACGGCCGCCTTGCTTTCTTTTCGGTCCGCAACATTGCTGCGCGCTTCTGTGATATCGATGGCAGCGAGGAGCGCCTGGAGCTCTAGCTCGCACAAACCAGGTTCCCAAACTAGCTAGTACAGGAGGAAACGTGGACGGATTGAATACGGTTTTGGAGTATCTGACGTCGGTGCCGGCGTGGTATCTGGCGACGAGCGTGGATGGACAGCCGCACGTGCGTCCGTTCTCGTTTGCTCAGATTCAGGACGGTAAGCTGTGGTTTGTGACGGCGCGCACCAAAGACGTGTGGCAAGAGCTGCTACAAAATCAGCGCTTTGAGGCCACGAGTTGGTGGCCGGGCCATGGCTGGCTCATCTTGCGCGGGCGTGCCGGCTTGGATGACCGGGCCTTAGACGAAATGCGCGAAGCCGGGTGGAAGCATCTAGAGCGCCTGGGCGAGCACTATGAGGGGCCTAACGACCCCACGCTCGTCTTCTTTAGCGTCGAGGATCCCGAGGCTTTTATCTGCAATCACGACGAATGGGTGCCGGTCGAGCTCTAGCCAGCTGGCTCATCCTAACAACTTGGTTTTCGCATGGGCGGGCCCCGTATTGCCCGGCGCCGTTAGGAGCGCCGGTCAATACGGGGCCCGCTCCATTTGTCAATTCCTTCAAGCGAATGTGTCGGGAATGTTTCAATGCATGAATATGTAAACCATTTACGTGTTAATGCATCTTTTGGTGCTAAAGTTTCAACCCACTTCATAACGACCGCTGTGAAATGCGCATCGGTGCATAAATCGCAGACAAGGAGTCTGATATGTCTTTGAAGGTTGGAATCGTCGGCGCGGCTGGATATGCCGGAGCCGAGCTTATTCGCCTCGCGCTCGGTCATCCCGAGTTTGAACTTGTTGCCATTACGTCCAACGCCGATGCCGGCCAGCCGCTGTCCGCGGTGTATCCGAGCTTTGCTGGCGTGAGCGATCTGGTTTTCACCACGCATGACGCCCCCGAGCTCAAGAGCTGCGATGCGGTTTTTCTTGCCGTGCCGCACACGGCTGCCATGGCACAGGTGCCCGCGCTCCTTGCATCGGGCGTTTCCTGCTTTGATCTTTCGGCCGATTATCGTCTGAGCGACGCGTTCGTCTTTGAGACATGGTATGCCGCCGAGCACACGAGCCCCGACCTGCTCAAGACCCGTGCCTTTGGCCTGCCCGAGCTGTTCTGCCAAGACTTGGAGATCGCCGCATCTGACCATGCCGACGGCAAACCCGTGTTGGTCGCCTGCGCTGGTTGCTATCCCACCGCAACGAGCCTTGCCGCCGCGCCCGCCGTGCGCGCCGGCTGGGTTGCCCAGAGCGGCCCCGTGATCGTTGATGCCATTAGCGGCGTGACGGGTGCCGGTAAGTCCTGTAACGCTCGCACCCATTTTTGTGGCGCAGACGAGAACCTGGAGGCCTATGGCGTAGGCAAGCATCGTCATACGCCCGAGATTGAGCAGATCCTTGGTCTGACCGATCGTGTCGTCTTCACCCCGCATCTGGCACCGCTCAAGCGCGGCCTGCTCTCCACGGTGACGCTGCCGCTCACGCCGCAGGCTATCGATACCTTGACCCTTGAGGACGTTGTCGACTATTACAAGCAGTTCTACGCTGGTCGCACCTTCGTGCGCGTACTCGATGCCGGCCAGCAGCCCAAGACGGCTTCGGTCGTCGGCACCAACGCCGCCCAGATTGGCCTCGCGCTCAACAAGCGTGCGGGCGTGCTGGTGGCGACGGGCGCCATCGACAATCTGTGCAAGGGCGCTGCGGGCCAAGCAGTCCAGTGCGCCAATATCGTCTTTGGCTTTGACGAGCGACGAGGCTTGCCCACAGTGGCGTGCCCGGTGTAGCACATTCGATTGTTAACGATTTGGTAGTCGGGCATCGAGTGGGGCGCCACTCTTAAGCTGGTCTCATGATTACGACTGGCATGGCGCACCAACCGATGTCCGTTTTTTGTTTGACATAAGGAGTCATAAAGACGATGAATACCGAGCTGTTTGATATCAAGATTCGCGCCGTCGAGGGCGGCGTTACGGCTGCGGCTGGTTTTAAGGCTGCAGGCATCCACGCTGGGTTCCGCAAGAACCCCGAGCGTCTGGATTACGCGCTCGTCGTGCCCGATAAACCCTGTCCCGGCGCTGGAGTGTTTACCGCCAATCGCTTTTGCGCGGCGCCCGTGCAGGTGAGCCGCGCCAACCTGGGCGGTGCCGACAAGGGCTACGGTATCATCGCCGGCGTTTCGGTCAACTCTGGCAATGCCAACGCCGCCACGGGTGAGACCGGCCTTGCATGCGCGCGCGAGACGTGCAGCATCGCATCGCAGGTCATCGGCTGCGAGCCTCAGCAGATTCTGGTTGCCTCCACGGGTGTAATTGGCCAGATTCTGCCGATCGACACGTTTGAGACCGCCATTCCTGCTGCCTACGAGGCGCTCTCCGCCCACGGTGGCGCCGATGCCGCTCGCGCCATCATGACGACCGACACGCACTCCAAGGAGTACGCCGTGTCCTACGTCAGTGAGGCTGCGGGTCATGCGGGCAATGTCTATACGGTAGGCGG
>DXLR01000070.1:0-3397 GCA_019414625.1 Collinsella sp.
ACGCGCATAAAGAAAGCCTCCCATTTCTCATGTCCAAGAAATGGGAGGCAGTTCAGCGCATGCGTCCGGGCATTTTTATGCCGAAGTTCGCAAGAAAGGGGAATCGAATGAGGCAGTTTATCGTTGCATCCCATGCTCATTTTGCGTCCGGAATCGTCGAGAGCATTGGGCTACTCTCGGGCGAGCGCGAGAACGTTCATGCGCTGTCTATGTATGTCGACGGAAACGAGGACCTGGTCAAGGAGGCCGCAGCGATTCTGGACGGCTTTGCCGCGGACGATGAGGTCGTCGTTTGCACCGACCTCTTTGGCGGCAGCGTCAACAACGAGTTCACCAAGATCGTCCAGACGCGCCCCAACACGCACCTGGTGACCAATATGAACCTGCCGCTCCTTATTCAGCTGCTGTTCGTGCCCGACTCCACCCCGATCGATGAGGCCATTCGCCAGATCGTCGAGGCGGACGACACCAAGGTCAAGTACGTCAACGACCTGCTGGGGCAGGCCGAACTCGATGAGTTTTAATCGTTAGGAGCACATCATGATTCAGATGATTCGCGTGGACTATCGACTGCTGCACGGCCAGGTTGCCGTTAGCTGGACCTCAGCTCTGGGTGCCGACTGCATCCTGCTGGTGAGCGATACGGTTCTCAATGACAAGCTTCGCCTACAGGCCCTATCCCTTGCAAAGCCCGAAGGATGCAAGGTCGTCGTCAAAAACACCGAGGATGCCGTCAAGGCGCTCCAGAGCGGTGTGACCGATAAGTACAAGCTCTTCGTGGTTTGCGAGACGATCCAACAGGCCGGTGCCGTCGCCAAGGCGATGGGCGTCAAGAAGATCAACCTCGGCAATGTGGCCTTTAGCGAGGATGCCCGCCAGGTCTCGACGAGCGTATTCCTTACGCCCGAGAACGAGGCCTACGTGAAGGAGCTGCTCGGCGAGGGCTATGAGCTGTTCATTCAGATGATTCCGGCGGATGCGAAGACTGACGCCGCAAAGGTCATCGGTTAGGGGCTGTCATGGTTATCAAGACGATCCTGATTTTCCTGATTGCCCTTTTGGGCTATTCCGAGTGGCTGACCGGTACGAGCTACCTTCAGCGCCCCATTGTGCTCGGACCGTTGGTCGGCCTTGTCATGGGCGATGTGGTGACCGGCACCATTATGGGCGCCACGATGGAGCTTGCCATGGTCGGTGCCATCTCGGTCGGTGCGTATAACCCGCCCGATACGATTTCCGGAACCATTCTGGGTGTGTCGCTTGCCATGCAGGCCGGCGCGGACGCTTCGGCGGCCCTGACCCTGGGCATTCCCATCGCAACGATCGTCCTGGCGCTCGATACGGCCCTGGGCCAGCCGGTCATCCTGCTGCTGGTGCACCGTATCGACAAAAACGTCGAGGACGGAGACACCAAGGCCATCACGCGCAACATGCTCATCGCCGGTTACGCGCAGAGCTGGTGCGGCCTGCTGATCATTCCCCTGGCATTCTTCTTTGGCGCCGATGCTGTTGCCAGCCTGCTCAACATCATCCCCGATTTCGTTCAGACCGGCATGGACGTCGCCGCCGCCTTCTTGCCCGCACTCGGCTTTGCGATGCTGGCGCAGATGATTATGAACAAAACGGTGGCTCCGTTCTTCTTCGCTGGTTTCTTCCTCGTCGCCTACTTTGGTATTAGCACGACGGGCGTGGCGATATTTGCCGCAATCATCGTCGTCGCGATGACGGTTTTGGGTGACAAGAAAAAGGCGGAGCAGCCCGCAGTGGCAACCGAGGATCCTGCGATTGGGAGTGGGTTCGATGAGTTTTAAGTTTGAGTCTTCTTACAACGGGCTGATTTCCCGCGCAGACCTTAAGAAGCTGTTCTGGCGCTCGATTCCCTATGAGCATTCCTGGAACTACGAGCGTATGGGCCATATCGGCTTTATGTGGGCCCTTATGCCGATCCTTCGCAAGCTGTATCCGCAGGATGCGGACTTTAAGGCCGCACTCAAGCGCCATATGGAGCTCTATAACGTCACGCCGTATATCTCGACGCTCCCCATGTCCATTGCTGCCGCAATGGAAGAAGTCAACGCCACCGAAGATAACTTTGACACGAGCGCGATCTCTAATGTCAAGCTTGCTTTGATGGGACCGCTGTCCGGCGTGGGCGATGCCTTCTACTGGGGTACGCTGCGAATTTTGGCAACGGGTGTCGGCACGTCGCTGGCGCTGCAGGGCTCTATTCTTGGCCCGATTTTGTTCCTGCTCGTGTTCAACGTCCCCCACTACATCATCCGTTACCTGCTGACGTTTGTGGGATATCGCTTTGGCTCGGACATGATCAGCAAGGTCCAGGAATCGGGCATTATGGACACGATCGTCAAGATGGCCTCTATCATGGGTGCCATGGTGATCGGCGCTATGACCATGGAGATGGTCACCGTGGACATTCCGCTCATGGTCGGCGCGGGCGATGGCGCTCAGACGCTCGCCGAGCTGCTCAACGGAATCTTCCCGGGCTTTGTCACGATGGGGCTGTTTGGAATTGTCTATCTCATGCTCAAGAAGAAGATGAATCCGCTGCTCATCATGCTCGTGATCCTACTCGTGAGTATCGCCGGCGCGTTCTTTGGAGTGCTTGGTGTCCAGTAGGGTATCCGTCATAATTAAAACAATATAAGAGGGGGCGTCGCGCACATTGTGCTGCGGCGCCCTTTTGCCGAAAGGTGGACAAGATGGAGTATCCGCAGCTTGCCGTCATGAATATCAGCCATCGTTATTTTGACCTTGAGGAATTCTTTTCCTCGGCAGCGGCCTCGGGCTACACGTGTTGCGAGCTTTGGACCGGGGCGATGCATCTGTATGTCGATTGCCATGGATACGATTCGATCGAGCAGGTGCGGGAGCTGTCACAGCGGTATGGGGTTCGGATTGCGGGGCTTTGTCCCGAACAGAACAACCCCAAGCCGTGGAATATCGCGGCGCGCGGGAATGAAGCGCGTGCCCGCACGCTCGCGTACTTTAAGAACGTTGTAGATATCGCGGCGGAACTTGGAGCCGAGCAGGTCATGGTCTCGAGCGGCTGGGCATTTTTGAACGAGCCGATCGAGGACGCGTGGGGTCGCAGCGCCTCGATGCTGCGTGCGATTGCCGAGCATGCGGGAGAGCGCGGCGTGCGACTGGTGCTCGAGGCCCTGCAGCCAGTTGAGTCGATGATCGTGAACTCGGCGGCCGATACGAAGCGCATGATCGAGGCGGTTGACCATCCGGCACTTAAGGCGTGTCTGGATATGGGCGCTATGGCGGTGGCGGGGGATACCATCGACGATTATTTCGATCTGCTTGGCGATGATGTCGCCCACGTGCATTTTGTCGATGTTGCGGCAGATGGCACGACGCATCTTGCCTGGGG
>DXLR01000071.1:0-48442 GCA_019414625.1 Collinsella sp.
GCGGCCTTCATCTCGGTGTTGCGCTCGTCGAGCATGCCCTCGATCAGCTGGCGCATCTCGTTGGCGCGCTTGCCCATCACGGGACGATCCTCGGGGGCGAGCTTGCCCATCATGCGCATCAGGCCGGTGATGCGGCCCTTGCGGCCGAGCAGCTCAACGCGCGCAGCCTCGAGCTTGGCTGCGTCGTCGGCGCCTGCGACGAGCTCCTTGGCCTCTTCCTCGAGTTTGACCAGATCATCAATCAGACTCATGTCTTCCCTTTCGTCTCTCGCGCTCTCCGTTTGCCGAGGCGGCTGCCGCCGTCTGGCGTTGCGAAAACGCGGCCCGGTTCGGTAATAAAAAAACCGTCCTCGGGCATGTGCATTGCCCAAGGACGGTTGAATTCCGCGGTACCACCTTGTTTGACCCGGCGGATGTCTGGCCCGCCGTGCCCACTCTGCGCCCCTTATCGCGAGGCTCACGGCTTCCCTACTGGGGCTTCGCCGCCGCTGGCCGCGCGCCCGTTGAGGTCGCTGCTCGGGAGTGAACGCTTGGCCCTTGCCACCGCAGGAAGGCTTGCAGCCCATGGCCTTCCCTCTCTTGCCGGCGACGCGGCGGGCAAAACCCTCTCCGTCAACGCATTGGGCTACAGGATAACACATTCTGCGAGCATATCGCCGCGTTCCGTTTTGTTCGTGCTGGGTACAAGGCAGGTAGCTGTGCAAACTGGCCGCGCCGCCGCGTGCGACGGGCGACCTGCGAGATCAAGGATATGGTATGGGAAAGAACAAGGATAAGATGGCCAAGCCCGCAGCGGATAAGACGCCCAAAGGCATGAAGGTCGATAAGGCCGTCAAAAAATTCCGCAAGCTCGAGGGCAAGCTGTGGACCCGCGAGTACCTGCTCAAGATTGCCGAGTTTGACGGCGCGACCATTGCTCCCGCCAACGGCGCTGCGGCGCGCGCCGATGCTATGGGCACGCTTGCCGGCGAGCATCACAAGCTGCTGACCAGTGAGAAGTCCGTTGAGCTCGTACGCTCGCTGGCACGCGAGACCGTCGCCGGTGGCAAGATCGACGACCCGCAGCTGCTCGACGAGATTCGCGTACTCGACCGCGACCAGCGCGAGGCAAGCGTCATCCCCACCGAGGAAGCCGAGGCCTGGACCAGGCTCACCTGCGAGGCCGACGCCGTGTGGCACAAGGCCAAGACGGCCAATGACTGGGCGAGCTTTGAGCCCTATGTGGATAGAATCGTCGCCCAACTTAAGCATCAGGCCAAGCTCATGGACCCCAAGCGCGACCCATACGATGTTTGGCTCGACCAGTACGAGCGCGGCCTTTCCGCCAAGAGCTTCGACGCGTTTTGCGATGAGGTCAAGGCGACGGTCGTGCCGCTCGTGCACGCCATCGGCGAGCGCGGCCAGCAGCCGGCTGCCGACTTTTTGCACGCCCGCGTGCCTGAGGCCGCCCAGCGTGCCATGAGCTTCGACCTTATGAAGCTTGTCGGCCTGGACCTAGACGACACCACGCTTGCCTTTACCGAGCACCCGTTTAGCGAGGGCTTTTCCGTGGGTGACGCGCGCATCGCGACGCACATCTACGAGGACGACTGCATCTCCAACGTCTACAGCATCATCCACGAGGCCGGTCACACCATGTACGAGCTGGGCGTGAACCCCGCCTACGCGCGCACCTGCCTGGAGGGCGGCACCTCCATGGGCATCCACGAGAGCCAGAGCCGCTTCTTTGAGAACACCGTGGGCCGCAGCCGCGCCTTTATGGGACCGCTGCTCGAAGTGCTGCGCCGCCACGCGCCCGAGGTCTACGGTAGCGTGGACGAGGATACGCTCTACCGCGCCGTGAACATCGCGCAGCCGTCGCTGATCCGCACCGAGGCGGACGAGCTCACCTACCCACTGCATATTATGGTGCGCTACCAGATCGAGCGCATGCTGTTTGCCGGCGAGGCCACGGCCAAGGACATCCCCGCGCTTTGGAATCGTTTTATGGACGAGTATCTGGGCATTCCCGTTCCCGACGACACGCGCGGCTGTCTGCAGGATACGCACTGGAGCGGCGGCTCGTTTGGCTACTTCCCCACGTATGCACTGGGTAGCGCCTACGACGCCATGTTTGTGCCGGCCATGTGCCGCGACGGTGTCGACCTCAACGGCGCCTGTGCGAGCGGCGACTTGGCACCCGTCCGCGCGTGGCTGGGCGAGCACATTTGGCAGTGGGGCCGCGCCAAGGACGCGCCGGAGCTCATCAAGGGCGCATGCGGCATGGCGTTCGATGCCCGCTACTACTGCAGCTACCTGCAGGACAAGTTCACCACACTGTACGAGCTGTAAGGATTGACCAGCACGCCATCGCCAACGCCAACTATGTTGACGCCAATGTCTTGGCAACGTCAGCGAAAACGACCCTAAGCGAGCAAGGTGACGTGAAATGAAAGGGCGCTGACCTTCTGGTCGCGCCCTTGAAATTGAACGTCAGATTGCCGCTTAGGGGCGTTTGCAGCGTCGAGCAGTTACGCGGTTTGGTAAAACCGCGTAACTACAGAGCCTCGAGTGCGTTGGCGATGCGCTTCATGGCGGCATCGGCGGATGCTTGGTCGGGCGCCTCGGCCAGCACGCGGATAACCGACTCGGTTCCGCTCTTGCGTACGAGCACGCGGCCCTCACCTGCCAGCGCAGCCTCGGCCTCGGCGATGGCGTTCTGCACGCCCATGTTCTCGAGCGCGGCGTCCTTGTCCGCCACGCGCACGGCCACCTGCGCCTGCGGTAGCAGCTTGCACGGAGCCGTGAGCTGCGAGAGCGTCTCGCGCTCGGCGCGGATCACTTCCATCACGCGCAGCGAGGTCATAATGCCGTCGCCCGTGCGCTCGATATCGCCAAAGATCGTATGGCCCGTCTGCTCGCCGCCCAGGCTGTAACCGCCCTCGCGCATCTTGGCATACACGTGGCGGTCGCCCACACCGCTGGTCACGGCACTTAGGCCGGCAAGCTCCAACGACTTGATCAGGCCAAAGTTGCTGGCAATCGTCGGAACCACGGTACCGCCCGAAAGGCGACCGTGCTTGTTCAGGTACACGCCGCACACGTACAGGATCTGGTCGCCATCGACCACGCGGCCGCGCTCGTCCACGGCCAGGCAGCGGTCGGCATCGCCGTCATAGGCAAAGCCCACGTCCAAGCCCTGCTCCACCACGTGGCGCTGCAGACGCTCCATATGCGTGGAGCCGCAGTCGACGTTGATGTTAAAACCATCAGGCGCGGCATTGATCACGCGCACGTCGGCGCCCAGCGCGTCGAACACCGGCTTGGCCACCGAGGACGCCGAGCCGTTGGCGCAGTCGATGCCGATCTTGACGCCCTGCAGCGAAAAGTTCGCACTTGCAATGAGCGAAGCAATGTAGCGGTTGCGGCCCTGCATGTAGTCCACCGTGGCGCCGATGTGGTTGCCCGTTGCCAGCGGCACCTCGCTCTTGCCATCGATGTAGTCCTCGATGAGCTCCAGCACGTCCTCGTCCATCTTAAAGCCGTCGCTGTTGACGAGCTTAATGCCGTTATCGCAAAACGGGTTGTGGCTCGCGCTGATCATGATGCCGCAATCGAAGCAGCCTTCCACGGTCTGATGCGCTACACCCGGCGTGGGGATCACGTGCAGCATATAGGCGTCCGCACCGCTCGCGACCAGGCCACTCACCAGCGCCGCCTCGAACATATAACTCGAGCGACGCGTGTCCTTACCCACGATGACGCGCGCCTTGCGCTCGCGGTTGGCGCCGTAATACCAGCCCACAAAACGGCCAATCTTATAAGCGTGCTCTACCGTCAGCCCAACGTTAGCCTCACCGCGAAAGCCGTCGGTGCCAAAGTACTTCATGCGCTCTCCTTACAAAATAGGGGCGAACAGATTGCCTGTCCGCCCCAAAATGGTACTCGATTATCTGCGCTACCAGAAAAACCCTACGCCGACGCGCTGTCGCGAGCCGCCTGGCATGTAGGAGTCTGACGCAGCGTAAGCGGCTTGTCCCCCGCCTCGGCTGACGTGGTCAGCGTATATGTGATCGTCGTCGTCTCGCCAGCATGCAGGTCAACGGTGCCCGAATAGAAGGGGATTCCATGCCACGTAGCGGCGCCAAGACCAAACTGGGTGCCCTCGACGGTCAGATCAGTAATGATGCCGCCCGTCGGGGCAAACAACGAGACATTCAGACGCTCGTCGTCGCGCGCGGCATCGGGCGCGCTCGCCGCGACGTAGTCGGGCAGCTTGCCGGCCTCCTCCTGCGTCATGATGTTCGTCAGGGTAACGGTGATGCGATACGAGCATGTGCCGTCACCGTTCTTGATGCCCTGGCCAATCTGCGTATCGGCATTCAGGTACCAGTCGAGCTTGGAGAAGCTCAGGTTGTTAAAGTAGACACCAGCAACGGGATCTTCACTCGGGTCATCCGGATCGGGCAGCGAGGCGTCGATGTTCATCTCCTTGATAGCGTTCTGCTCGTCATCGTTTTTCATCCACGCGATCAGGCGGCCCTCTTCGGCACCGCGCTCAACGGCGCTGACAAGCTTCGTAACATCGACATCGCCGATACCGCCAAGGATCGAAGGCAGCGCTGGCGACGGATGCAAAGATGCCGTCCGACTCCTCGACCGGATAGTTCCAGTACACATCGTGCATGAGGACCTTTGCGGCGTTGGTGCCGTCGACAACCGTTCCGTCGGGCAGCGACACGTTACCGACCAGGCCCAGCAGATACTGCAGGAACACCGGGTCGATACCCACGACGCCGTCAACGTCCTGGCCATATTGAGATTTCCACAGGGCTGCGACACGCTGCGAGTTGCGGGGCCAATCAGGCGAATAGGTATTGCCCGAGTTGTACAGGTTACTGTGGTTGCCGAACAGCGCCTCATCCTCTTCGTCGACGCTCTCGACTGCCTCATCCTCGCTGAGTCCAATGCGGGGAACAAACTCGCCAATCGACATCTGGCCGTCGGTGACCGAAATCAGGCCCTGCGAACCGCCAAAGCCGCCGCAGGCACGAATCTCGACGTTGTTCATGGCGTACACAAGGTAGTTGCGCGTCTGGCCGTTGGCGCCGAGCATCTGCGGAAGGACGGGGGCGACCTTCTCCGCCGCGTCAACCGCGCCGTTGAGGGTGGCAAAGCCGTCCTTGGCCTTATCGACCAGCTCGGTCACCTGGGAAATATGAGTATCGCCAATGCCCTGGATCTTCTCGTTGGCGCTCTTGAACACCTTGGAGCTATCGGAAAGCGAATCGGCAACGGCCTGCAGCGCGGACACGTTAATCATGCCGTCCTGGAACAGCTTGCCGGGCGTGGCCTGCGAAAGGTTATCGGCCATGGGAACCAGTGCATTGCTCGAGACATCGGACAGGACGTCGATCATGGTGCGGGCCGCATTGATGTCGCTGCCATACACCGGGATAAACGAAGCCGCCGTCCACAGCGGGCTCGAGGTCTCCGCCTTCATGCTGTCGCAGAGCTCATCGATCTTTTTCGCGTCGTCAGGCAGCGTCGAAAAATCGCCCGACGTGACCTTGTCCTTAAGGCCACCGACGATCTCGACAGCCTCCTTCGCTTCGCTCTTTACGGTCTTTGCCGAGTTAAGCAGCATAAAGCCGCTTGCGCCAAGCGCAACGAGAAGCACCGCGACTACAGCGGCAATAATGGCGCCAGTGTGACGCTTTTTGCGCTCGCCCTTGCGATGGCGATGACGGACCAGACCGTCAGAGGTCGAACTCGACGAAGCGTCGCTACCGTAGTTCAAGCCAAAATCGTAATAATCTTCCTTGGAACCCGAGCCCGCAAACTCGGCACCGCTATCATCCAGGCGGGCGAACGTGCCAGTCTCGGAGGCACCGGTGTAAATCGTGCCAAGGTTACCCGTAAGCCCCGCGCCACCGGCAGAGGGAGTATTGTTGGCGGCCTTGCCGGCATTAACGTTGCCGGCGGCATTCGCGGCGTTGGCAGCACCTGCGTTGTTCGCAGGTACCGAAGGAGCCCCGCTCGGCTGCGACGTGGAGGTTGCACCGCCCGCAAAGACATTCCCTCTTGCACGGCCGGTCTTTTTTGCCTTTTGAGACTGCTCGTACAGAGCGGTAAACATCGCCGTCTCGCCCGGGGACACGCGCTTACCGGAGCCGCCCTGTCCAGCGCCGCCCGGCGTGCCGGCCTTACCAGCCCCGTTCGGACGCGGCGGAACTGCAGGACGGCCGCTATCGCTGCCCTTAAAGTGATTACCAGCCATAAAGAAATCCTCGCAATTGAGTCGCAATGAAAAAGTCCATAACGTTACTAGTTTATGGCATTTTGAGCATCGACAGCTAAACTCCAGACACGGACGTCAATTGGCGAAAATGCGGCACAACACCTTTTCTGTCTTGGCGGCGGCGTCAACTACACCGTGAGGAACATCATCACGATGATCATGGCAAAGCCGATAAGGTCGGTCGGCAAAAACACCGTGCCCAGCATAACGGCGCTGGTGATGGTCGCCGAAACCGGCTCCACAGTTCCGATGAGGCTCGCACGCACCGAGCCGATGTCCTTAACGCCCTGCATATAGAGCATGTAAGCAAAAAACGAGCCGATAACCACGAACACCGCGAGCGCCTCGACGCCGGCAGCGTCGAGCGCCGGCATATGCGCCCAGGGCTGCACGAAGACACACGAGACCACGCCCGCCGTGAGCATTGCCGAGCCCGTGACGATGGGGCTGCCGTATTCGGGCAGGATCTTGGCGGGAATCACCGCCATGCATGTAGCGCTGACCGCACACATGAGACCCGCGATCAGACCGAGCGGCGAGATATTCAGGCTGGTGGGGTCGCCACCGGTGGCGATTAAAAAGGTTCCACCCAGAGCCAAGCCAATGCCGATGACTTCGCGAGTACGCGGCATGCGGCGATCGGTCACGCAGGTGTAGCCCATGATGATAACGAGCTGCAGGCACTGGAGCACCGTCGCGGTTCCGGCGTTCGTCAGGCGCACGGCCGATAGATAGCAAAACTGGTTGAACAGCAGGCCAAAGGCGGTAAAGAGCAGCAGCTGCTTGCGATCGGCGGGTGTGGTCCAGAGCTTAACCAGGCGCTCGCGGTCGCGCGTAACAACCACGGCCATAAAGAGTAGACCGGCGAGAATCTGACGCACGCTCATAAGCCACAAGGTGTCGACGTGGTAGGTTTCGAACAGAAAGCTCGCGCTGGTGCCCGAGAAGCCCCAAAACGAACCGCCCACCAGCGTAGCCAAGACGCCCGTGATCATCTTGCGCGTCGAAGCGTTGTTCAGGCGGTCGCGCCATGCGCGGCGGGTGCTGCGGCTGAGCTCATCGGTGCCCTCGGGCACATCAATGTTCGATACATCGGTCATCGGCACCGAAGCCCCTGCGCCTTCGACCTGCTCGACACGCTCTTTGCTCATTCCATTCCCTCGAAGCAGCCTGGAAACAATTCGGCTTACCTTACCACGGCGAAGGCACCAGCTGGAGGCTTGTCCGCTTATCGGTAGGACAATTCCGCAGACGTCTTTCCATAGCTCGATACCGCAATGGCCTTGCATTATGCGACAGTCAAATCGCGGCAGCAGGCTCTTTTGAAATGGATATGACAAAGCCCCCGAATTCCACAATGTAAGCGATTTTTAAAAATGTTCTTGCCACCGAGTTCAGGCTCCGTTATATTATCCCTTGCGCGCTTGCGCACCCTTGATCGGGCGTTTAGCTCAGGGGGAGAGCGCTTCCCTGACACGGAAGAGGTCAGAAGTTCAAATCTTCTAACGCCCACCAAATGATCGCAGCTCAGAGGCTATGTCCTCTGGGCTGTTTTGTTTTTTGTCGCTAAATCCGCTGGCAGTTCCAACCGTCATCGCAACGTAACAACAATTCACCTGACGAATGGCAGCCAAATATATTCAATACCCCAACATCAACAATAGCCAGGCACAAAACTGCGCCGCAAGCTGCTCCAACCGCCCAACTGGTCAAAAGCCGACCATCTACTTGCCAATTTATCTAACGGCGTAACCAAGCAGTCCGCGCCGCAACTTCTCAACAAAACGCCGCGATGTCTGCGCCCTGCGGTATCCTTGAGCCACTCGCACCTGCAGCACCAAGGAGCCGCCATGCGCACCGAGCTCGATGTCCCCTTTTCGCACAAAGAAGAAGCCAAAGCGCTGGGCGCCAAATGGGACCGGACCAAGAAGATCTGGTATGTACCCAGCGGCGTCAACCCCGAGCCCTTTGCCGAGTGGCTGCCCGGTGTTGACCGATCCGACCCCTCAGCGCCGTATATATATCTAGTACTGGGCAAGCGCGAGTGCTGGAAGTGTCACAAAGAGACCTCGGTCGCGGCCTTCGGCATTCCCTATCGAACCGATAACGACGAGAGCATCGCCATCGCGCACGCGCCCAACGAAGCCGGGCACATTGCCATCGACACGGCCAACGCCAACGCACTCGCCATCGTGCCCGCTCTTGGCTGCGTGCCGGGCGAGATCCGCGACTACCTTCATAAGCGCTGCGGCTACAAGCCCGTAGGCGCGCGAGCCTCCAAAGCCCCGTCGCTCGGCAACACGTGCACCATTTGCGACGCGCTGCAAGGCAGCCGCTATCTGTTCGAGGAGCCCTCGTCCCCGTTTGCCCTCACTGCCATCAACAAGCTGCCGGCACTGGAGTTTGTACGCGTCGAAGTTGCCGGCGTCTTTGGCGTCCCGGCCACGCGCACCGACTTTGACCAGGCGCTCTTTACCTGGGCACGCGACCATCACGCCAAGTTCCACAAGCAGCTCGGTGAGGGGATTTATTTATAGGGACAGAGATGCCTTCACAGCCAGCTCCTCCGCATCACCTATCCCTCGTCGCCGGCGTCGTACACGATATCGAGGCCACAAACAGGGCATTTCTCCTGATACACCGGCATATGAACGCCTGTCCGTTTTCTCACTTCGTCGCTAAGTCTGTCGCACGCATCGATGAACCGAATGTCGAGGCACGGTATTTGCGAGCCGCAGCAAGGACAGGCGACGACAAACGACCCGCAATCAACTTCTACGCTCGGAAACAATTTGTTGTCTATAAGGGCGCACGGCAGTTTTCCGTACTTCCCCATCGCAATATCGCCTCGCCAGCTCACGTTCGCTCCCCTCTCGCTATACAAATCAGGAAGAGCATGCACCGGCAGGCGTGTGCGAGATTGCATCGCCACGCGATCCGATCAAACAGCACGATCGTAAAAGACCGCCAAAGCCAAATTTCATCGTCGGTCGCACCCTGTCCGGCAAACTCAATATCGACGGGTATGTGCTTCAGATAACTCATGTCGGGCGCAAAACGAGGGTCCGGTCCGCCTTTATGAACAGGACCGTGCAGAACAAACCATCCGTTTTCGGGCTCGAACCGCTCAACAAACGCAAGGCCGAGCACCTTATAGCCCACCTCGGTTGCAAATATGACTCCGACTGGGACGTCACATTCCATGCAGTTGAGCATTTTACGGTTGTAATTCTGGTCTCGAAAACCAACGGTACCCGGCGCTTGAACCGAGTACTTAATGACCCACGTACCATCGTCCAAATAGAGCGGAGGCACATTGTTGATGCTCTCGGTTTGCCGCTGGCGCGCTTGTACCCCGCTACCCCACTCCCCTGTATACTGATGTAGCACGTGTTTCATCCGGGCTTGTTGGGCCGGATTGTTCATGGGAGGGTCTTATGGCTGCTTCGAATCCGCCTAAGGGGAGCGTTTCTTCTTCGTCCATCAAGCCGGTTACGCGCAAGGCCGTGCGTTGCCAGCGCGAGGTCGCCTGGCTTGTCACACAGGCGGCGGGCAAACTCGTGGCGAACACGGAAGACGTCAATGCGCCCACACCGAGCTTTGTGCTGGCAGCGGCGCTGGATCGAGTACGCCAGTTGGAACTCGCCGCACAAGAAGACGGCGGCCATCTTGGCTACCAAGACGCTATGGCGCCCGACCTGTTGACCTTTTGTCGCATGACCAAGTTGCCCGCCGCACCCAATGCGCTTTCGGACGCAGGCTACATGTTTACGCTTTCGGGCGCGGACCTTATCCGCGATATCTACGCATACTGCAGCGAGCTCGCCGAGCGCCACGTCTTTGGCACGGCTGAAGTCAAACCGGGAAATGTCATCAAGCTGGTTCTCAGGCTGTTCCTGATGGACGGGTTCGGGGCCATGCCGGCGTAAGCCGAGTCTTTAGCATCACCGTCGACTGGGCAACAACCGCTTTACCTTAGTGGGCGCCAATCGAGGGTCGATTATTGGGTCGCCTCGTCCACTAACGCATTTATTCCACGCGCTCTGACAGTCGATATTTGCGGTTGCGGCTTGTCGACGGCGCCGTGGGCTCAAGCTCGCCTTGAGCAATGAGCGCGTTGACGCGCGACCTAACCTGGGAAATTGTAAGCCCCGTGCGTTTTGCCAGCTCACGCGTCCCCAGCTCGCCGTAGTGTTTGAGTGCCGTCACAATTAAGCCTCCGCCATGATCGACCGGCTCGATCTTTGAACGGTAAAGTACGACCTTGAACCGATCGAACCCCGGGCAGAACAGGGGCTCGGCCAGACCATGCGCGCGCATGGCATCGATCATCATCGGGATGCCCGAGCCATTGCCCTCAGCCGGCGAACCTGCGCCATCCGGCAGCGGGACAATCGACATGAGTTTCACGAGCGTCGCGTTACGGCATCGGGAGCTGCCGTCAAACAAGTTCTCGCGAGTCTTCCCTCCATAAAGGCCGCCGGGATTCGTCACCTCGATACGGTCGTCAAAAACGTCGACGGCGATCGATTGCCCACAGAACCGATCCCCGTATTCCCTGTGGATAACCGCGTTGGCGACTGCCTCGCGCAGGACCTCCTCGGGAATCTCCAGCGAGTCGATACGCGAGATGCCTTGGACGGTCGAGGTGCGGCGCAAGTTTTTGGCGACAGCCGCGACAGTATCCGAAATCATCTCGCCCAGGGTGCCCTCGCAGACTGTGCGGTCCATAAATCTTAGCGGTCCCGCAGCGCTCTTTTGAGTTCCCGCATGGACAGCCACATCAATGAAGAGCTTAGGATAGAACTGCTGAGGGTAAACGCCCGCGGCAAGGAGGCCGGCCTTGGTAACATTGCCCTGGAAGTCGAGGAGATTCAGGCGCTCCATCTTTGTCTTCTTGTCCGTCGCACCACGCATCGCTCGAGGCGTCAACGAATAGGCGCGTTCTATCGTGCGGTCGACCAGCGACTCGTCGAGATCGCCCACACTCGTGCCGGGCACCGCATCGCGATCGCTCGGAGTCGCTCGACCGTATGACGCCAATGCGAGCACCTCGGTCGATGATAGCGGGACATCTTTGTCATCGATGCGTTTGTAGCTGCCACCTTGAGCGCCCCGCTCTATGACATAACAAGGCTTGCTCGACGGGTCGAGCTCCTCAATCGTGATGACCAGAACCACGGTGCCCTGGAGCTCCACGCGCTCAATGGTGTATTTGGGCGGATTGGCCAGCTTTCCGCGACCGCCGGCATCGCCCATGCCTGCCACGAATTGGTTGAGCACTTTCTCGGTCTCAAAGTTTGCAACTGGGACAAAACCCGCGCGCTCGCTCACTCCGAGTACGATGATGCCGCCGGCGGTGTTTGCGAAAGCGCTGACCGTTTCCCATACGTCGCGGGAAAGCGTTGTGGCGCTCTCCTTGACCTCGACGTTAAGATCGTCCGAGCCCATGCGCCTTAAAGACTCGAGCAGACCGGTCAGTTCGTTTTCGTTCATCTGCACGTCCTTTCGCTCGGTTCTGCGAAGAATGCCGCGAATGGATTTCCTTCGTCTCTCAGTTATCTCTCGTAATTATCTCTCATCTATCTGTTATCTCTCATATTAGAGATGAGTGAGAGATAAAAGATAAGATGTCTGCCATCTGTTTCATATAAACATGTTTTCGCTGGTAAAACAATCTATATTGAGACAATACCATGGTTGCCTGTCTCTTTGCAGCATTGTTATCTCTCATATTTATCTCTCATCTTTCTGTTATCTCTCGTATTAGAGACGAATGAGAGATGAGAGATGTGCGGGCGGCGGATGAGCGTGGATTTTTGGACGGTTTTTGGGCTTTTGGCGGCCGATTTCGTCCGAAAATCCACGCTCATTCGGCATGCGTCCGGAAATCCACGCTCGTGTGTCCGAAAATCCACGCTCGTGCGGCAGATTGGTCGAAGGCCCCATATGGGTATACTCTCGGGGATTCGACTCGATTCGCCCCCGCTGGGGCGTCAAAGGAGACTACATATGTCCACTACCTCAACCGACCCGCGCGCCGCTGCTGCCGCGCTGCTGGTGCCCGGTACCACCTGCCACGGCTTTGCCGTCGAGCGCTGCGAGACCGTGCCCGAGCTCGACTCGGACGCCTACGTGCTGCGCCACACTGCCTCGGGCGCTCGCCTGCTGTACCTGGCGTGCGACGACGAAAACAAGGCCTTTGCCATTGGCTTTAAGACGCCGCCGGCCGATTCCACCGGCGTGTTCCATATTCTTGAGCACTCGGTGCTGTGCGGATCGGCCAAGTTCCCCGTCAAGGAGCCATTCGTCGATCTGATCAAGAGCTCCATGCAGACGTTCCTCAACGCCATGACCTACCCCGACAAGACCATCTACCCCGTTGCCACCACCAACGAGCAGGACCTGTACAACCTGATGGACGTGTACCTAGACGCGGTGTTCAACCCGGCCATCTATACCAAGCCCACCATTTTTGAGCAGGAGGGCTGGCACTACGAGCTGGACCTGCCAGAGGGCGTCGAGAGCGAGGGCGACGGCAGCTCCGCCAGCCTGCGCGAGGGCACGCTGCGTTATAACGGCGTGGTGTTCAACGAGATGAAGGGCGCGCTGTCCGACCCCATGAGCGTGCTGGACGATGCCGTCAACGCCGCGCTCTACCCCGACACCGCCTATGCGCACGAGAGCGGTGGCGACCCGCGTGCGATTCCCTCGCTCACCTACGAGCAGTTCCTGGACACGCACGCGCGCCACTACAATCCTTCCAACTCCTACATCACGCTCTACGGCGACCTGGACGTGGACCGCGCACTGGCCTTTTTGGACGAGCGCTATCTGTCGCAACCGAGTGCCGCGAGCCGCCGCATGGACGCCGCCGTTGCCGCCGGCGAGGACCCGTCCGTGCTGGCACCCAATCCGCTGGGCGTGCAAGCGCCCGTGACCTGCGAGTATAAGCGCGTCGAGATGGCCACCACGCCCGAAAACGCCCTGGTGGGCCTGGGCCTTGTGCTGGGCAGCGCGCTCGACCGTAAGCGCACAATCGCGGCGGACATCCTGTTCGAAGCGCTGCTGGGCTCCAACGAAGCGCCGGTTAAGAAGGCCATTCTGGCAGCGGGCCTGGGCGGCAACGTGGTGAGCTACACCGCGGCCGAGAGCCTGCAGCCCTACGAGCTCATCATGCTGCAAAACGCGCAGCCCGGCGTGGCGCGCGAGCTGCGTCGTGTGTTCCAAGACGCCTGCCGCGACCTGTGCGAGCACGGCGTTCCGCGCGAGCGCCTGGAAGCCATCATCAGCAGCAACGAGTACGACCTGCGCCAGCGCGACTACGGTATCGCCGACGGCGTGGCCATTGCGTGCGACGCGCTGAGCACCTGGCTCTACGATGACGACGCCGCGACGCTGGCGCTCAAGTACGGCCCGGTGTACGAGGAGCTGCGTGGCGAGCTGGACGGCAGCTACTTTGAGGACCTGCTGCGCGAGCTGGTGCTGGAAAACGACCATATGGCGCTGGTCGAGCTGGTGCCGGTGGACGCCGCCGAGGGCGCAGAGGGTGCCGAGGCCGCCGAGCTAGCAGCCAAGCGCGACGCCATGACCAATGCCGAGCTGGCCGACGTGGTCGAGCGCACGGCCGTGCTGCGTGCCGCACAGGAGGCCGAGGACACGCTCGAGGCCAAGGCCACGCTACCGCACCTGCGCGTTTCCGACATTGGCGAGGCGCGCCCCGAGCCGCCGCTGGTCGTGGACACGACTGCGCCCATCCCCTGCCTGCGCCACGGCATCCCCACCAACCGTCTGGCCTACGCCATGCAGTACTTCGACCTGAGCTGCGTCGCATTTGAGGACCTGCCCTATGTGACGCTGCTCTGCCGCCTGCTCAAACAGCTGCCCACGAGCGAGCACTCGGCCGAGGAGCTCGACAACGTGCTCGCCGGCAAGCTGGGCTTTTTGAGCTTTACGACCGAGGTCATGACCCAGCCCGACATGGACGGTGTGCGTCCCTACCTGCTGGTGAGCGCCGGCGCCCTGTCCGAGAAGATCGATGCGCTAGCGAGCCTGCCGCGCGAGGTGTGGTCGAGCACGCTTTTGCTCGATGCCGACGCCGACCGCGTGCGCGACGTGCTCACGCAGATTCGCATTGGACTTGAGCAGGGCTTTATCAACAACGGTCACTCGGCGGCACTCGGTCGCGCGATGAGCTACAGCTCGCCCTCGGCCATGGTGCGCGAGCAGCTTTCGGGCGTGGACTTCTACCTGTTCCTGCGCGATCTGCTCGACCACTTTGACGAGCGACTGGATGACCTGCGCGCCAAACTTGCCGAGCTGGCAGGCCGCATCTTTGTGGCCGATGGCTGCATGGCGAGCTTTACCGGCAGCGACGAGGACTTTAACGCATACTGGGCCGCCGCGGACGATCTGGGGCTGGGCGCTGGCGACGGCGCCGATGCCGGCAGCGGCACGCTCGTGGTACCGGAGCCGCGCGACCGCCACGAGGCCTTTGTCATCCCCAGCGACATCTGCTTTGCGGCAAGCGCGTGCGACCCGCGTCGCCTGGGCATCGACGTGACGGGCGCCTGGGCGGTTGCCGCCAACGCGCTCTCCTACGACTATCTGTGGAACGAGATCCGCGTGAAGGGCGGCGCGTACGGCTGCGGATTCCGCGCGGCAGGCGAGCGTCAGACGGCGTTCTACACCTACCGCGACCCGGCAATCGACCCCTCGATTGAGCGCGTTGCGCGCGCAGGCGAATGGCTCGGCAGCTTTGAGCCCGACGAGGCCGCCTTTGAGGGCTTTATCGTGAGCTGCGTGAGCGGCATGGACGCGCCAGTGAAGCCATACGCGCTCACCAAACGCCGCAACACGACCTACCTGGCCGGGCTCGATCCGCATGCACGCGAGGAGCGCCGCGCCCAGATGCTCGCCGCCACGCCCGGTGAGCTTCGCTCGCTCGGTGCCGACGTGACGCGAATCGCAGCCGAGTCGCCAACCTGCGTCTTTGGCGGTCGAGACGTCATCGCCAAGAGCAACGCCGGCTTTAACGTCGTCGACCTGCTGGCCTAACCCACAAAGGTAGATTTTTGGGACATGCCTGAAAATCTACCTTTTCTTTTGCCGCAGTCTGCCGGTTTGTCTCGATCTGTAACACTAAGACGGCAATATCGTCTCCAGATGTTACAGATCGAGACGTTTCCGAATGACGCCGGCCCTTTGTCTCAATCTGTAACATCTAAGTCCATTTTTGCCGAGTTACTGTTACAGATCGAGACAAACCGCCGCGAACACCTGCTCTTCGTCAAAACCCACGAAGGTGTCCATGAACTGCCCCCTTTGCGATGGCTTGTGTGGTGGTTTGGGCGTTTACCCAGATAAAACCTGCCAAAATAAACCTGTCCCTTTTTGGCAGGTTTGCTAGAGGAGGCCAGGATGGGTAAGGCTGAGGTGCGACGGGCGGTGATTGCTCGGCGCGATGCGATTGATTTGGATGTGCGGGCGGCGAAGTCCGCCGTTATCTGTGCGCGGCTTGTTGAGCTGTTGGATCGCTTGGATGCCGCGACGCCGCACACCGTTGCCGCCTATGCCGCGATGGGTTCCGAAGTCGATCCTGCCGCGTTTGCCGCAGCGGCCGCCAAACGCGGCTGGCGCGTGGCCTATCCGTGCATACTCTCGGCAACAGACGCCGCAGCTTGTGGCCAGCGCATGTGCATGCGGGCAGTTGCCGGCGGCGATGCGTCCGCGGCTCCGTTTATCGCCCACCCCACGCGGGCCTTCGCGGCCATGGACATCGACAGCGACCGCTTCCCCATCGTGTCTGCCGAGGCCCTCGACATGGTCGTCGTGCCACTCGTAGCCTTCGACCGCGCCGGCGCGCGCCTGGGCTACGGCGGCGGCTGCTATGACCGCTACCTGCCCATGCTCTCGCCCGCATGCCAAATCATCGGCATCGCCTTTGACGAGCAGCGTGTCGACCACGTTCCCACCGACGCCCACGACCTGCCGCTACCCCACATCATCAGCGCCTAACGGCTGACGCACATCCCGACGGCCTAGTGCTCCTCGCCGGCGCGGGCCAGGTCGTAGGGCGTGGTCTGGTAGACGTAGTAGTTGAGCCAGTTGGTGTAGAACAGCTGAGCCTGACTGCGCCAGACGTTGCGCGGCTCGGCGGTGGGGTCGTCGTTCGGGAAGTAATACGCCGGCACCTGAGGGTTAAGCCCGCGCTTCACGTCGCGCTCGTACTCCAAACGCAGCGTGTCGGTATCGTACTCGGGATGGCCAAAGACAAAGAAGCGGCGGCTGTCGGTCGACTTGACGATGTACAGGCCCACCTCGTCGGACACGGCCACGACCTCAAGCTGCGGCTCGGCCTCCACGTCCTCGCGGCGCACATCGGTGTTGCGCGAATGCACGGCATAGAAACGGTCGTCAAAGCCGCGGACCAGCGGGCTTTGCGGCTTCACCAGATAATGCTCGAACACGCCACTCGCCTTTGCCGGCAGATCGTACTTCTGGATACCGTAATGATGGTAGAGCCCCGCCTGCGCGCCCCAACAAATATGCAGCGTAGAGTGCACATGCGTGGTGGACCAATCCATGATCTGGCAGAGCTCGGGCCAGTAGTCGACCTCCTCGAACGGCATCTGCTCCACCGGCGCGCCCGTGATGATCAGGCCGTCGTAGTGGATGTCGCGGATGTCGTCGAACGTGCGGTAGAACGTCTCCAGGTGGCCGGCACTCACGTGCGTGGCCTCGTGCGTTTTGGTGCGCAGCAGGTCCACCTCCACCTGCAGCGGCGTGTTGGAGAGCTTGCGCATGATCTGCGTCTCGGTGGCGATCTTGGTGGGCATGAGGTTGAGGATGAGCACGCGCAGCGGCCGGATGTCCTGGTGCAGCGCGCGGTACTCGGTCATGACAAAGATGTTCTCGCTCTCGAGCTGCGCGGCGGCAGGGAGGGCGTCGGGAATACGAATGGGCATGGATGCTCCTTACGAGTCAGTTGCAGCTATGGTACAACGACCGGCCCCATCCGCGCGAGCGCATCGCCCAGCGATGCCGTCAGCGGCCCAAATCACTCCAAAAGTAGAGATTAAGGCATGCCCAAAAAATCTATGGCGCTTTAGCCTAGCAAAGTGACAGCTGGACGCTACAATGGTCCGACGCGAAAAACTCGGCCGAAAGGATACATATATGTACCAGACGCGTAAGATCGGTGTGGTCGGCCAGGGCCACGTAGGAGCACATGTCGCCAACAGCCTGCTCATGCAGGGCATTGCCGATGAGCTGTACCTGTGCGATATCAACGAGGCCAAGGTGACGTCCGAGGTCCAGGACCTGCGCGACTCCCTTTCGTTTGTCCCGTACAACACCAAGATCGTCAACTGCTACGACCACTACGAGGAGCTGGCCTGCTGCGACGTCATCGTCAACGCCGCCGGCAAGGTCGCGCTGGCCGCCGGCAGCCGCGACGGCGAGCTGTTCTTTACCACCGACGCCGCCCGCACCTTTGCCAAGCGCATCGTCGACGCCGGCTTCGACGGCATCTTCGTGAGTATCTCCAACCCCTGCGACGTCGTGTGCACCGAGATGTGGCATCTGACCGGCTACAATCCCAAGAAGATCATCGGCTCGGGCTGCGGCCTGGACTCCGCCCGCCTGCGCACCGAGATCTCCAAGAAGGTCGGCGTAAGCCCCAAGTCCATCGACGCCTATATGATCGGCGAACACGGCTTTAGCCAGCTGGCCGCCTTTAAGGCCGCAACCATCGCCGGTAAGAGCCTCAACGAACTTCAGGCCGAGAACCCCGACAAGTATGCCTTCGACCACATGGAGGTCGAGGAGCTCGCACGCAAGGGCGGCTATGTGACCTACCAGGGCAAGCAGTGCACCGAGTACGCTGTTGCCAACTCCGCCGCGCGCGTCTGCGCCGCCGTGCTGCACAACGAGCACGCCGTGCTTTCGGCCTCTACGCTTATGACCGGCCAGTATGGCGAGGAGGGCATCTTCACATCCCTGCCGTGCGTGATCGGCGCCGAGGGCGTCGAGGAGGTCTACACGCTCGACCTGTCCGAGCACGAGCTCGAGGGCTTCCACAAGAGCTGCCAGCACATCCGCGACAACATCGCCCAGCTCGACTGGTGGGACGCCGAGGCCTACGACGCCAAGTAGGCCGCCGCTTGACGCGACACCTCGCTCATGCGGACGCCATGTAAAGCGGGCCGCGCCGGAATACTACCGGCGCGGCCCGCTTTTTGACTCGCGCGACACGCTTGCAGATTTAGGTCTAATACTTTTCCCGAAAAGTGAACGAGCAAAAACGAGCCCCTGAAGCATCGACACTTTATAGGGACCATTTCCTGCAGTTTCATTAAGATTTTCCTGCGGTTTTGGCGCCAAAAAATGTCAATGCTTCGGGGGTCCAAAATAGGTCGTTCACTTCTCAGGAAAAGTATTTGACTTCGTCTTTCGACAAACGGAAAGGGGCGCCGTAACGCAAACGGGGCCCGCGCTTGGCGAAAGCCCCATCATGAAAAATCGCTTTCCCGTTACCTAGTACTGTTCGATGCCCATGTAGCGACGAATCTCGGGGCTGTGGTCGAAGACCTTGCCGCGGGCGGCGCGCAGCTCGCAGCTCATCGCATAGAAGAAGATCGGCTCCAGGTAAGAACGCACGCTGGCGGGCACGTCGCCCACGCCGTACTCGAGCGCGTCGAGCACCATAACCGTATCGGTATGCGTGTTGAGGAACGCCAGCGCGCGCTCCTCCATGGGGCGACACTCGCCCGATCCGAGCTGCACAAAGTAGAACACGCCGGGCTCGGTAGCCTCGAAGGGACCGTGGAAGTACTCGCCGGAGTGGATATAGCAGCAGTGCTGCCACTGCATCTCCATGAGCGAGCAGATGGCCATGGCGTAGGTCTGGCTAAAGTTGGGTCCGGAGCCCAGGATATAGAAGAACTTGTGCTGCTGGCAGAGCTCGGCAAAGCGATCCCCCAGCTCGGCGTTGACCTTCTCGCGGGCAGCGGGCAACAGGGCGTCCATCTGCTTAAGGCCGGCGTACATGTCGGCGAGTGCCTCGTAGCCCTCCTGCTGGTCGAGCAACTCGGCGGCAATCAGAGCGCCGATGCCCTGCGGAACCTCGGCCTGTGACACGCCCTCGCCCCACGGATAGACCCAGGTGGTCCACTTGCCGTTGTCGATCTTTGAGCCCTCGCAGTCGGTGAGGGCAACGACCTCGGCACCGGTGGCCAGCGCCATCTCGCAGCCGTCGACGACCTCTTGCGTGTTGCCGCTGTGGCTGCAGGCGATGACGAGCGACTTCTTGCCAAGACTCTTGGGAGCCATCAGGCAAAACTCGCGCGCCGTGTAGACCGTCGAGGTAAACGTGGTGGCCTCGCGCTTGAGCAGCTCATTGGCCGGCATCAGGTCAATCATCGAACCACCGCAGGCGATCCAAAAGACATTCTCGATCTTACCCTTGCGCTCGATAATTTCCTGAACCAGATCGTGTGCGTTCACGGTGATGCTCCTCCTTGTGTGGCGGCTTTGGACGACGGCAGCTCGTACCTGCTGTCGTTCTATGTTGTCCTATTTATAGCACGCACGACGATGCACGTGAAGTCATTTCACCAAATTTGTTCTATGTTGTTCTATCTATGGACGTTAGATGTCGAACACGTAGCGCGAGCCCACGATCTTTTGGCGTCCGAGCAGCAGGGGCCGCCCGTCCGCATCGGTAAAGTATGCCTCCATATAGAAGAGCGGCTCGCCGACCGGCACCTCCAGCAGCGGGGCCGCCTGAGCATCGGCAAGCGCAATCTCCACCGTACAGGGGTCTGACTTGAGCGGCGCACGGCCCGAATGCTCGGCAACGAGCGCAAAGATGGAATTGTCCGTGAGGTCCTTGTCGGCAAGCGTCTGCAGATAGGGATGGTCGGCCAGCACAAAGGCGTTGTTCTCGAGCATGACGGGCACGCCATCTGCCGTGCGCACGCGCTCGACCACGATGAGCTCGCAGCCGGGTTCCACCCCAAAAAACGCCGCGTCCTCGCGCGTCGCCGCAACCACCGTGCGCGACACCAGACGTGCTCCGGCCACCATGTCGTTGGCGGCGCAACCCTCGGAAAAGCTCTGAACGTCACCCTTCTGGACAATCTTGCGTTTGAGCTTGGGCGCACACACAAACGTGCCCCTCCCCTGCTGGCGGTTGAGATACCCCGCGCGCGACAGCTCCTCGACGGCGCGGCGCACGGTGATGCGTCCCACGCCGTAGTACTTCGCGAGCTCCATCTCGGAAGGAATGCGCGAGCCGGATGCGTACACGCCGCGCGCGATCTCGCCCTTTAGGTCGTCCATAACCTGCTGGTACAGCGGCACGGCGGACACCTCAGTGCGCTCGGTTTTATCGTCGGATGCCATCATTACGCTCCATCCCGTGCATGCTCGGACTCAAACTCTTCAATCGCCGCCATAAACTGCTCGCCAAAGGCATCGGCCTTTTTCTCGCCAATACCGTTGACCTGGATAAGCTCGTCGCGTGTCTGAGGTCGTAGGCGGCACAGGCCGCGCAGGGCCTTGTCAGAGAAGACCATGTACGGCGCCATCTCCAGCTCGGTCGAAATCTCCTTGCGCAGGGCACGCAGGCGCTCGAACAGCTCGGCATCGTCACCCACGCGCGGGCGCTGATCTAGCTCGGCCTCCTCACGCAGCAGATCCACCGCGCGGCGGGCACGGGCCGAGGCCTTGTGCTTGGACGCACGACGCTTAACGGTAAAGGCAAACGCCTCATCCTCGACCTCGGCGGCACGCGGGCCCAGCCCCACGACCGGGTACTGCCCCTGCGAGGCGGCCAAGTAACCGCGGCCGCACAGCTGGCCGATGATGTCCTTGATGCGCCCGACCGATTCGCTCGACAGCTCACCATAGCCGCGGTCCTCGTCCAGATGCATCTGGCGAATGCGCTCGGTGTTGCCGCCGTGGAGCACGTCGGCGATGAGCGACTTGCCAAAGCGCATGGGTCGCGTGGCCACATAGCGCACAGCGGCGCGGGCCATATCGGTGACGTCCTCGACCTCGAACTGCGTGAGGCAGTTGCTGCAGTTGCCGCAGCCCTCGGCCTCGTCCGTGGCGGTGGCGCCCGCACCAGCCGCGGCAGCATGCTCGGCCGCGGCCTCGTCGCCAAAGTAGCGCAACATATATTCGCGCAGGCAGCCGGTGGTATTGCAGTAGCCCTCCATCTGGCTGAGCAGACGGTAGCGGTTCTGGAGCGCCCACGCGCGCTGCTCGTCGTCGAGTGCCTCATCGGCGGCATCGCCGCGGTCGATTAAAAAGCGGCGCATGCGAAAATCGTTACCGTTCCACAGCAAGTGGCAGCTTGCCGGGTCGCCATCACGGCCGGCGCGGCCCGCCTCTTGGTAGTATGCCTCGATGCTCTCGGGCACGTTGTTGTGGATCACGTAGCGCACGTTGGGCTTGTCGATGCCCATGCCAAAGGCGTTGGTGGCAACCATCACCTGAATGTCGTCGTCGATAAAGGCACGCTGGCTCTGGCGGCGGGCGTCGTTGCCCATGCCGGCATGGTAGCGACCCACGCGAATGCCGCTGGGGCCCAGTGCCTCGGCAAGCTCGCCTGCCAGCGCATCGACCGTCTTGCGGGTCGAGCAATACACGATGCCGCTCTCGCCCGAATGCGCAATCACATAGTCGCGCACCCAGGCGGTCTTGGCCTTGTCGCCCATCTCCTCGCAACCAAAGTAGAGGTTCTTGCGATCGAAGCCCGTCACCACCGTCGCGGGGTTTTGCAGGCCGAGCATTTGCTGAATGTCCGCGCGCACACGCTCGGTCGCCGTAGCGGTAAAGGCTGCCACGATAGGGCGCTGCGGCAGGGAATCGATGAACTCGCGAATCTGCAGGTAGGCGGGGCGGAAATCCTGGCCCCATTGGCTCACGCAGTGGGCCTCGTCAATGGCCACGAGCGGCACGCCAATGCCGCCGTCCGCCGCAGCTTCCTGCGCAAAGGCCAAAAAACGCGGCTCAAGCAAGCGCTCGGGCGCCACGTACATAAGCTGATAGCGGCCCTCGCGCGCCCGCTTGAGCACGGTGTTTTGCTGGGCCGGGGTAAGGCTGGAGTTGAGATAGCTGGGTCGCGCACCCGCCGCGAGCAACGCACGGGTCTGGTCCTCCATAAGCGACAGCAGCGGACTCACCACAAAGGTGATGCCGGGCAGCATGAGCGCGGGCACCTGGTAGCAAATGGACTTGCCGGCGCCCGTGGGCATAACGCCCAGCGCATCGCGACCGGCAAGGATCGCATCGACCATGCGGTCCTGTCCCGGGCGAAACGAGGTGTAGCCAAAATAGGCGCCGAGCGTGTCGAGCGCCATCTGCTGCATGCTATCGGTCATGGTTTCCTAACGTCTAAGTCATCTGCCGCCGATTATACGCCGCCACGCGGACCGGTGCCGCGCCGTCATCGGCCACGGGCAACGTAATCCAAGGCGAATGAGCGTGGATAATCTCCCACTTTGGACCCACCATTGAGCCAAAAACGGGAGATTATCCACGCTCATTCTGCAGATTGCCGCTTAGAGGCGTTTGCAGCGTCGGCCGGTCCGCCGTTCGTTAGAACGGCGGAACCAAAGGCGCAGCGTCGAGCCGTTACGCGGTTTGGAAAACCGCGCAACTAGAGCTACATAACCATGACGTAGCGGCTACCCACGTAGTACTGCTTACCCATCAGAACCGGCTCGCCATTGGGACCGGTAAAGCTGGCACGCAGGTTGAGCAGCGGATCGTGCGGAGCAATGCCCAACTCCGCCGCCTGCTCGGTATTGGCACGAACGGCCTCGACCGTGCGGTAGCCAACCGAGACAATCGGCGTTCCGCCAACACGCTCGACCTCGGCAAAAATCGACTTGTCCTCAAGATCGGCCGTCAACAGCTCACGGTAGGCGTCAAACGGCACAAAGATGTTCTCCTCAAAGATGGGCTCGCCGTCGGCCGTACGCACGCGCTTGATATGCAGCAGCAGCGCATCCTTCTGCAGGCCAAAGAACTCCATCTCGTTTTGGCGCGCCGGCACAATCTGGCGATCGATCACGTGCGCACCGGCCTTCATGCCATTGCCGGCACACAGCGCGGTAAACGTCTGCAACGTCGAGGCGTGAAACTGGCGATTGATGTGCGGCGTGGAGACAAAGGTGCCACGGCCCTGCTGCTTAACCAGGTAGCCATCGGAGCACAGCTCCTCGACGGCGCGGCGCACCGTAATGCGGCTCACGTCGTACTGCTCGGCTAGCTCAAGCTCGGACGGAATACGCTCCTTGGGTGCATAAACACCTTTCTCGATCGCATCCTTGATTTCGTCGTAAATCTGCTGGTAAAGCGGTGCATTTTTGGGCGCGGGCATATCTGATCACTCTTATCGAAATATCAAAATAACTAATACGTATATAACGTCTAGTTTCATGTTACCTCATATTGATAAAACGATACACCCTCCCTACCAAAAAGCGACAGCTTCATTTTGGTAGGTTTTACCTGGGCAAACGAGAGCCCCTCGAAAGCAACGAGGCTTTCGAGGGGCTCATTCGGATGGACTACGCTTGGCCGGCAAAATGCCAAAACCCTACTTCCCGTCATCCTGCTGCAGGCTGTCCTGCTCGCAGAGGTGCGCCCGCCTGCTGGCCATACGTGCGGGCTTGTCGGGATCGGGTACGGCCGTGGGCATGGGCTCGTCGACATGACCACCCCACCAGCCGCCCACAAAGTTGAGCGTGTGGAACACGTTGATCACGGCGCCGGGATCAATGTCGCACACCAGCTTGATAATGTCCTGACTCTCGTAGGTCGAGACAACGGCATGCAGCAGGTACATCTTTTCGCGGCTGTATCCGCCGATGACCTCGGCGCAGCTAATGCCGTGCTGAAAATGGTCAACATAGGCGGCCATGACCTCGTTTGCCTTGCGCGTCGTGATCTGCAGCGTCACGCGGTCGTAGCGACGATAGAAACTGTCGATGGTCTTGGTCGAAATAAACTGGAACACGATAGAGTACGCCGCGTTGTCCCAACCAAACATAAAGCCAAAAATCGCCAGGATAAAGCAGTTGAAACCAAAGATGACGCCCCAGATAGTCTTGCCCGTGTGGTTGGAGACCCACAGCGCGATAAAGTCGGTGCCGCCGGTGGACGCACCGGACTTGAGCGCGATGGCAGCGCCCAGACCCGAGACCACGCCGCCAAAAATGATGAGCATGATCTTGTCGCCCAAAAACGGGGAAAAGTGAAAGATGTTGAGGAACAGCGACGAGAGCACGACCTGCATCATCGAGAAGATGACGAAGCGTTTGCTAATGCCGCTCCAGCATAGGAGCGCCACGGGGATGTTGAGCGCGAGCATGCCGAGCGAGATGTCGATTCGAACGCCGCCGAGCGAGGTAACGCGATCGAGCAGGACCGCGACGCCGGTAAGACCACTCGGAAGCAGGTCGGCGGGTTGAATGAACGCCTGGATCAGAAATGTCTGGAGAACGGCGGAAATGGTGACCGCCACGGCAGTAATGGCACGGCGAACGATGGTGAGGCGGCCGAGCACGAGCACGCGGTCCGTGAGCTGATCGATGGCGTTCGCCACGGAGGCTCCTTTCGAAGGCAGATATAGTTGTGAGGCGTGCCCGCGATTGTAGCATGGAGCGTGCGGGGGCGCTTCAATTCACCCTCTCTCGACAACCATCAGAAGGACCGTGAGGCCGCTCAAAAGAAAAACGCCGTGAAGAGAGCGGTCCCTTCACGGCGAATTCGGCGTTTGCCCAGATAAAACCTGCCAAAATAAACCTGTCCCTAAATGGCAGGTAGGATGTCGGTCAGGTTGTCGATGATGGTGTCGGCGGCGGACTGGTCCAGGTTGACGCCCTCGTGCGGACGCAGCGCCAGGACTCGGGCGCCGGAGCGCTTGCCGGCCTCGATGCCCAAAGGCGAGTCCTCGATAACCAGGCACTCGGCAGGCTCCACCCCCAGCGCCTCCATGGCACGCAGGTAGATCTCGGGGTCGGGCTTAAACGCACTGCACTCGTGGCCGCTGATGGTGTAGTCCAGCACGTCGGCGATACCGGCAATTTCCACCAGCTCGTCAATGAGCTCGCGATAGGACGAGCTCGCGATGGCGCACTTCACGCCGCGCTCGTGCAGCTCACGCATCACCGGCCCCGTCTGCTCGTTGAGCAGCTCGGTATACGGAACGGGATGGTCCGGGCTGTAGACCTGCTTGTACTCCACGCGCAGACGCTCACGCAGCTCAATATCGTCGGGCACCAGCGCCTCCCAAATGGCAGGCTCGTTAGACCCCGAAAGATCGGGAATCTCGTCAAAGTGGAACCCCTTCTCTTCCATAAACGCCACGCGACGACGGTTGTAGAACCACTCGGTATCGACCAGCACGCCGTCCATATCAAACAGCACTGCCTTGATCATACGCATCTCCTCCCACCTGCCAAAAAGGGACAGGTTTATTTTGGTAGGTTTTATCTGGGGTTTTATGACGCGGCAGACACGCCCTCCCCAGAGCAAAAAAGGGGACAGGGCGCAAACCCCATCCCCTCTCAATCAACCCGTAAGGTCTACTTACTTGTGATTAGTAGGAAAGCTTCCACATGTAGCGACGCATGGTCAGCGGGTGCTGACGGGCCTCGGCGATCTGGTTGCCGTACTCGCGCATAACGGCGAGGTGCAGCAGCGGGTTGAAGTAGGTGACGACGCTCGCGGGCACGGCGTCAGCCAGGCCGTAGTCCTTGGAGTCGATCAGAGCGACCTTGGCGCCCATGCGCTTAAGGAAGGTGAGGGCGCGGGCGTCCATCGGACGGGTAGCGCCATCGGACATGAAGAAGACGTAGGGCTTACCCTCGGTGGAAACCTCGAACGGGCCGTGGAAGTACTCACCGGTGTTGTAGGCGGCGGCGTCGATCCACTGCATCTCGGTGAACAGGAAGGCGGCGTGAGAATAAGCCATCTTCTCGGAGGCACCGGAAGCCATGAAGTAGATCATCTTGTCGTCCTTGAAGTCCTCGGCGAACTTCTTGGCGAGCTTCTTGCAGGACTGAGCAGCGTTCTCGCAGAGCTCAAAGACGTTGGTGAGGCCGGTGATCATGTCCTCGTAGTGGTCATAGCCCTCGGTCTGCTGAAGGATCTCGACAGCAAGAGCGATGGCGTAGCCGGGCTTCTCGCACTTGGCAGCGAAGTTGGCGTGGAAGCCGTGAACGATGACGTAGTCAGCGTCGACGGTCAGAGCGGAGCCAGCCTTGTTGGTGAGGGAGACGACCGGGCAGTTGTGCTTCTTGGCGGTCTTGTTGGCCTCGACGGTCTCGGGCGTGGAGCCACCGAGGGAGCAGGTGATCACGAAGGTGTGCTCGTTGACCCAGGAAGGCGTGTCGTAGTTGAACTCGTTAGCGGTGAAGATCTGAACGTTCAGCTTGTCCGTGTTGTTGGCCAGGAAGTACTTGGCGGGGTAAAGGTCGGACATGGAGGCACCGCAGCCGACGAAGGCGACGCTGTGGATCTCGTGGTTGGACAGGACGTCAGCGACGATCTGCTTAGGGAGGTTAAGGTCGATCTCGTACATCTGACACATTCCTTTCAATTTTTGCGGCGCCACATTGCCGGGCGCTCGCAGGGTTACCGTGATTTGGACCGAGTCGCCGGTCCGTTGAGGATGTGTCAAAGGGACTGCCCTTTGACACATTTAGGGATGGAAGCCTGCCTGGGGTATGGGATGCCAGGCAGGCCCCCGGGGGAAAGCGGTTAGGCGCTTAGTCGCGACTAGGCCAGGATGCCGACCGCGGAGAGGGCGATGCCGCCCACAATGGCGATCACGAGAAGCCAACCGGTGTTGACGTTCTTCTTGATAAGCCAGTACATAAGGCCGGTGAGGCCAAGGGAGATCATCTGGGGCATCATGCTGTCCAGGATGTCCTGGATAACGACGGTGCCGTCAGCGAACTGCAGCGGGGTGGTGGCGCCGATCAGCGTGGCGATCATGCCGCCCACGGACATAAGACCCACGATGCCGCAGACATACATGAGCTTCTCCATGAGGTCGCCGCCCTGAAGCTTGCTCAGGTACTCGTGGCCGCCCTGATAGCCCATCTTGGCTGCGAACCAAGTAATCAGCACGGAGGGGACGATGGAGATGAGAAGGGCCAGGATCGGGCCCATGATGGAGCCCTGCTGAGCCAGCTGAGCACCCAGGCCAAAGGCGATAACGCGGATGGTGCCCTGGAAGAAGGAGTCACCGATGCCGGAAAGCGGGCCCATAAGGGAGGTCTTGACCGCGTTAATCGAATCGGGGTTGAAGTTCTCGGGATCCTTGGCGTACTCCTCCTCCATGGAGGCGGCGAGGCCCAGGATGAAAGCGCTCGTCTGCGGGGTGCAGTTGTAGAACGCCATGTGACGGTGGTAAGCCTCTTTCTTAGCAGCAAGCTGCTTGGGGTCGGACTCGTCCGGATAGAGGCGATCGAGCGTGGGAACCATACCGTAGAGGAAGCCCATGTTCATCTGACGCTCGTAGTTCCAAGAGGCCTGGATGGCCCAGGAGCGCCAGAAGAACTGGCTGACCTTCTTGTTCAGGGACACGTCCTTGGTTGCGGTTGCCATAGTGTGTTCCTCCTTAGTCTTCGTCGTCTTCGAGCGGATCGTAGTCGGAATCGACACCGGCGGCTGCATGGGAACCGTTGAACTTGAAGCCCATGAAGACGACAGCCAGGCACACACCGATCAGAGCGACCGCGATGACGGACAGGTTGAGGTAAGCGGCGAGCAGGAAACCGATGAACAGGAACGGAGTCATACCCTTCTTGATCATCATGGTGAGCAGCAGGGCCAAGCCGTAGGCGGTCATGATCTTGGTCGAAACGTTAAGACCAGTGGACAGCCACTCGGGAACCATGTTGACGATGGCCTGAACCAGGTCGGTGCCAACAAAGACGGCGAGGAAGATCGGCAGGAAGTACATGATGGCGTACAAACCGGAGCCGGCGCAGATGTGCATACGGTAGGCGGTCTTGAACTTTCCGTTATCAATCGCGTTATCTGCCACATGGGTGAGGACGGCGATGATGGAACGGAACACGATGCCGAGGAGCTGACCCAGGACGGCGACCGGGATGGCGATCGTCATGGCGGTCTCGGCGGAAGCATCGGTCAGGCACGCAAAGGCAGCGGCCACGATGCCGCCCAGGACCATATCGGGCGGAACGGCGGCGCCGACCTGCACCAGGCCCATGGACACGAGCTCGACGGCGGCACCGACGGCAAGGCCGGTGGGCACATCGCCCAGCAGCAGACCGACGAGCGTAGCGCCAACGAGGGGCTGCTCGAAGTTAAGACGACCGAGCAGGCGGGAGTCCCACATGCAGAACACGCCGACGAGGCCGACGAGCACCGCACTGATGAACGTATTCATACCCTTCTCCTTTCAGTCAGGCAAAAGCCTGGTTGATTACAGCTTGGCGTCGATGTCGACGCTCTGATACGTAGGGGTCTGCTGGACGTAGAGCTTGATGCCCATGTCGAGCAGCTGGTTGACGTCGGCCTTCTGGGTGGCGTCGAAGAAGACGGAGCTGTCCTTGCCGCCAATCTGATCGGCACCGTCGTGGTTGGCGGTGGCGCCCAGGTTGATGGCGTCGAGCTTGTAGCCCTGGCAGAACTGCAGCATCTCGGCAGTGTTGCCAAAGACAAACATGACGCGCTCGCCGAGGGTGTTGAGCTTGTCCATCTTGGCGAGGGCACGCTCGACGGTGAAGACGTTCAGGCGCACGCCCTGGGGCTTGGCCAGCTTAAGAGCGCCCTTCTTGATGTCATCGTTGGCGGCAGCGTTGTCGACGACGATGATGCGCTCGGCCTGAACCTTGGTGGTCCAGGTAAAGACGACCTGGCCGTGCAGCAGACGGTAGTCAAGACGTGCGAGGACGATCTTGGCGGGACCGGAGCTGTGACGGGACGCCTTGGCCTTCTTGGCGGGAGCCGCGGCAGCCTCGACCGGTGCGTTGGGGTTGGTCAGACCGGTGCGGGCCTCGTTGATGAGGGCTGCGAGCTCGGCGCCCTTGACGGGAACGGGGCTCATAGCGAGCGTCAGTGCCAGCGGAATGTTGAAACCGCTGACAACCGTGAACTTCGTGCCGTTCTTGGAAAGCTCGACCATGCTGTTGTTGACCGAGCTGCCGAGCATATCGGTCAGCACATAGACGGTGTCGTCCGCGTTGAACGTGGCGATCATGGCGTCCACCTTATCGGTGATGGGCTCCTTGTCGTCACGAGCAAGCGACACGACGTGGACGTTCGACACGTCGCCGAGAACCATCTCGAGCGTGTCTTTGGCGCCTGCGGCCAGGCCGCCATGAGATGCGAGAATGATCTGATTCATCTTGCCTCCTCCTTTTCGTTATGGTCATTATAACGTCTTATACGTTGCTTTTATTGCTAATTAATATAAAGACCGTTCGCGGGTGAAAATCGACCGTTGACGGGTTTAACGTACTCGAAACGTTGGAGCTAGGTAGGCCGGCGCTGGCTGGATAACCCCAAGTCGGACGCCGCGCGCAATCCCTTATCGCACGAAGTACCAGGGGCTTTCCTGCACGGTGGGCTCCAGCGCGATGCCGGTGCGTTCCTTAAACAGATCCATGTCCTGCGATTTTTCCGTCCACCACGCATTGGGCTTAAAGGTCATACTCTCAACGACATGACCGACAAACACACTGTTGCGCAGCCTGGAGAAGTCGGTGTTCATAATCAGGATGGACGCGAGCACCAGCACGATGCCCAGAACCTTGATCGCGCCGGCGGGCTCGGCATAGACACCAATGCCCAGCAGCACGGTGACGACTGTCTCGAATGACATTACGACGGGAACTTTCGACGTCTCGAGCCCCATGGACAGACCCTGCATATATAAGACATAGGCCACAGCTGTGGGGATGAGTCCAAAGCCAAGGAACAGCAGCAGCAGCTGTGGCGACATTGCCGCGGCGACATCTGGCCACGGAGCCGCGATAGCCGCCATAACCGCACCGCCAAAAACAAGGCCCCAAAACGTGACAGCCAGCGGGTGGACCGTCTTGGTTGCTATCCGGCTAAACACCGCGAGCGACGCGCCACAAAAGCCCGCAATCACGCCCGACGTGACGCCCCAAACCGAAAAATGAAAACCGGAAAGGTCGCCATCGGTCACTGCAAGTACACAGCCACCGATGTTAAAAGCGATGGCAACGAGCTTGTTGGGAGTCACATCCTCGCGATAAAGTACGCGGCCGAGCATGACGCCAAACACCGGCGAGGTGTAGAGCAGCACCGAGGCCGTGGACATGCCCACCTCGCCCATGCACTCGTAATAAAGCGTGTTAGCGGTGGCGAGGCCGATAATGCCAAGAAGCGCACAAGGAACAAGCTCTTTAGGACTTGCCTTGAACAGTGCCAGGGGACCCGATGCCTTTCCCTCACGAGCACCTCCCTGGCAACCCATGAATGCCAAGACCGGAGCCATTAAGACAGCACCCGACAACAGGCGAAAGGCCGCCATGCTCTGAGACGAAACACCCAGGGCCGATATTCCGTTAACAAAGATTCCGATGGTGCCCCACATAAGCGCGGCGATCAGCACCAGCACATAGCCCAGATTGCTTTTCTTCAACGCAGCCTCCTCGGTATTGTTTCCAATAAGTTTCATACTACGTTATAGTCGTTATATACATTTTTCAAGGCACAAATCGGCGAGCGGAAAAGTGATCCGTTTTCCTCCGTCCCCAGCGGATTACTGGGCGGTTGCGGTGAAATAGTTCCTAAATAGAGGCTTCAAACCCCCAAACAGGAACTATTCCACCACAACTTATGAGGACATCGAGCTGTTAGGCCGCTCTATCCCCTAGTAGTCCAGCTTCCACATGTAGCGGCGCGTCATGTAGTCCTTGTGGGTGACGGCAGAAAGCGCGCGCATATACACGTTGTTGAGGATCGGCGCAAAGATCAGGTGGTTGAAGTATTCGCTCACGCTGTCCTTGATGTCGTTGAGGCCAAGCTCCTTGGCATCGAGCTGATAGACGCGCTCGCCACCGTACTGGTTGACGAAGCGGATGCCGCGCTCGTCGTTGCAGCGGCTGCGGCCGACACTGATGAGCTGGAACAGCGAGGTGCGCTTGTCCAGAATCTCGAAGGGGCCGTGGAAGAAGTCGCAGGTGTTGATGGTGCAGGAGTCGATCTGCAGCATCTCCTGCACGTTGCAGATGCTAAAGACGTAGGCGGCACCAAAGAGCGGGCCCTGGGCCATGACGTTGATGCAGGGCTTGTCGGCGTTCTGCTCGGCCCACTTGGCAGCGAGCGGACGGGTGTACTCGACGGCCTTGCGATAGATGGGGTCAACCAAGTCGAAGGCGGCCATAGCGGTCTCGTACTCGGCATAGCCCTCGGTCTGCTGCGTAAGCTCCATGGCGATCATGGTCACGACGGCGGAGTTGGTGCGGCCCATGCAGGACTCGTCGACGGCCAGGCTGTCGTACTGGATCTTGTAGTCGCAGACCTCGGTGAGGCCGGACTCGTCAACATAGATGGCGATGGTGCTGGCGCCGTGGTCCTTGGCGACCTGGGCGGCAACGATGGTCTCCTTGGTGCCGCGCATGGACACGACGACGGCCAGGGTGTTCTCGTTGACGTAGGCCGGGGTGGCGTGCACGAACTCGTTGCTGGTGTAGCTGGAGCTCACGACCTGCGTGGCCTCGTGCTCCATAAAGTACTGGGCAGGATAGTTGCCGCCGTTGGATCCGCCAGCGCCAATCCACACGACGCGCTTGATGCCGCCCTTGTCTGCCTTGTCAGCCAAAACCTGGGAGACGACATCCTTAACCTGTTCCTGAGTAGTCATCGTGCATCAGCCTTTCTTCTCGTTTGATGCTCTCGATGGCATACAAGTTACATACATGTTTTGGTTATGTCGACTAGTTGTATGCTATATTTATCTTAGAAATTTTGCTGATGCGATTTTTGATAATTGGCTACCAGCGGTTTTGTTGTTGTATTGAATACATGCTTGATTAGATTCGCATACAAGTTAGATACAGGTTGATCGCATGAACGCTTCGTCTAAAAAGAAACTGGCCCAATACGAGCACTTGGCGGGCATGCTGCGCGACCGCATCGCCGCCGGCATCTACGCACGCGGAGACAAGCTGCCGTCCGAGATGGAACTCATGGACGAATCGGGGCTGTCGCGCAGCACCGTGCGCCATGCCCTTAAGGTGCTCGTTGATGAGGGTCTGGTTCGCACCGAGCACGGGCGTGGTGCCTTTGTGGCCGACACGCCGGCGCTCCACGAGAACAACCTGGTGTTTTCGAGCTATACCAAGCAGGTCGAAGGTCAGGGCATGAAGCCCACCACGCGCACCGTGGACTCGGGCTTTGCCAAGGCGGCCGGCAGCATGGCTAAGTTCTTTGACGCCGCCGTGGGCAGCAAGCTCGTCAAACTTGTCCGCCTGCGCTACCTGGACGACGTGCCGCTGTGCCTGGAGACCACCTACCTGCCGCCAAGCTTCGAGACGCTCATCGATCGCGATATCAACGGTTCGCTCTACGCGACGCTGCGCCAAGAATTCCATCGAGCGCCAGCACAGGGACATAAGACCTTTGAGGTGTGCTATGCCTCGCAAAACGAGGCGTTTTTGCTCAACGTTGAGCGCGGGCAGGCGCTGATCCTAATCACCGACTACGTCTACGACACCGACGGCCGCCCGCTCCATGTCTCCAAGCGCATCCAGCGCACCGACCGTGCCAAATACACCGAGCCCATCGGCTAACCAACACCAAAACCACCACAAAGGGGACAGGCACCTTTGTGGTGGTTTTTTAGGTTAACGCGCCAAAAACGACCGAGTTTTGAGAGAAACCACCACAAAGGTGCCTGTCCCCATTGTGGTGGTTTTAGGCGAGGAGGTCGGGGAACCAGGTTGGTTTGGGTTGGTTAGGGACGCGCTCGGCCAGGACCAACTCCATCCAGCACATGTCGTACCAGCGGCCGAACTTCTGGGCACAGCGGTCAAACGTACCCACCAGGCGGTAGCCCATATGGGCATGGAAATCCTGACTGTTGTGCGTCAGATACTCGTCGTCCTTGTCGTGCGGCACGGCGATGAGCGCGCACATATTGGTGATGCCCATCGCGATCAGGCATTGCTTGAGCGCATCGTGCAGCTTGCGGCCCAGCCCGCCGTGGCGCACATCGCGCGCCAGGTAGATCGATGTCTCGACCGACCAGTCGTACGCCTCGCGGCTGTTAAGCGAACTCACGTAGGCATAGCCTACCGGACGCCCGTCCAACTCCATCACCAAATATGGATAGCGCTTGAGCGTACGCTCGATGCGCCCAGCGAACTCCTCAACGCTCGGCACCTCGTATTCGCAGGTAATCGCCGTCTGGCGCACATACGGCTCATAGATGGCAAGCAACGCCGGCGCATCATCGGGCGTCGCCAGGCGAATCGTCGGCTCGGACATCTCGGTCATACAACCCTTCTCCCCAAAAGCAAAGGCCGCCCTGCGCCAAGCTCAGGCGCAGGGCGGCCCCTTGTCATTACATCAGGCTACAGGACAGCCGCCAACGCGTCGATATCCTCCTGCGTCGTGGCCCAGCTGGTGCAAAAGCGCACCACCGTGTGAGTATCGTCGTACTTTTCCCAGTACTCGATCGAGGCATGCTCGCGAATGCGGGCCATGTCCTCGTTGGGCAGAATCACGAACTGCTGGTTGGTCGGCGTCTCCAAGAAGAACTGGTAGCCGCGCTCGTGCAGCACGCGACGAAGCGCCTGAGCGGTCTCAATCGCCTGGTGACCAATCTCAAAATACAGGCCATCGGTAAAGAGCGCCTCAAACTGCACGCCCGTCAGGCGACCCTTGGCCAGCAACGCACCGTGCTGCTTAATGCGCGGAATGGGATGCGCCGGAGCGCGCATGCCGCAAAACACCACGGCCTCGCCGCAAAGCGCGCCGCACTTGGTGCCGCCAATGTAGAACACGTCACACAGCTGCGCCAGCTCGGGCAGGGTAATGTCGCACTCATCGGCCGCCAGCGCATAGGCCAGGCGAGCGCCGTCCACAAACAGCGGAATCTCACGCTTCTGGCACACCGCATGAATCGCCGCGAGCTCGGCCTTGGAGTACAGCGTGCCGTACTCGGTCGATAGGCTCACGTACACAGCGCCCGGGAACACCGTGTGCTCGTAGCTCTCGTTTTCGTAGAACACCTGGATATAGTTCTCGAGGTCCTCGGCGTGCATCTTGCCCTCGTAGCCGGGGATGGTGAGCACCTTGTGGCCGCCAAACTCGATAGCGCCTGCCTCGTGACAGGCGACGTGGCCAGTCTCGGCAGCAACAACGCCCTCGTAGGGCGCGAGCAGCATGTCAATCACCGTCGCGTTGGCCTGCGTGCCGCCCACCAGAAAAAACACGTCGGCATCGGGGGCCTGACAGGCCTCGCGGATAAGCTGCTTGGCACGCTCGGTGTGTGCATCGGTACCGTAGCCGGGCTGCGGCTCCATGTTGGTGTCGACGAGCGCCTGCAGCACTGCCGGATGTGCGCCGTGGGAATAATCGTTGTTAAACGCGAGCATGGCAATCCTCTCTTACCGGGTATCGGTCAGATGATTCAAACGGGGCTATTGTACGCCGTGAGGATAGGCAATGCGCGCGGCAAGGCACTCAAGTGCCAGCACCAGGGCAAAGCCGCAGCTCACGTCACTCAAAAAATGCGCTCCGATCACGATACGGCCAAAGGCGACGAGCGCCGCGACCGCAGCCGCCGTCCAAAAGGCCATGCGGCGGCGCGACGGTTTTTCCTTAAAGGCCGCCGCGGGAAGCCCGGCGAGCATAAGACCGATTGCCGCGTGCGCCGTGTGTCCGCTCGCAAACGACTTGAAGCCGTCCTTGATCACGCCGGCGGCAATAAAGGCCCACTTGTCGGGGTTGCCGATCACCCACCACGGCTGAAAATTGAGCCCCGGCGTGACCTCGATCACGCGCATGCGCGGGCGCGACCACAGCGGCTTGACGATCACGTTGAGGATAATGGCCTGAGCAACCCACACGGCAAGTACCATCAACGCCCAGCGCGTGAGCTCGTCGGACTCGGTCGTGCGCGTGAAGCGATAGACGATAAGGTTGGCGGCGATAACCAGCACAAACGTCAGCACCAACTGAACAGCGATGAGTTTGCCGCCAACCTTCAGGGACGAGACGATCTCGTAGCCGGCCAGGCCAACGTTGACGAGGATGCCGAGCACGGCGAACCATTTGCTCCCCCTAGAGTCGGGACGCGCCGCGCGCACGAGCATAACGCCCGCGACGCTTGCCGTCAGCTCGAACGGAAGCTCGCCGGCGGCCTCGATAAAGCGGCCGTACATGCTGCCGATGTTGAACAGCGCGCTCGAGATCTGATAATCGAAGAAACTGCCTACGCCCAGACAAAGGCACAGGACAACCGCGATCATGGCGACATCTTTCTTATAGATGTATCCGAACATGCTTTCCTTTCGATGGAACCAGAGTGCCCAAATGGGGCGTTTGCAGCGTCGACCCGTTAGTCGTCGTCGCTCGCACCCAACTGCTGCAACAGCATGAGTGCCGCGGCCACGGGGCCGGTACCGTCGTTGGCGTCGAGACCGCGACCCAGGCCGCTGCCCGCGCCGGCGTCCGCCTTGTAGGGCACCGACAGCTTGCGGCTCTTGGGGAAGTTCACCGCGCCATAGCGGGTCTTTAGCTCAAAGGCCACCTTCTTGGGCACGTCGACGCCCAAAAACGTGATGCGACCGCCGCTGAGCGTGACGCTCTCGAGCCCCAGGCGCTCGCCGCGAATGCGGATTCGTGCGCGATTGAACAGGTTGAGTCCTGCCAACGGCAGCTCGCCATGCGCGGCCTCGGTCTCTTCCTGCACCTCATCGATGCTCTCCAGGTCCTCGGCCGCTGCGAGCCTGCGGTACACGAGCACGCGCTGATCCACCGCCGGCAGGTACTCCTCGGACAAGAAGTAATCGGCCGGCAGGTTAATACCCACGCTCGCCGCCTCCACGCCGGCATCGTCATCGCCGCGCGCCTCGGCCACGGCCTGACCCAGCATCTGCGTAAACAGGTCAAAGCCCACGCTCGACAGGTTGCCGTGCTGCTCGGCGCCCATAAGCGAGCCGGCGCCGCGAATCTCCAGGTCGCGCATGGCAATGCGCATGCCGCTGCCCAGGTCCTGGAACTCGGAAAGTGCGGTCAGGCGCGCCGTCGCCTCCTCGGTGAGTGGCAGCTCGCCCGGGAACATAAAGTACGCGTAGGCCTGCGTGGCAGAGCGACCCACACGACCCTTGAGCTGGTAGAGCTGCGCCAGGCCCAGGCGCTGCGAGTCCTCGATGATCAGCGTGTTGGCGGTCGCGTTGTCGATACCGCTCTCCACGATGGTCGTGGCGATGAGCACGTCGATCTTTTTGGTCGCGAACTCGATCATCACGTCCTCGACCTCGCGCGGACTCATCTTGCCGTGCGCCACGCCCACGCGCGCCTCGGGCGCGGCCTCGTGCACGCGCGCCACGGCGTCATCGATGGTCTTGACGCGGTTGGACACGTAGTACACCTGGCCACCGCGGCCCACCTCCAGGCGAATCGCCGCGCTTACCACGTCGGGGTCGTACTCCCCCACGTGCACGATCACGGGACGACGCCCGGTCGGCGGCGTGGTGATCAGGCTCATGTCGCGCACACCGCTCGTGGCCATCTGCATGGTTCGCGGAATAGGCGTTGCCGAAAGCGTGAGCACGTCAATCTGCTCGCGCAGGTTCTTGAGCTGCTCCTTGTGCTGCACGCCAAAGCGCTGCTCCTCGTCGATGATCACCAGGCCCAGGTTCTTGGGGTTCACGTCGGCCGAAAGCAGACGATGCGTGCCGATGAGCACGTCGATCGTGCCCTCGGCAAACGCCTTGAGCGCGCGCTTTTGCTGCGCCGGGGTGCGGAAGCGGCTGAGTACCTCGACTTCAAGGCCAAACGGGGCAAAGCGCTCAAAGAACGTCTCGTAGTGCTGCTGGGCCAGAATGGTCGTGGGGCAGAGCACCATGACCTGGCGGCCGGAGTCCACGCACTTAAACGCCGCGCGCAGGGCGACCTCGGTTTTGCCAAAGCCCACGTCGCCGCACAGCAGGCGGTCCATGGGCTTGGGCGCCTCCATATCGGCCTTAATGTCGGCGATGGCCTCCAGCTGGTCGCGCGTCTCGTCGTAAGGAAATCTCTCCTCCATCTCGATCTGCTCGGGCGTGTCAGGCGGGCAGGCGATACCCGCGATTGATGAGCGGCGCGTATACAGGTCGACCAGGTCAAACGCCAGCTTTTTGGCATTCTTGCGCGCCTTGTTGGTGGCGCGCGTCCAGTCGGCTGTGTTGAGCCTGGTCAGGCGCGGTTTGTCGCCGTCGGGGCCAACATAGCGCGTGATACGGTCGACCTGCTCGAGCGGCACGTAGAGCTTGTCGCCGTCGGCATATTCCAGCAAAAAGTAGTCGCGCTCTTTGCCGCCCACTTCCTGACGCGCAATCTCGCTAAAGAGTGCGATGCCGTGAGTGGCGTGCACCACGTAGTCGCCCGGCTTAAACGGGAAGGTGATCTGCGTAATGTCCACCTTGCGGCGGCTGCGCGCGCGGTTGGCATCCATACGGGCGTTGAGGTCGGCGATCGAGAACACGGCCAGGTTGGCATCGGGCACCACCACGCCCTGCGGCAGGGCGGCATCGACAAAGGTCACGCGCCCGCGCGAGATGGTGGGCACGGCGGCACCGGCGGCAGCCTGGGCCGCGCCCGCCTCGAGCGAGCGGGCGTTGAGTGCGTCGGCCTTACGCTCGCGAATTGCAGCATGGGCTTCCTGGCGGGCAGCGCGATCGGCAGAATCCGCCGTTGCCACGCGTACGCGCTCGCCGATGGCGCCGGCATTTTCGGGCGCCGCGGTCAGCGATTCCTCAAAGGTAATGCCCTCGTCGCCAAAGGTGAGCTCCATCGACTCACGCGCGCCGCGGTCGGGAATGGCAAACACGCAGGCATAGCGCTTGCCCACGACCTCCTGGATGCGCGTCATAAAACGGTTGTCCGAGCCTGCGATGGCAGGCTGCTCAATCTTGAGCTCGGCCGTCACCGCGCCGCCGGCACGAATGAGGCTTACGTAGTTCAGGCGCTGCTGGGCACCAAAATCGAGCTGTTGAGCGCGCACGTACAGACCGTCCAGGCGGTCAATCCCCGCCTCGCCGGCACGGGCCTCGATATCCTCGTAGGCACGCAGGCAGTCGTCGAACAGCGAGCGCGGCTCGGACAAAACCACAAGCGCCTTGCCACTCACGTGTGCCAACGGGCTCACGGTCTGGCCGTACATCACCGGCAAAAAGCGGTCGAGCTCGGGCGTGACGATGCGCGCATCCACCATCTCGAGCAGCGCCGCCAACTTGCTATCGTCCTGGCTTGCGCGGTAGAGCGCCACATGCATGTTGTGAACGGCATCGTCGGTAAGCGCCAGCTCACGGCAGGGGAAGATCTCGATACTGTCCTCGTTGCCGATGGTTTGGCCCGTGGAGCTCACCATGCGGCGGATGCGGTCAATCTCGTCGCCAAAGAACTCGATGCGCACGGGCGCCTTTTCCTGTGCGGGAAACACCTCGACGGTGTCGCCGTGCACGCGGAACAGACCGGGCGCGTCGGCGGCGCCGGCATTGGTGTAGCCCATGCCCACCAGGCGCTGCGGCACCTCGTCAAAAGGAATCTCCTCGCCCACCGCAAAAGTGGTGGACTCCCAATAGCGACTCTCGACCGGCGGCACGCAGCGCAGCAGCGCACGGGCCGAGGCAACCATGATGCAGTTGTCCCCGCGCACGATGCGCCCCAGAGCCTCGCAGCGCTGCGCCACCACGGCGTCGTCGGGCGCCTGCTCGCGCCACGGATAGTCCTTGCGCTCGGGGAAACGGCACACATGTGCTAGGCCCACGTAGGCGGCAAGGCTGCGCGCGGCGCGATCGGCCGCGTCCTCGCCGCTCACAATGTAGACCGTCGGTCGCGGACGGCGCGCAAACTGGGCGGCCGCCATAAGCGTACGGCCCGACTGCGACACGGCCAGCGTCACGTCCTCGCCGGCATCGAGTCCGGCCTCGACGGTCTGCAAGGCCTCGGCAGTGTAGAGCTGCGCGGCTATACGGTGAATGAGCATGCTGTTCCTCCGGCATTGCAACGCCAAAAGCCCGCCGGGGCAAGCTCGGCGGGTATGCGGCGGATTTCATTGCCTGTCATGGTAGCGCATGAGATGGACACGCCAGCGCACGCCAAACAGCTACCCCAAAACGCGCACGCTGGGGCAAAGGTCTGCCAGCGGGCACTCGTCGCACTTAGGTTTACGGGCATCGCAGATCTCGCGGCCAAATGTGATCCACTGGTGGTTGACCGACTCCCAATACTCGTGCGGCAAAATCTTGAGCAGATCTTGCTCGGTCTTGAGCGGCTCCTTGGCATGCGTCTTGGGGCTCAGCATCAGGCGGTGCGCGATGCGGTTGACGTGCGTATCGACCGCGATGCCCTCGACAATGCCAAACCCCACGTTGAGCACGATGTTCGCCGTTTTGCGGCCAACACCCGGCAGCTTGACGAGCTCCTTCATGTCGGCCGGCACCTCGCCACCGTAATCGGCAACGATCATCTGCGCGGCCTCCACGGCGTGCTTGGCCTTGCTCTTATAAAAGCCGAGCGACTTAATGGTATCGGCCACATCGGCCACGCTCGCCCCCGCCATGGCCTCGGGCGTGGGCCACTGGGCAAACAGCTTCGGCGTCACCTTGTTGACCTGCGCGTCGGTCGTCTGCGCCGAGAGCAGCACCGCGATGAGCAGCCTAAAGGGATTCTCGTGATCCAAAAAACACTCGACCGGGCCATAGCGACGGTTGAGGCGCTCGCACACCTCAACGGCGCGCTCGCGTTTGGCGGCATTGGTCTCGCGTGGCATAACGACTCCTCGCTTCAGCGGCGTAACAAACCTATAGGCACGATTGTCCCACGTATGGGGCCTTTACGCCTCCAAAAATGCGCCGGTCTGGCGGCCCCACAGGCTCGCATACTCGCCGCCCGCCTCGACAAGCTGCGCATGCGTACCGTCTTCGACAATCTCGCCGTCCGCCAGCACCACGATGCGGTCGAGCGCCGCCACGGTGGACAGGCGATGTGCCACCACAATGGAGGTGCGACCGCGCATCAGGTTCTCGAGCGCCTCCTGCACCAGCGCCTCGGACTCGCTGTCCAAGGCAGACGTCGCCTCGTCGAGCACCAGAATCGGCGCGTCAGTCAGGATAGCGCGGGCGATGGCCACGCGTTGGCGTTGGCCGCCCGAAAGCTTAACGCCGCGCTCGCCCACCATGGTGTCAAAGCCACGGGGCAGGCGGTCGATAAACTCGGTCGCATTAGCCAAGCGAGCCGCCTCGCGGATCTGCTCGTCGGTGGCGTCGGGGCGTCCATAGGCGATATTCTCGCGAATGGAGCGGTGGAACAGCAGCGCCTCCTGCGGCACGTAGGCAACCTGACGGCGCAGACTCTGCTGCGTACAGCGCGAGACGTCCTGGCCGTCCACGAGCTCGCGGCCGCCCTGTACGTCGTCCAGGCGCAGCAACAACTTGGTGAGCGTCGTCTTGCCCGAGCCCGATTTGCCTACCAGGCCCACGCGCTGGCCCGCTGCCACATGAAGCGTCAGGTCGTCGAACACGCTCTCGCCCGCTGCGGCGTCACGGTATGCAAAGCTCAGGTGCTCAAAATCAATCGCGCCCTCGCCCACCTTGAGCTCGGGGGCGTTCTCGTCGTCCGCTACCAGGCGCGGTTCGTCCAGTACACGCGTCATCTCGGCCGCATCGCCCAGCGCGCGGTTGATGCGCTGCATCATGGAGCTTACGTAGTTCAGACGCATGGTGAGGTTGTACGTATAGGTAAAGATCATGACGAGCGCGCCGGCCGAGATGCCAAACCACGCGTTGCCGCCCGCGACGAACACGCTCACCACGGCCATGGTGATGACGATAAGGCCCGAGGTCGTAAAGTTGCGCTGCATCATGGCGTGCATCGAAACCGTCTCGGCGTCACGCGCGGCGCGGTCGGCGGCATCGAACAGGTCGCGCTCAAAGTCCTCGCGCCCACAGGTCTTGACGGCCAGGATATTCGTGACCGCGTCGGACAGCACGCCCGCCAGCTTGTTCTGCGCGGCGGACGTCGCGGCCGAAAGCGGCATGATGCGCTTATACATAAGCCAGACAAACGCGATGTAGACGACCATAATGCCCACCAGGATCACGGTAAACGTCGGCACCACCGGAGCGAGCGCCGCCACCGTGCAGACAACCGAGGTGATGGTGGGAATGAGCGAATACACCGTCACGTCCACCAGGCCCGTGTAGCCGCTCATAAAACGGCTCGTCTGGCTCACAAGCGATCCGCCAAAGCGGCTGGTGTGGAATGTCATGGATTGATTGGAGAGTGTGTCAAAGCACAGGCGCGCCAGGTGATAGTTGCCCGCAATCTCGAGCTTGTAGACGGTGTAATCCTGCAGCTTGGAGAGAATCTGGCCTACCAGGTTAACGAGCACGAGCGCCAGAATGTAGGGACCAAAGACCTCAAACACCTGGTCGCCCGCCACGGGACCGGCTTGGACGCGGTCGACGATAAGGGCCATCACGTAGGTGTTGGCAAACGTGAGCAAAAAGATGTAGCCGGCCGACGAGAACACCGAGAGAAAGACGATCAGCGGCTGTGTGCGCGTGACGTCCCAAAAACGCTGGAGCGTGCGGCGCACGGTGGAACGTTTGAGCGGACTGGTGCTTCTCTGAGACATGGACTTCCTTTCGCGTCTGATAGGGCGAAACGCCATTGTTGCACACTGAAGCGCACTTCAGGCAAGCACGATGCGAAAAGCGCCCGCGCCCCGCGTTTACGCCGGCGCCCCGTCATCAGATGCAGCTAGTCCTCGTCTTTTTGGTCTGCGAGCAGCTCCGCGGATGTGAGTCCCAAAATCTCGTCGGCCTCCCGCGCGTCTTCCAGCGCGTCGATATCCTTGAGCTTGCGCTCCATAACGTTGGTGCGCGTGGTGATGATGCCCTCGACCGTTTTGCCCGCGGTCTCGATCTGCTGCTGGGCGCGGCGCAGCGCCGCCTGATAGCGCGGCAGCTCGGCCTTGACGGCAGAAAGCACGCGCAGCACGTCGTCGGTGCGCTTTTGCAGCCTAAACGTCTGGTAGCTCATCTGCAGGCTGTTGAGGATGGCCGCCATGGTGCTGGGGCCGGCAACGTTGACGTGATAGTCGCGACCCAGGGTCTCGATAAGCCCGGGGCGGCTGACGACCTCGGCGTACAGGCCCTCAAACGGAACGAACAGAATGCCAAAATTGGTGGTCGCGGGCACGCTCAGGTACTTTTCGCAGATGTCCTTTGCCTCACGCTTGACCATCGCATCGAGCGTCTTGCGCGCTGCGGCGACGGCCTCAGCGTCACCCGACTCCTGGGCGTCGAGCAGATGCTCGTACGCGTCGCCCGGGAATTTGGAGTCAATCGGCAGCAGCACGGGATCGCCCTCGTCTACCGGCAGCTTGACGGCAAACTCAACGCGCTCCGAGGCGCCGGGCTTGGTGGCAACGTTTTCCAGATACTGGTCGGACGTAAGAATGTCCGCCAGGATTGCACCCAGCTGCACCTCGCCCAAAATGCCACGCGCCTTGACGTTGCCTAGCACGCGCTTAAGGTCGCCCACGCCGGTGGCGATAGACTGCATGTCGCCCAGGCCCTTGTACACAGCCTCGAGCTGGTCGCTCACCTGTTTAAACGATGCAGACAGGCGATCGTTGAGCGTACGGGAGAGTTTCTCGTCCACCGTCGCACGCATCTGATCGAGCTGCACGTTGTTGTCTTTGCGGATGGCGCCCAGCTGGGCATCGACCGTCTCGCGCACCTTGTCCAGGCGATGCTCGATGCCCTCGCGGTTGGCGCCGAGCTGTTGGGCCGTCTCGCGGCGCAGGTCATCCATACGGTCGCCGGCCTGCGAGAACTCTCGCGCGATGGTCAGGTAGCGTTGCTGCTCCACGGCCGCATCGGTCGTCTGCTGCTGCGCGATGGCGTTTGCCGTGCGGCGGGTTTCTGTCAGCGCGACGTTGAGGGCATCGAGCGCGCTGTTGGCCTGCTCGAGTGCCGCGAGCGTTTCCGCTTCGTTGCCGCCACGCTCTCGCAACTCGGCACGAAGGCCCTTAAGCTGCAGGGCGCAGACCGCAGCAACTCCCACCGCCACCAAGGCAATCACAACAAGCGCAACATCAATAGCAGACATAGACTCCGCCCAACAAACCCAATCGATTATCAATCAAAACCGCGATCAATCTTACCCCGCCACACGCACCGGGCGCCCGGCCCCTTCTTGGGTGCTTCTCTCCTCCGCATATTCCATAATGCGACGCGCTGTCTTCCTGCTCACCTTCGAGTCATCACCGGCTAAGTATGCGTACACGTTTCCCTTATTCAGATTCAAATCGCGGCAGAGACCGTAGCGCGTTACACCCGATTCCCCTAGCGCCCCCAATGTTCTTTTTCGCATCAGGGCGTTGATCCTTCTGTCCGCCACCGACTTTTCCTTCACCGCTCTATACGCACGCCAAACGTTGGTATAACGATTAGGGAGCTCACTTTTGGTGCATAGAGACGCCATGCTACCCGCTTGACCGTACAAGGACAAAACGCCTCGGTAATCTTCTTCCATCCACGAGCCCTCGGATAAACCCAGAACGTATTCGGCTTTTCCTTGCGCCAAAGCGAGCAAAAACAGAGGCTCCGCCACGCGCGGCGCAACCGTCATCGCCTGCTCAACCAGTTTTCTAAAACTCAGTGACTGCTGTCCGGACAGCTCTCGGCAATAGCCTTTTAAGAATCCCTCAAAGGTCAGATTCAACCGAGCACCTCCTTTTTGTATTGCCTGTATGCGCAGACCATCTCTTGATAACTCCGCTCCGAAGGCGACGACGCCAGCGCCTCGCCCTCGTCGAATATAAGCCGTTCGAGCAGCCCCCAATCAAGTCGGTCGACGAATGCCTGACTATGAAGATCGACGATGTCGTTCGGACGGTAGGCATAGAGCTTCATTACCGCCAGGTCCTCCAAGCATGGCGTAAAGTACCTGATAAAACGCGCCCCAATATCCAAGGGAATCAAACGATCTTCGTAATTGAATGGCATCTGATTACAATATGCTACCGCCATACCATTCACCTCGGGGTATCGAGCTATGATCTCGCGGAGGCACCTGTCTGCCTCAAACACATCAATGTCATGTGTAACCGACCGATTCGTCACATCGTTTAGCATGAAGGCGCTTCCTCCCACCAATACAACGCTCGGCCTATCGTCTCTTGGACCTATTTCCAGCTCCGCCTCTTCGTCAATGCCCAAAAGAGTCTGCTCTAAATCCTGCTTATACATAGCAAAATCCTATTTTTATTCATCATCAATAATACTATTCAATCGCACGGCAGGACCCGCAGGATGCAAGAATTTTACTCGTGGCGATAATCCCTACACCCTAGAAGTCCTAATGTGACAAACGCTAACTCTCCCAGCTGGCGTGGATGGTTGCTGCGACATCGCCTAAGCGCTGGCCGAGAGCCGCCAAGTGTTCAAGCACCTCACTGGGCGAGGCGCCGTTGAGAATGCACGTAAGGGCATATGAGGCCAAGAAGATTGCCGCGAGTCCCAACGGGATCAGCACGATCATCGCCAGCGTACGCAGGCGCTGGCCCCAGCGACGGCGACGCGAACGTCGCTTGTCGAACGCAAGCTCCTGCGCATACGAATCTTGTTGTACGGAATAGTTCTCTGGCGCCGATCCGCCCGCAGGCGAAACCGGGGGCGCAGCGTTTTGCGCACGAGGCTGGACGGCCACCCCTTGCATTTGCATCTCCATAAGCCGTTGCTGCTGGCGTAACATGCGCTCGGCTTGTTGCTGCGGGGTCTCAAGAAACAGATCCATGTTGGCCTCCTCAATCGGAGCATTCGACGCTTACGCCCAGCATCCCGCACCGCCAAGGCCACGGCAACGCAATCCGTAGCAATAGCTGCAAAGTTTCTTGTTGACAAAAGCTGTCGAAAACCTCAACAACTCCCCTACCAGCACTTTCTTTGAGCTTTTTTATCGAATGATCTTTTGCCCTTCCGCCAACCCGCAAACTAACCAAAAGCTGACCAAAAGCTTGACGAAAAGTGTGGAGACAGGGACCCCACACAAAAACGTGCCGCCCCAAAAGGGGCGGCACACAAACTTCTAATCAGCTTTTCAGTAACGAGCACGCGACGACCCAAAGCCGGAGCGCAGGGCGGGGGAAATACCTTTGCCTCGCGCGACCCTGCGGAGCCGTGAGCGAGAGGGAAAGGTATTTCCCCCGCCCTGCGCTCCGCAGCAGCCAGCGCCACGCGCTAGTAGTTCACCACTTGCTCCTCAAAGTACGCCTTGGGGTGGTTACACACCGGGCACACCTCAGGCGCCTCGGCACCAACATGCAGGTGCCCGCAGTTCAGGCACTTCCACACCTTCACGCCCTCACGCTCAAACACCTCGCCCGACTCGATGCGCTCGACGAGTTTGTTGTAGCGCTCCTCGTGGGCCTTCTCGACGGCGGCGACGCCACGGAACTTCTCGGCGATCTCGGCAAAACCCTCCTCCTCGGCGGTCTTGGCAAACTCGTCATACATCGTGGTCCACTCGTAGTTCTCGCCCGCGGCGGCGTCGCGCAGGTTGTCCAGAGTGCCCGGAACGGCGCCGTCGTGCAGATACTTAAACCACAGTTTGGCGTGCTCGGACTCGTTGCCTGCGGTCTCGGCAAAGATGTTCGAGATCTGAACGTAGCCGTCCTTCTTGGCCTTGGATGCATAGTAGCGATACTTGGTGTGTGCCTGAGACTCACCGGCAAAAGCGGTCTCGAGGTTCTTCTTGGTTTGGGAGTTCTCAAAATCCATAGGTGTACTTCCCTTCAACGCATGCCGCCCGTAGGCTTCAAGCGGCCTCGCCTTTAGGATGCCCTCAAGCCGAGAATTTAAACCTTACAATCCCGTTCTTCAGATTTGAGCGGGCTACACACTCAACCAACGATCGTCCTCGGCTCGGCAAAAGCCCTCGCGCTCCAAGTCGGCTAGAATGCCCGCGATCAAGTCGCACTCGACCGGCCCGCGACCGGCTGCCGTCTCCATCTCGTTAACGCCTGTAACAGCTTCATCAACCGTAATGCCCGCAGGCTGCCCATCGCGCGCCGCCAGCAGCATGCGCACAATGTGGGCGCGCTTTTGGCGACGCGAGCCCTCAAACTTGGACTGACGGCTATAGCCCGCCGACCGCCTGGACGGATTGGGCAGCGTCTTTTTAAGATGCGCGCCGCAATCTAGCAACGCGTAATACCACGCGCGCGGCGTGTCGGCATCATCGAGCGGCATGGCAAAGGGCGCGATCTCGTCCGCCGACGCACCGGGGGCCGCCGGACAGGCGGCTTGGATCAGCGGCACCAGCTCGCGATCGGGAACGGCCGGCACATCGGGAAAGAAGTGATGCAGAAAGACCGTGCGCACGTTGGTCTCCAGATACACGCCCGGAAGATCAAACGCAAACGACCGGATACCCTGCGCCGTTGCCGGGCCAATACCAGGAAGAGCGACCAAGTCACGTGTCTCGTGCGGAAACTCCCCGTCCCAGTCCTCTACAACGCGCTGGGCGGCCTTGTGGAGCGCCAGAGCGCGTCGGTTGTAGCCCATCCCCTGCCAAGCGTCCAAAACATCGGAAGGCGCGGCCTGGGCAAGCGCCTGCACAGTCGGAAAACGATCGAGCCACACCGGCATGCGCGCCTCCACGCGCGGCACCTGCGTTTGCTGCAGCATGACCTCAGAAAGCCAAATGATGTACGGATCGCGTGTGCGGCGCCACGGAAGGTCGCGATAACGCAGGACCCCTTCCGAACGAATCATCGAACGAAAGGGGTCCTGAATCATGGATATGCTCCTTATGCGGCGCTATTCCTCCCGGTAAGCGCACGCGCAGGTGGCGTACTCGGGAAACGCTTCGCGGTCGGCGAACTTGGGATCGACGGCCGGGAACTGGCGGTGAGCGACGATGTCGCCGAGCGAAACGGAATCGAGGTAGTCGCGCATCAACGCCTGAGCTCCGGCCCACAGGGGATGATAGCAGCACGCGCCCATGCGCGCACAGTCACCATCAGGCGCGGTGCAATCGTTCATAACCATAGGACCCTGAACGGCCTCGACGACCTGGCGGATAGTGACGTCGTCCGGACTGACCTTGAGACGCATGCCACCGTGGACGCCACGCAAGCTCTCCACAATACCGGCCTGGACCAAACCGTGCTGAATCGAGCGGGCAAAAGAATACGGGACATTGACCTCTTCGGCAGCGGTGCGAACAGAAAGCAAACACTCCGGATCCTCGGCAAGCATCGCCAGCATACGAAGGGCGTAATCAGTCTTCCTCGATATGTCCATTTTTCCCCTTTCAAGGAATACGAACAGCTCGAACGAGCTCCGGGGCCGAGCTTGTGTCGAGACGCTAAATGACCGCCAGGACATCCAAATGGTAAATCGGATATCCACTGAGTGCCGCGCTTGGAGCGAAATGCATCAGATGCGGCGCACAGTGCAATTTAGTATAACCTAACCCCCTGTCTCGTTGAACAGGTGTTGCGCAACAAAGCTGCTGTTTAGACAGATATACTTATTGGATTTTACTTGCGTTCCCGAAGGCGCGGGGATTCTGGGCAAAGATGCATCAGGGCGATCGTTCTATCGAAACAAAGTGTATCAAACGCAAAAAGCCACGTCCGAAGACGTGGCTTTAATTGCGTTGGCGGGAAGTACGGGGCTCGAACCCGCGACCTCCGACGTGACAGGCCGGCGCTCTAACCAAACTGAGCTAACTCCCCAGGCAGACGTTCGCGTTTGTTTCCGCTCGCGTGCGCTGCGGGGATTAGTATACACAGAAGTCTGTCCGGCGCGCAACAACTTTTTTGAAAAAATTTTTCGGTCCCTCCGGGAGCCTTGATTCTCATTTTCATTGCAACAGCCTCAGGACTCAGCGCAACGCGTTGCG
>DXLR01000072.1:0-12993 GCA_019414625.1 Collinsella sp.
TCAGATGCCTCTTCTGGCTTAGCTATGGAATCTGTCGGTTCCACGGAGATGGCCGTGTCTTCGGTCCCGGTTTTGGCATCGGCCTGCGGAGTGTCCTCTGCCTCGACGTTCGGCTTGGCCTCGACCGGCGTGGATACCATGGTGGTGATGCCGGCGTTGGCGTTCTCGGGGTCGTAGACAACCGTGAGCGAGATGGCAGGCTGGGGCGCCTCGGGCTCCGGTGTTGCCTCGGCAGCATCTTGATCCGCGAGCTCGTCGGACTGATTGTCCTCGGTGTTGTCGCCAAAGACATCGTGGTTCTGGAACACGGGCGCCTCGGGCTGGCCAGCCGCCTCTTCGGTTGTCGACTTGGATGCCTCGTTGAGCTCCGCAGTGGCTTCCTGCTCGGATATGACTTCGGGATCGGTCGTGGCGGCGATTTCGGTTTCGGCCTCTGCTGTTACTCCAATAGCGACTTCGATCTCTGTCTCGGGTTCGGGTTCCGGCACGGCTCCAACCATGGCTTCGGGCTCGGGACGCTTAACGTGCTTGGGGCGCACGGCCTTCAGGTCCTTCTTGCCGTGCTTCTTCTTTTTGTAGGACTGCTTGGCGCCCTTGGTAGCCTTGCGCTTGTCCTCGTCCTTGGCAAGGGCGGCATCCCATGCCTCGTTGGCGATGACGGTGGCATACAGGCGGCCGCCCTTAAAGACGGTCAGTTTAATGCAGTCGTCGAGTTCCTCGAGCAACTCGCGCGTGGACTCGAAGCCCAAGTCATAAGCGGCCATGTCGCCGGCGGCGAGCGCCTCCTCGACCTGCGTCATAAACGTTTGCTTACCGCACCCAATCGCGTCGCGCAGCAGGCGATACAGATAGATGTGGTTGCCCAGCGATAGCGTGGGCCTAACTATTGTCTTGCTCATGGCAAATCTCCTCTTTACACACGTAAAGCATCTTACCATCGCATAGCGTTCGCCATGGCGGCACCCAAGGCAAACGGGCGCGAACCGCTATCGATTCGCGCCCGTTGTACAGGTTGCCTATCTGGGGATGCAGTGCTTAGTTGCCCGATGCCGTGCCTTGGCTCGAGCTGTTAGATGTCGTGCCCAATGTGGTGTCACTCGAATTGCTGTTGCTGCTGCCTGCTGTGCCCGTTCCCGACGTGGTGTCGCTCGTCTGGCCGCCCGTGCTCGGTTGAGAGCCGTCAGTCGTTTGGCTTGAGTCAGTCGTGCCGGATTGCGTGCCGCTGTTGTTCGCAGAGGAATCGGTGCCCTGCGATTGGTTTTGGGTGTTCGAGGACGAATTGGCAGAGGTAGAACTGTCTTGCGTATCGTCCGTCTGTGCTTGCTGATCCTGCGACTGGGTGTTGCCATTTGCATCGCTCTCGGTCGTGCGCGACGACAGGATTGGCTCGGGACGCTCGCCCAGACCCTCACCGGCAGTGGTGATAAGGATGGCGCCGGCGCAGGCGATGACCGCGACGATGGCGATAGCGATCGAGAAGACGATGACCTTCTTTTGCGTCTGGCTGCGCTCAGCCGCCGCCTTGGCGCGCAGGCTGTTGGGAGCGACGCGCGCCGTGGTCGCGCGTCCCGCAACCTGGCGCATCTCCTGCGTGGTTGCGGCGCCACCTAGGTGCTCCTCGACATTGGGCTCAACGGGCTCGTAGGCGCCGGTAGGGTAGTCGACAGCGGCATGCGTGCCCTTGATTGCTTCGGCGCTGGCGGAGATAAAGTGGCGATAGACCTGCGAGGACACAACAGTGATGACTGAGCTCACAGCGGCACCAATCACCGAGCCGGCAATGCCGATCTTTGAAGCAAGCGCCACGCTCGTGGCGGCAGCTGCGGCGCCGGCGATGATCTGGGGAATGGAAATGTCGTCGAACAGGCCCTTTTTGGGCGCGATGGCCATGGTCTGTCCGATGGAATGGTTCTCGTGCACGCCGTTGTTGAGTGATGCCGGCGTCATGACGCGCGTGCGCGGCGCGTCGGTGTACTTGGTTGTCATACGGGGTCCTCCCGGTGTAAATCTGCTTCGTTTCGTGTAGCCATCAGGGTACCCACCAGATGTGAATCGTACGTGACATTTAACAGATACCATCAACTCATCAAGGGGGCTTGCTGTCTTTGGTGCGATAGCTTGATGCTAAACTGGATTTATGTTTGCGAGGTGGTTTACGTGATGTACCCGTATATGACATTCGAAGATGGAACCGAGGTCATTCATTCTGACCTGATTACAGATGGCGATATCGAAAAGGTTATCGTGCATTTTGAACGACCGACGGCAGAGGGTTTCGACTCCGCTCGTTGTGAGTTGCCTTCCTGTTCGTGGACTGACTGGGAAGGGCATTTTACTCAGAGTGAAAAACGAGCTTTCGAAGAGTGTCTGAGCAAATAATTTAGATTAGTTCGAGTTTAGTTCGAATAAAGAAGCTGAATGCGATGACCTAAAGCGTATGCATTTTTAGTATTAGATGCGTATGAAATGGAGGATGTGAATGGATGAGCTAATAGACTTTAAAAAACGATTTCTCAAGAATGGCGAGCTGGTTTCAATTCCAAAAAAGGAAAGCTATAAAAGAATCATGCTGCTATGGGCCGTCTCTTTCTTTGAATTAAATACAAGTTATACGGAGCTTCAGGTTAATCGTGTGCTGTCACAGCTCTATCCTGATTATGCCGTGTTGAGGCGGTACTTGGTTGATTATGGATTCCTATTAAGGGATGAACGAGGCCTGAAATACGAGGTTAATCGTGATGTTCACGGTATTGAGAGCTAGCCGTCCGGTTCGGGTCCTATATATTGCTAGAGGGATAAGCGAAATAGGCAATTGGTGTGCGAATATTGCTTTGCCAATGCTAATTTACGAGGTAACTCACGATGTTTCTGCAACTGCTTTGATGGTCTGCTGCAGATTTGCCCCCTCTCTGTTTTCAGTTGCGCTCGCGCAGCTGCCTCAGAAGATGGGTATCGGGACACTGCAGGCCATGAGATTGGCAGACTTAATTCGCGCGGGATTATTCGTTTGCTATATTTTTGTTGATAGTAAATGGAGTATGTTTGCTATTACGTGCGCGGTATCGCTTTGCCGAACGGTAGAAATGCCCTGCTTTTACTCGTTGTTAAGAGCCAATACGAATAGTATCAATCGCGACGTAATTAATAATTCGTTTGGGTTCCTGCAGAATTTGATGATGGTTCTGGGGCCAGTTGCCGGCGGTTTTGTTGTCGCTCAATTTGGGGCGGAGGCTGTTCTTGCATTAGACGCGCTTTCTTTTGCCGCGTCGTTCTGGTTGCTGCGAGATGTTCCGTCGGTTATCGAGGTTAATGATAAAGAGGGAATAAGCAAAAATGAAAAAAACAGGACTGCATTTAGTGATCTTAGCGCGAAGCACTTGGCAATTGGTTTCCTATTAATCGATATTTCTAGTGGCGTGGCATTCGGCTCTCTGAATTCTCTTTTGCCAGCTATAGCGCAATTGCAATTTGACTCGTCATCGATACAATACGGATTCCTTCAGAGTAGTCTTACAATCGGACTGTTGTTCGGAAATACAATATATGGTCGTTTAATCAGTGGTTCCGATTGCGTTAAATCATATTGTTTTGTGACGTATCTTGCGCTCGGTGCGTATCTGGCGTTTGGCTATCGCTATGCGTCTGGGATATCGTTTATTTTCCTTTTTATCGTCGGTGCCGGAAACGCCATTCAAGATGTGCTTCTCATAACATCGCTGCAGGATTTGGCGAGAGACGGATCTGAATCGATAAGCCTGTTTTCAATTAGGGAGTCTTTGCAATCGGTTGCTGTTGTTATTTCAACACTTCTTGTTTCGCTGTTCACGAGCATCGCGATGTTCTCAATTCTCGTTACAGGACTTGGTGTATTTTCAATTATGATGGTAGTTGTGTTTCAATTGAATTATTTGCGAAAGATGTGACGTTGATATGCCTAAAACGCTTTTAGTATTTCCCCCAGGATGGAGTCCAGTGGGGCCGTATCTTGCCTTGCCTGTTTTGAAGTCATATCTTCAAGAGGTTGAACAATACAAAGTTGACATTGTTGACTTAAACGTGGAATTTTACGATGACCTCCTATCTTTTAGACATGTCGAAGAGTGCTGTAAAAGGTATCGGGAATCAAAGGATTCGTTTAGTTCGAATGTCCAATTAACAATCGAGTTGATACAAAAGTCGGCACTTAATGTTGACGAGGCAAAAGATATTTTCAGATCGAAGAGATACTTTAATCTAAAAGAAAGACAATATGCTGAAAACATTTTTAGAAATGCACTCTATATCATAAATCACGTCTCATATGGAGTTAAATACACGTTCAACTCCATAGATCTGCCCTATGATTATTATTCGACACCAGAAATAATGAAATCGCTTGCGGATACCTTGCATAATCCGTTTATTTCCTTCTATGAAACTGCCTTTCTTAAGCGTATTCAGAGGGAAAAAATCGAGTTTATTGGGATTTCGGTGAGCGGCTGTTTCCAATTGATTTCTGCAGTTACGTTAGCGAAACTGATTAAAGAAGAATGTCCATCTGTTAAACACGTCTCATTGGGCGGCAATTACATTACTCGTTTAGCAGATGACTGCATGAAAGAATGGCATCCCTTTTTTGAATACATTGATTCGATAATGATGTATGACGGCGAAGAGCCGCTTGCACGTCTTCTTGAGGCTCTTGACTCTGGTGATGACAATCTCGACTGTGTTCCAAACCTTTGCCATGCTAAAGGTGGAAAGATATATAAAAACCATCGGATTGAGCAAACATTTATCAACGATACAGTTCCCGATTTCGATGGCTTCGCCCTTTCTAAATACTTCATGCCTGAGCTAATATTGCCGGTTTATTCCTCTAGGCAGTGTTTTAATCATTGCGCCTTCTGCACCATTCCCGGTGCTACCGGTGGTTGTTACCGAAAGATGCCTATATCGAGAGTATTTGAAATAATGTGTCGGTTAAATGAAAAATACGGCACGAGAGTTTTCTCTTTTGTGGATGAAACATTCGAAGGCAAAAGAATGGAGCAACTCGCGGATGAAATAAACGCATCGGGAAAAACGTTTTTCTGGCATGGAGAAACGAGGTTCTCTCCAACCCTAAGTACAGACGTTTTTAACAAGATATACCAAAGTGGATGTAGGCAGATTCAGTTTGGCCTCGAGTCATACAACCAAAGAGTTCTTGATCTAATGAAGAAGAACACGAGAGTTGATTGGATTGATCGCAATATCCATGATTGTCTCAATGCGGGTATTCCTGTTCATCTATTTTTTATGATTGGCTTTCCGACCGAAACTAAAGAAGAGGCTCTGAACACCTTAGCTTATACAGAGAATGTTTTGAATTATTCAAAACAGGTATGTGGTGTTCCATATTCCACGAGAGGATTTACGAATTTTGGTCTCGTTATGGGGTCGGATGTTTGGAATCATCCCGATAAGTATGGTGTCTCTGTAATGCCGCAGTCCCAATATGAGGATTTGCGCCTCGAAGTAGATTATGTTTCAGGCACTGGTTTAACTTTAAATGAAGCAAAATCCTTATCTGATGAGCATCATATTGATTTTTATATGCAAGAGGTCATAAACGGTAGCGACACAATTGACTTGCCCCAGCGGCTTCATATTTCAGAGGTGACCTGGATCCTAGATTCTATTCACGCTGTCAGGTATAAGGGACATTTGACTAAAGTAAAGCGACGGCTAACTAGTCTAAATCCAGCCGATCGAATCTGGCTGGATTCCAAGACCTCTGTCGTGCTCGTTGAGCCATTTGCCTACTTCTATAATTCTGAATACCATCATGTCTATGCTGTTTCCCAGTTGGTATACCATAAGTTGGCCCGTTTATTGGAGGCCGATTGTAGCATTTCTCTTATTCTTGATCAGGGCGACCTCGAGCTGACAAGGGCGATAGAAGAACTGTTGCATTATGGATTGCTGAATACAAATATCGATGCCGATTATGTAATGCACGATAATGGTTTTCAATTGGTTAAAAGTTCGTTTGTTAAAGAAGTCGGACGCTCAAAAGAGGGGTTAAGAGTACTGCTGAGTTGTGCCACCCATAGAATGTGTGCGGTTAATGATTTTTCGTTCGCTTTGCTTTCGTTGTTTGAAAAGCCGATTACTAAGAACGAGGTGCGCGACATTTTGAAAAAAGAGGGACTATCGACAAGCGAGGAGCAATTAAACAAGTTGGTTGATAATTGCATGAAAGCAGATATACTACAACTGATTAGATAGAGGAGGTTTCTGCATGGACGTTATTAACAAAGATCTCTTGGAGCAACTGAAAGAGTCTCAGGAAGAGGGCGTCGTGGTAGAAGTGTTCGACTTTGAGGACTACATGGATAAATTCTGCCATTAGTTTCGGAATTTTCTTGCCTCGCTTAAAGGAGAAGTCGATTATCGATTTCTCCTTTTTTAATTAAAGATTTTTTTGGAATACATGCTCTTAGCACAGGTTAGCGTCTCAGTAAACTGGGAGGTTGCTTTGGCTAGTTAGAGATATGTGAACGTCCGTTAGACTGAATCTCAGGGTAGAAGGGGCCTCCAGTGTCCAGATCAACAAGGCAATGCTGCGTTTCGGCTAATAAGAACGATGGCTTTCTGCGGGTCGCGGCGGCGTCGCCGCGGATTCGCGTGGCCGATGTCGAGGGCAATGCCGAGGTTGCGCTGGCGGCTGTTCGCGAGGCTACCGAGCGCGGCGTTCGCGCGCTGGTGCTGCCCGAGCTTAACCTGACCGGCTATACCGCGGCCGACCTGTTCCATAACCGCACATTACTGCATGCCTGCGAGACCGCACTGGCGCATATTCTCGATGAAACTCGCGAGCTGCCGATTGTCTTTACCATCGGTCTTCCCGTTGCAGTTGCCGAGAATATCTACAACTGCGCCGCCGTGTGCTGTGCGGGTGAGCTTTTGGGTCTTACGGCCAAGAAGTATTTGCCCAACTACGGTGAGTTCTACGAGCGCCGCTGGTTTGCTCCGGCGCCCGCAGATCCTGTGTGGGTCGAGTTTGCCGGTCAGGGTCCGGTTCCGCTGGGTTCGGGGCTTGTCTACCGCTGCTGTGATGAGGGCGCCGAGGACCTGGTGCTGGGCGTTGAGGTCTGTGAGGACCTGTGGGTGCCGGCGCCCCCTTCGACCGAGATGGCGCTTGCCGGTGCCACGGTGATCCTCAATCCGTCGGCCTCGGACGAGATTATCGGTAAGGCAGATTACCGCCGCAGCCTAATCTCCAATCAGAGCGCGCGCCTGTACTGTGCCTATGCCTATGCAGACGCGAGCGAGGGCGAGTCCACGACCGACATGGTCTTTGCGGGCGAGAACCTTATCTACGAAAACGGATCCAAGCTCGCCGCCACTAAACTGCTTACCTGCGATATGGCGGTGGCCGATGTCGATCTTGACCGTCTGGTTGCCGAGCGCCGTCGCTCGACGACATGGACGCGCTCGGACGATGCGCCGGAGGCCGTGACCGTCGAGTTCTCGTTTGAGGGCTCGCTCGCCGAAGAGCCTGTCCTGCGCGATGCGCTCGGCATCGACCGTGTTTTCCCACGCGCGCCCTTTGTGCCGGCCGATCACGGCGACCTGGCCGAGCGCTGCGAGACCATTCTTGACTTGCAGACCGCGGGCCTCAAGACCCGCCTTGCCCATACGGGCACCAAGGCTGCCGTCATCGGCCTTTCGGGCGGCCTCGATTCCACGCTGGCGCTCCTCGTGACCGTGCGTGCGTTCGACGCCTTGGGCCTGCCGCGCACCGGTATCACGGCCGTGTCCATGCCCGGCTTTGGCACCACGCACCGCACTAAGTCCAATGCCGAGTCGCTCGCTCGTGACTTGGGTGTGAGCTTCCGCGAGGTCTCGATCCATGCAGCCGTGGAACAGCACTTTAAGGATATCGAGCATGATCCGGCCGTGCAGGACGTGACCTACGAGAACAGCCAGGCGCGCGAGCGTACGCAGATTCTGATGGATCTGGCCAACCAGGCTGGCGGTTTTGTCATCGGCACGGGCGACCTGTCGGAGCTGGCGCTCGGCTGGGCTACCTATAACGGCGACCACATGAGCATGTACGCCGTCAACGCGAGCGTGCCCAAGACGCTTGTGCGCCATCTGGTGCGCTATGCCGCCGATGTCTTTGGCGGGCGCATTGCCGAGGTCTTGCTCGATATCCTCGATACGCCGGTGTCCCCCGAGCTTCTGCCGCCCACGGGCGACGGCGAGATTGCGCAGAAGACCGAGGATTTGGTGGGCCCGTACGAGCTGCACGACTACTTCCTCTACTACCTGCTGCGTTTTGGCTTTGAGCCTGGCAAGATCTACCGCATGGCGCTCAAGAGCTTCGAGGGCGTCTACGACGCCAAGACCGTCCACACGTGGCTACGTACGTTCTACCGTCGCTTCTTTGCCCAGCAGTTTAAGCGCAGCTGCCTGCCCGATGGTCCCAAGGTGGGCTCGGTGACGCTCAGCCCGCGCGGCGATTGGCGTATGCCGAGTGACGCTAGCTCGCGTCTGTGGCTTGCGCAGATCGACGCGCTCAATCCAGTTGACTAAGGTTGGCTAAATTGAACCAATACGGGGGTTGCAAGCGTTACACTTTTGCAATCTGATGGCCCGTATCGCGCGGCGCTCTTGTCGGAGCGCCGCGTTTTTTATATCGAAAGGTGGCACCATGCAGGCATCGCAGCGTCTCGACCGCTTTGGCGCGGAGGTCTTCGCCTCGCTCAACAACAAGCTTCTCGCGCTGAAGGCTCAGGGCAAGACCATTTACAACATGAGCGTGGGCACGCCCGACTTTAAGCCGTACGACCACGTGGTCGAGGCGCTCACGCAGGCAGCCCAAGATCCCGAGATGTGGAAGTATGCCCTGCGCGACCTGCCCGAACTCAAGCAAGCCGTGTGCGATTACTATGAGCGTCGCTTTGGCGTTTCGGGCATTACGCCGTCTATGGTGCAGTCGTGCAACGGCACGCAGGAGGGTGTGGGCCATTTGGGCCTGGCCCTGCTCGATCCAGGTGACACCATTCTGGTTCCCGATCCGTGCTACCCGGTCTTTGAGGCGGGTGCCAAGATCGCCGATGCCAAGCTCGAATACTATCCGCTGGTTGCCGAGCATAATTACCTGCCCTATGTGGCGGGTATTGATCCCGAGGTGGCCGATCGTGCCAAGTATATGATCGTGTCGCTGCCCGCGAACCCGGTCGGCTCGGTGGGCACGCCCGAGGTCTACGAGGAGATTATCGCCTTTGCCCGCGAGCATGATCTGTTGATCGTTCATGACAACGCGTACTCCGACATCGTGTTTGACGGCGAGCCCGGCGGCAGCTTCTTGCAGTATCCCGGTGCGCTCGAGGTGGGCGTTGAGTTCTTCTCGCTCTCCAAGTCGTTTAACGTCACCGGTGCGCGTATCGGCTTTTTGGTCGGCCGCGAGGACGTGGTCTCTGCCTTTGCCAAGCTGCGCAGCCAGATCGACTTTGGCATGTTCTTCCCGATTCAGAAGGCCGCCATCGCCTGCCTGAACGGTCCGCGCGATGAGGTCGAGGCGCAGCGTCTGAAGTACCAGGAGCGCCGCGATGCCCTGTGCGACGGTCTTGAGGGCCTGGGCTGGGAGCGTCCCAACGCACATGGCTCTATGTTTGTGTGGGCCAAGCTTCCCGGTGGTCGCACCGATTCCATGGCGTTTTGCGAGGAGCTCATGGAGAAGGCCGGCGTTGTGGTGACGCCGGGCGCGAGCTTTGGTCCTTCGGGCGAGGGGCACGTGCGCATGGCGTTGGTCCTGCCGCCCGATCAGATTGCTTTGGCTGTCGAGGCCATTCGCGAGGCGGGCCTGTATTAGAAAGGTATTTCGGCTCGTCAATAGCTCGAAACCGATTTCGTACAGTTATTTTACGAATCCTGCAAACAATTTCGGTAAACGGTCGATTTTTGGCTGCGAATAGGGGCATAATCAAAGTCCCGATTGGATGTATTGGGATTACGGCAAGCCGCTCGGGTCGTTCCCGGGCGGCTTGTTTGTGGAGAGAGATGGGAGTTTCTAATGGTTAACGAGAAGAAGGTCGCTATTGTCGGCTGCGGTTTCGTCGGTTCGTCTTCGGCGTTCGCACTGATGCAGAGTGGTCTGTTCTCCGAGATGGTCCTCATCGACGTGGACAAGAACCGTGCCGAGGGTGAGGCCCTGGATATCGCGCATGGCATGACGTTTGCCGAGCCGATGAAGATTTACGCCGGCGATTATTCCGATGTCGCGGACGCCGCCATGATCGTCGTCACCGCTGGCGCTGCCCAGAAGCCCGGTGAGACCCGCCTGGACCTGGTCAACAAGAACGTAAACATCTTTAAGTCCATTATCCCCGAGATTAAGAAGTCCGGCTTCGACGGCATTCTGCTAATCGTCTCCAACCCGGTTGATGTTCTGACCTATGCTGCCATCAAGATGTCCGGCCTGCCCGAGGGCCATGTCATCGGCTCCGGCACCGTGCTCGACACTGGCCGTCTGCAGCAGATGCTTGGTGCTCACGTCGAGGTTGACCCGCGCGATGTCCAGGCCTATGTCATGGGTGAGCACGGCGACTCCGAGTTTGTCGCTTGGTCCAGCGCTCAGGTTGCCGGCGTGCCGCTGAACACCTTCTGCGAGCTTCACGGTCATCTGGAGCATGAGACCGCCGAGAAGCGCATCGCCGAGGACGTCAAGAACTCCGCCTACACCATCATCGAGAAGAAGCACGCCACCTACTACGGCGTCGCCATGGCTGTCAAGCGCATCTGCACCGCTGTTATGCGTGACGAGCAGACCGTTCTGCCCGTTTCCTCGCTCATGGTGGGCGAGTATGGCCTGTCCGATCTGGCCATCTCCATGCCGACCGTCGTCGGCCGCGATGGCGTTGTCTGCCGCGTCCCCGTGCCGCTGAACGATGACGAGCAGCATGAGCTCACCGCCTCCGCAAAGGCCCTCAAGGACATCATCGACAGCGTCGACTTCTCCTGCTAAATCAAGCTCTTTTGGGCAACAGGCTACAATAAAAGGCGTCCGGGCCACACGGTCCGGGCGCCTTTTTGGTGCGAGGGGGTCAGGTTACTTTGCACCACCCCAATGCACCATAGTTGATGGGAGGGCCATGTCGGATTCGCCTAATTTTTTGACCTATGCCCAGACGGCGTTTGATCCGTTTGAGGAGCGGCCGTTCTGCGCGGTGGATAGCCTGGTCTTTGCGTGGTTGTCCTATTTGCGTTTGCCGGGTGATATGGCGGATCTGACGAACTGGCAGGGCCTAGACGTACGCGAGCTGCTTCGTGCCGAGTGCTACCGGGACATGATTGGCGACCTGTGGGATCCAGAGGGGAGCAGGGCCTTGTTGGAGGCCGTGGCAGCAAGCCCTCGCTACCGTGGCGTGCACGTTTGCGGCTATCGTACCGTGAGTGATGCCGAGACGACGGAGCAGTTTGCGGCTATGACGTTCCGATTTCCGGCGGGGTTTAGCTATCTTTCCTTCCGGGGGACCGACAGCACGATTGTGGGCTGGAAAGAGGACTTTAACATGGCGTTCCGGTGTCCTGTGCCGGCCCAGGAATCCGCGGCGCGTTATGTGGACGAGGCAGCGGATACGATTGACGGGCCGCTTTTGTGCGGAGGTCATTCCAAGGGTGGAAACCTTGCGGTGTACGGTGCGGCGATGTGCTCCGATGTCGCCCGTGAGCGAATCGAACGGGCGTATTCCCATGATGGTCCGGGCTTCGTCGAGGAGTTTCTGAACGGCAACGCTTTCGCTGATCTATCCAGCCGAATCGACAAGACGCTACCTCGGTCGTCGATTTTTGGCATGATGTTCGAGACGCAGGAGGACTATGCCATCGTTGAGAGCACCGAGTTCAGCCTGCTGCAGCACAATCCCTTTAGCTGGGTGGTTGATGGTCGCGACTTCGTGTACTGTGAGCGCCTGTCCGCCGGTGCTCGATACGTTGATGGCTCCATTCGCGAGATGCTGCTTGCAGTGTCACCTAGCGAGCGCGAGCGTTTTGTAGATGCGTTGTTCTCCGTGTTTGAGGCTACGGGTGCTGAGCGGTTTGCAGATATCGCTGGGAATCTGCGCGAGAGCCTGCCCGTGATGCTCCAGGCTGCGCAAGGCTTTGACAAGGATACGCGACGCTTTGTCTCGCAGACTATCGTTGCGATTCTTAAGTGTGCACTTCTGCCCAAACGTCCCCAGATCGACATGCCCGCTGCCGGCAAGAGCTTGGCAGAACAGCTCGAGGCTTGGCAGTCCGAGCTCCTGCGCTAGCTATTGGTGCAAAGTAACCTGTCCCCGATGCACCAATCTTCGATGCGCCTGGGGCGGGATCGACCGCTATACTGGTTCGTGCCGAAATCGATCTAGAACGGAATGCCGTATATGAAAATCAATCACGCGATTCTGCATATCCTGGACTTTGACTCTGCCGTCAACGTCATGAGTCAACGCGAGCTCGATATCGAGAGCCGCACCGTGCGTAATTTCGTAACCACGCATTTGCGGCGCGCTCGTACCTCGGCTGATAACAAGCGTGCCACGTTTGCCGAGAACTCCGCATTCGGCGGCGAGCTCAAGGGCTATTTCTTTGGTGAGCGTGAGTTCGTGGACCTGTCTCAGCAGATTGCGGAGTTCATCTCTTCCGAACTTACTAAGGCCGAGAAAGCCGAGTCCACTGACGTGCTTGTGGCGGACTTTGATGACGATGAGGATGCCCGCTGGTTTGCCGTGATGCTGCTGGGCTCCAAGCAGGCTTTTATGCACGAAGTGGGCCGCGAGGAGGGGGAGGTGCGCAACGATATCGCGCGCCACTACGCCATTCTGCCGAACCCTTCGCAAAAGGTGCCGAGCTATGCCATCGTGCGTGCGAGCACCATGGAGATCGGCTATGTGGACAAGAAGCGCAAGATTGCCGGCGAGGACCGTATGCTTATCCCCGATGGCCTGCTTCAGTGCGACACGGGCGTATCGGGCAAGG
>DXLR01000073.1:0-13229 GCA_019414625.1 Collinsella sp.
GCAACGTTGGGCGTGGCTGCGTCGGCGGCAAGCGTCTCTCCCGCCGCATTCTTGGCCTCGGCAACAGCCTCGGCAACCTTCTCGGCAGCAGCGGTCGCGGCCTTCTGCGCGGCGTCCACCACGGCGGGCGCGGCCTCGCGTGCGGCAGCGACCATGCGGTCCTTAATGCCCTCGACGAGTTTGCTCATTGTCTCTCCTCTTAGTTGTTGGACTCGACGGTTGCGGCGGTGTCGACCGCGTCCTCGAGCTGCAGATTCAATAGCTTCATGCCGTATTCCGGCACGTTGATATCGATGGGTTGGCCATACAGGTCGCCGGGGCGCACAAAGGCGATAACCGTCATGATGCGCGCTATGGTCTCGGGCGATTCGGTGAGCCCACGCTCAAACCAGCGCTGAATCAGGCCGACCTCGGCACTCACGACGTAGGTGACGTAGTAGTCAAAGAACGTGCCTAACGCCAGGCCCAAAATGCCCGTCTGCGCACGCGGCGCCACGGCCTCACGTGCGGTGTCGATAATCCTTTTAATGAAGGCCTGGTCGCCGCCCGGACCCAGCAGCGCACCGATTAAGTCGCGGTTGGCCGCAAGATAACGCAGCAGCTCAACCGAACCGGGCGCCGGCTCGAGCTCGTCAATGTTACGGTAAAGATCGGGCAGCTGAGCTGCGGTGATGAGCTCAATGCGCTCACGGATCTCGGCCAGCAATCCGTCCTCGATTTGATTGATAAAGTCGGGGATATCGCGGTAGTGCGAATAGAACGTGCGACGCGTAAGGCCAGCGCGCTCGGTGAGCGACGCGACATTAATGCGTGAAAGGTCGCCGCTTTCGGCAAGCTCGCTGGCAAGTGCCTGGCGAAGGGCACGCTGCGAGCGAAGGGATCGGCGGTCGCATTTCTCGAGCTGGGACAAGCGTCCTCCTTGTTACTCAGCCTGTGCGCTATTGCACAGTGCGAGTATTATTGCACACCGTGTGCATCAACACGTAAAGGCAATATTTAGATTGTGGCAAAGGGACTGTCCCTTTGTCACATTAGGTTGCGCTCAGCTTTTAGAAGCGGCATTGTCGATTGTCCAAAATGTCATTCGTGGGTAGAATAGTGTCGACGGCAGCCCAAGTTCTGGAAAGCTGGGCAGCGCCGTTGCTTGTTTTAGGGGGTCAACGTCTTAACGGCGGCGACCCCTCTTACGTTGCTTCGAACGTTGCTTGAGTGCCTCGGAAAGTCCGATAAGCGTCGTGAGGAGCGAGACCAAAGCGGTCAGGAGCTTCACGAAATCAATCAAATCGGTCATGGGCATCACCTCCCATCAGATGGAGGGCGCTGCCCGGCACATGGAACTGCCGTCAACGATACCGATTCTATCAAAGCGCAGTTAGATATGCGAATGTTTGTTCGTATTTCAGAAGATCGGAGCTCGGGTATGACGAAGGAACAGTTCCTTTGCCATACCCGAGCTTGTCGCCGAACTGCCACCTACATTTTTCGAGTTATTCGGCCACGCTACTGGTTCTGTATAAATGCACCGCCGGGATTATCTGAGGGTTTTTGTCCTTATTTGAGCGTATACATGCCCATTTGCGCACTTACGTCACCGAATCAAACACCATTAGAGGCATGAATGTTCCCGAGAGGGCATCTTTAGCCATTTAACGTCCTCCGACAGGCCGAATAACTCGAAATTTGTTGGTGGCGAAAGCGTAATAGTCCTATACGCCAAAAGCCGGTATCTCCCATGTGACAAAGGGACAGTCCCTTTGTCACATTATTCGATGATGGTGCGGGAGCTCTGCTTATGCATGGTGGCGAGCATGTGTTTGGGGACGGCGTGGACCATGCAGCTGCCGATAGTTGCGCTCGCAGCAGCCTTAGCTGCATCGCTAGCGTTTTTGGTCGCATAGCTGTGGCGGAAACGCTTGAGCATGGCGATGTCGTTGCCGCCGTCGCCGTAGACCGCGACCTCGTCCTCGGCAATACCGTAGTAGCCCGCCAGCCAGGCCACACTCTCGCCCTTGTTGCACGCCACGTCCGTGATCTCGAACATCACCGGATCGAACGGCGCGTTGACCACATGGTCCGAGCGTTCGGCAAGATAGGCCTTAAGGTCACGCTCCAGCTCGGGCGAGGTCACGCGACAATTGATCTTGCACACATCGTGGCGCAAGATGTCGCCGATCGACTGGTCGAAATACTGTTCCTCGTGATAGCCGCCACGTGCACGCATGCCACGCATCACGATACGCTTGATGGGGCTGTCCTTTTTAAAGCCCGCCTGATGCATCTCGAACGATCCACTCGAAAACATGCCATCGGGCGTAGAACAATCAAAACAGATATCCGGAAACTCCTTGAGTAGCTCCTCGGTGATCTGCGGGTCGACGGTCCAGGTTTTGAGCACCTCGCCATGACTGTCGCGCACGATGGATCCGTTGGAGCAGCAGGCGTCAAGCGCCAGGCCTGTAAAGCCATGCTCGCCGATCGGCAGCGTCGAGCGTCCGGTCGCGGGAACCACATGCAAGCCAGCCTCGGTCAGCTCGCGAATGGCGCGGCGGATAGTCCCATCTGCCTCGTGCAGGGCGTTAAGCAGCGTTCCGTCTAAGTCGCTCGCGAACATCTTGATCATGGGCATGCCCCTCCTTCGTCTGCCCGATATTGTAGACGAAGGAGAGGCATGTCCAAACAATGCCGTCCCGGCGCGGCGGGCCACTGCCTCCGCAGATTCACGGTGCCACTACGCGTTAAGACAATCGCCGCAAGCGACTTTTCAGCCGATAAAACAGCGCCATCGTCAGCGTCAGCACCGTCAGCATGGCTGCGAATACAAACGCCGGTGCCCATCGACCATATGCAACGCCGTACACCAATTGCCCAATCGGCGTTGCGCAGGAAAGGACCATGTAAACGACCGAAAGCACTTTTCCGCAGAGCTCAGTCGGCGCTGCCCGCTGAACAAACGCGGTGATTTCAACCGACGCAATGCTTGCCCACACCATGATCCATGCCGAACCAACCGCAAACACGGTGAACACGCATACATCTGCGCCGAACAGTAGCGTAACAATAATCGGTACGACTCCAAAACAGATCATCGCAACATATCGACATATGCCATTGAAAGAAAAGCGATGCGGCCAAATGCCGACCAAGCCACTGCCAGTAAGACCACCCAAGCCCAGAGCAACCTCAACTATCCCAACGCAGGACGATTGCATGCCGAGATGCTTTGTAACAATAATGGGAGCGCCAATCGTTAGCCCAACCAACGCAAGGTTCAAAACGGCCGCAAGCAAAATCACAGCGACCAATGATGCATTTTGCAACAGATACCGAATCGACTCCCGAAAATCGTTTCGGCATGTCGTACGAGTCGCGCCGTCTCCCATCGTTTCAGATGAGGCATTTTGCTTGAGTACGCCACCAAACAACAGAGCTGAAATCGCAAACGTTACCGACGCGATTGTGCAAAGAGCATCGATGCCAAAGCACCCATAGACTGCCGTCCCGACCACAGGGCCCAAGATATTGCTCACCATGGTCACCTGCGAAACCAATGCAGTGGCCCGCTCAACCTTCTTTTCACCCGCCATGCGCACCGTCTCAATTTGGAGCATTGGCTTCAGCAGCGATTGAACGCCATATTGAACACAAAGTATCGCTACTACGACGACCGCAAGAGGCAATGAGCGCTTCATGGGGATAGACAGCAGCGATGTAGTCATCAGAGCAATACCGAGGACCACCAGGACCTCGCGATGTCTTCCCCTATCCGCCAAGATTCCGCCAACCGGAGTTGCGAGTACGCCGGGTATGAACGCCGTCGCCACGACGACGCCATATAACGTTGACGATCCACTGCAATCGAACAAGTAAAGTGGATACGCAAAGCACAGCGCCGACAGCATCGAATACGTGCACAGCTGCGCAACCAGAAGTTCCGCGAGCCTGATTGACCGCACTGTTTTTGATTTCAACGAGACGCCGACGTCTCTCAGCCCAGCCATAAGTCCGCCCCCCATACATACCGCTAGTATGTATTTATCGACTTGAAAAGGGCAGCCGAAGCTGCCCTCTCAAATCAATTACATACCGTCAGTATCTATATTACCACCCGGCACGGTCCCATACGTCCCAAATCCGTGCCGTTGTCTGGAGCACTTCCTCGCCCAAATCGAGTCCCACCGCAGAGGCCATCTGCGCCAAACATTGAGCGCGAGCGAGCATTCGATCCTTGGGTTCAAGCGGACGGAACAGCGGCAGCAGCCAAAGATTCGCCAACAACGATACGGCCTCAGCCGCTTCGCGCGGGCATTCGCACGCAATGGAGCCGTCGGCGATGCCCTCCTCGATCACTGGCAAGAGACAGCCATCGGCCAACTCGTTAAACGAGCCCTGGTACTGCATCGCCAGAAGACGCGAGCTTTTTACCGGATCTGCTGCAGGACGCATACGTGCCCATAGCTCAATTTGCGGAACTACGGACTCGGGCGCGTACAGTCGCTTGAGCTTTTGGGCGCCGGTCATATTACCGACGCCAAGCATCGAGCGGCGGTGCTCAACAATCGGAGTCATCGCCCGATCAAACGCGGCGTTAAAAATCTCTTCTTTGCTCTTGAAGTGATGATAGACAGCGCCCTTGGTCATGCCATCGAGACGGTCAACGATATCGTGAATGCTCGTCCCCTCATAACCCTGTGCGCAGAATAGCTCCAGTGCCGCGTCGAGAATCTTCGCGACCGTCTCCTCGGGATATTTATTGCGACCCATAATCCGCCCATCCGCAACGCAAGTCTTGTGCCTCATTGCAGCATTTTAACGTTGCGGATGGTAGGCGGTCGATTCTACACCGCGGCCGGGCCGTGTTCGCCGGTGCGAATGCGGATGACTTCTTCGACCGGCTCGACCCAAATCTTGCCGTCGCCGACGGCACCGGTGCGGGCGGCATTGCAGATGATGTCGACAATGCCGTCGACATGTTCATCGGCGCAGATGAGGGTGAACTGCACCTTGGGGATCGTGTTGACGAGCAGCTCGTTGCCGCGCACGTATTCCTTCCAGCCATGCTGCGCGCCGCAGCCCTGCACCTGGTTAATCGTCATACCGCGAACATCGGCAGCAAACAGCGCGTCTTTGAGAACCTCAAGCTTCTCCTGGCGCACGATAGCCGTAATTTTCTTCATAGTGAATTCCTCTCTTCAATAAAAGAAATGAATTGCCCTTCACATGGCACGGGTTTTCCAGGTGCCGCAAACCAACCTCAGAGATCAATAAGTTCAACTGACTGGTCTTAGCAGGTTTCCCAAGTGCCGCAGATTGCCGTGAAAGAGGAGCGAAGCGTACTTAAGTACGTGAGCGACGATTGAACGGCAAGGTGCGGTGCTTGGGGAAGCTGCTAATCGAGTCCGGAGAAAGAAGGATAGGCGCTCTTGCCGTGCTGACTCGCATCCAGGCCCAGCGCCTCGTCGGCCTCGTCCACGCGCAGGCTACCGTGGAACAGCGCCTTGACCACCGCGGCGATCACCAAGTCGAGCACCAGCACAATAGCGACCGTCACCACAATGCCTAAGATCTGCGAGATGAGCAGTGACACGTCGCCCGTGTAGAACAGGCCGCCCTTACCGGTCCACGAAAGCTCCGGCACGCAGAACAGGCCCGTGAGCACGCCGCCCAAAATGCCGCCGATGCCGTGGCAACCGAACGCGTCGAGCGCATCGTCGTAGCCGAACTTGGTCTTAAGATGGCTGATGGCCAGGTAGCAGACGGGCGATACGATCAGGCCCATAACCAGCGCCGCCCACGGCTCGACAAAGCCCGCGCCCGGCGTGACCACCACAAGGCCCGCGACCAGACCGGTGCTGGCACCCACCAGCGTGGGGCGACCGGTGTGCACGCGCTCGACGGCAAGCCACGAGACCATGCCCGCCGCGCTGGCCGTCACGGTGTTGAGGATGGCGAGCGCCGCCACGGCGTCGGCCTTAAACTCGCTGCCGCCGTTAAATCCAAACCAGCCAAACCAAAGCAGGCCGGCGCCCAGCGCCACAAACGGCACGTTATGCGGACGGTAGCTCATCATGCCAAAGCCGCGACGACGGCCGAGCATTAAGCAGAGAATCAGGCCCGTAAGACCGGACGAAATGTGCACCACGTCGCCGCCGGCAAAGTCGAGCGCTCCGATGATGTCACCGATAAAGGAGCCATCGCCGCCCCAAACCATGTGGGCGAGCGGCGCATAGATCACAAGCAGCCAAATGCCCAGGAAGGCCGTCATGGCACCAAACTTAACGCGGCCTGCCAGGCTGCCCGTGACGATAGCGGCGGTGATCATGGCAAATGCCATCTGGAAGGCGATGTTGGTGATCTGAGGGTAGACGGCACCGTCCGTAGCATTGCCCTCGGCCGCCCGCAGCACCTGGTTGAGCACCGGCAGGCACAGCAGCTGGTCAAGGCCTCCAATAAACGGGCTGGAACCGTCGCCGCCGTAGGCCAGCGACCAGCCGGCAACAATCCACAGCACACCAACCAAGCCAATGGCGCCAAAGCACATAAGCATGGTGTTGATGACATTTTTGCGCCTGGACAGGCCGCCATAGAAAAACGCCAGACCCGGTGTCATTAAAAACACGAGCATGGTGCAGATGAGCATAAACGTTGTCGATCCCGTATCGTACATTCGCTTCCCCTTGGTCGCATGGACGTTGTCGGCGCCCATGATGCGGCCGAGGGGCAACTGGTGTAGACCAGATACGGCGTTGTTAAACGCTGCGTTGTCGAATGGAAACGGTGCCGCAATCTTGGAAACGGCGCGGCAACGGGCGCGAAACGAACGGGAAATACGCGAGCAAGGGAGCCGTGAGCGCACCCGTCCCGGCTAGCGCCGGAACAGCTCGCGGGCTCGATCGCGGAGGTCGGTAGCTCGAATGACACCTTCGTAGCGATTGATACGCAGACGCGGAAAGGCATTGAAGAAGCGTAGGTCGCGGCGGCTGAGTGACACACTCGGCACCGGACGGCTCATGCGCTTGCCGGCAAGGCGACGACTGAGCGACGGACGCGGCATGCTCGGCGCGGCATCGGCAACGCGGCGGGCAGCAAGCGCCAGGCCGCGAGCACCATCCGAGATAAACGTCGGCATCGAAGCCTTCTCGCGCAGGGCATCGAGCGCGGCGTCACCCAGCTCGGCCAGCCACGCGTTAACGGCACGGCTACGGATGTGCGTCTGCGCCACCGAGTCAATCGTCGATTCGGGAATGCGTTCGAGCATGGAGTCGGAGGCATCGGCAAGCGACTCGTTGATACGGTCGGCAAGGTCGGCGCGCACGCGCTCCAGCTGATCGGACAGGCGGCGCCAGCTCGCCAACGAGCACGCCGCGTCGACCATCATCGCGACCGCAACGATAAAGGCGGACAGCCGCACAATCAGCACCGGCAGATGGCCAAGCAGCCCCAGCAATGTCGGCTCCACTAAACGACAAATGCACAACGCACCCAAGCCAAACGCGCATGCCCAGTACAGACAGATGCGTCCGTGCAGGTTAAACGGCAGGTGCGAATAGTCCCAAAAGCGAGCGCCCGTTGTTTTTTCCAACAGCGCGCCGACGCTGTACTCAATCACGCTGCATACGAGCGCCGCGGCAACAAACTGGCTCGAGGCATCCGGAATCCCGCGCAGCAAAAGCCAGCAGGCTATGCCGCCCACACCATAGATAGGGCAACACGGCCCCAGCAAAAAGCCACTGTTGGCGAATCGTCCGTGATTGAGCATGGCGCAAACCGTCGACTCCCACGCCCAGCCGCAAAACCCGTAGAAGGCAAACGAGAGCACCAGTGCCGAAAGCGGGCAGGCGGCAAGCGTCGCGCCGCCAAAAGCCATGTCGATCGCGGTCCCCACCGTCTACCCTCTCCTCTTTTCGCTCGAATCTTTGCTCGAGCCGTCACTCGAACCCTCGTTCAAATCGTTCGCGCCGCCTTTGCGCGGCAGACGGCCGGCGACCGTCTCGCGCAGAGCACACCATTTATCGGCCAGGCACACAATCCATGCCTCGCGACACGTCGGTGGGACCGGTACCAGCGGAAACATATGCCGCACGATAATGTTCCGTTCGCGCGACGTCAGCTCAAAATCTTCCTCCGCACGCGCCAGGGCAAAAAACGGGTGGCGAAAGCCATGCAGTCGATGGCTCGGATCGGGATCGTGCCAATCGTAGAGAAAGTAATCGTGCAGCAGGGCCCCGCGCAGCAGCGATAAGCGGTCGACGGAGATACCGACGCGGCCCAGGCGCTCGGCAAAGGACAGACTTGCCCGCGCTACCGAGGTCACATGCGTATAGACCGTCACATCGCCATGTTGGATAAACTCATGCATCAGGTCCAAGCAGCCCGCCTGGGCAAGCTGACGGGCGGCATCGTCGACCTCGCGCGCGATTTTCTCGGCACGAACGGTATCGGACATGCGGCCTCCTTCCGGCGGCGCTCGGCGGCAAGCCGCGGCCTGCGCGCAATGAATAAAATCATCATCGAATTTACCAGTATGGCATCGGACAAAACGTTTTGCCCCACCAGTTGGCGAATTACCGCGCCGCCGTCACATATCAAACGCCAAAATGTGCGAGACTGTCTTGTGCAATTGTGCCGGCCGAGGGAGTGCCGGCGCACGATTCGCATGGAGTAACCCACAACGATGCTGCTTACGCAAACGACAACGCCCGAGGACGTCAAGGCTCTCGATCGCGCCGAGCTTCCGCTGCTCTGCGGCGAGATCCGCCACGCCATCCTCGAAAGCTCCGCCGCCGTCGGCGGGCACGTTGCCCCCAACCTGGGCGTCGTTGAGCTTACGGTTGCGCTCCATCGCGTGTTTAACTCCCCCATCGACAAGATTGTCTTTGATGTTTCGCACCAGACCTACGCCCACAAGGCGCTGACTGGGCGCGCGTACACTTATATCGACCCGGCACGCTACGGCGAGGCCTCTGGTTTTGCCAATCCTGACGAGTCCGAGCACGACCTGTTCGCCATGGGCCACACCTCCACGTCGGTGAGCCTGGGCTGCGGCTTGGCGCACGCTCGTGACCTGGCGGGCGATGCGTACAACGTCATCACCATCATTGGCGACGGTTCGCTTTCGGGCGGTCTGGCGTTTGAGGGCTTTAACAATGCCGCCGAGCTCGACAGCAACCTGATCATCATCGTCAACGATAACGACCAGTCCATCGCCGAAAACCACGGTGGCCTGTATCGCAATCTGGCCGAGCTACGCGCCAGCAACGGCACCTGTGAGCGCAACGTTTTCCGCGCGATGGGGCTCGACTACTGCTATCTGGACACCGGCAACGATGTGTTGGCCCTGGTCGACACGCTGCAGGAGCTGCGCGATATCGATCATCCCATCGTGCTGCACGTCTCCACCGCAAAGGGCAAGGGCTTTGAGCCAGCCCAGAGCGACCCCGAGCGCTGGCATCATGTGGGTCCGTTTGACATGGCGACTGGGCGCAAGCTCTGCCCGGGCCATCCGAGCGAGCCTGCGCCGCGCACCTATGCCGACATTACGGGCGAGGCGCTCAGCGCCGCCATCGAGCACGATCCGCAGGTCGTGGGCATCACGGCCGCCACGCCCTACATCATGGGCTTTACACCCGAGCTTCGCGCCGCCGCCGGCAAACAGTTCGTCGATGTGGGCATTGCCGAGGAGCACGCCGTGACCTTTGCCACCGCGCTTGCGCGCTCGGGTGCCAAGCCAGTCTTTGGTGTGTACGGCACGTTTTTGCAGCGCGCCTACGACGAGCTGTGGCACGACCTGTGCCTCAACGATGTCCCCGCAACCATCCTGGTGTTTGGCGCATCGATCTTTGGCACCACATCCGAGACGCATCTTTCGTTCTTTGATATTTCTATGCTGGGCGCTCTCCCCAATATGCGTTACCTGGCGCCTTCCTGCATGGAGGAATACCTATCCATGCTGAGCTGGTCGCTCGACCACCGCGAGCATCCCGTGGCGATTCGCGTGCCGGGCATTGGCTTGGTAAGCCGCCCCGATCTTGCGCCTGCCGAGGACGCCGATTACGGCGCCGTTCGTTACAACGTGGTGTGCCAGGGTCGCGACGTGGCCGTGCTCGCGCTTGGCGATTTCTTTGAGCTGGGCGAGCGCGTGGCAAACCGTCTGACTGCCGAGTACGGCATCGAGGCCACGCTCGTCAACCCGCGCTATGCAACCGAGCTCGACCGCGAGTTCCTCGACAGCCTTGCCGCCAAGCATCGCGTTGTCGTCACCCTCGAGGACGGCATCTTGGACGGTGGCTGGGGCGAGCGCGTGGCATGTTATCTGGCCTGCACGCCGCTGCGCACGCGCACCTTTGGCATCGCCAAGGGCTTCCCCGACCGCTACAACCCCAACGAGTTGCTCGCTCAGAACGGCATGACGGCCGAGAACATGGCCGCCGAAGCCGTTAGGCTACTTAACGAGTAAAAAACCTCCGCAAGGGAAGCACCCCTGCGGAGGTTTTTATTTTCGCGGCGCGATTATCTCAATCTGTAACATCTAGGGCCCGAATTCCCGTCTAACTGTTACAGATCTAGACAAACCGTCTTTGCCCCTGACCTTTGTCTCAATCTGTAACAGAAAGGGAGCTTTTGTCCGCCTAACTGTTACAGATCGAGACATTCGAATCCCCCTAAGGAGATGATCTCGATCTGTAACAGTTACTCGGCAAAAATGGCTGCAGATGTTACAGATCGAGACAAAACAGCAAGGCATGCCGCTGCATCGGCCAGAACCACCACAAAGGTGCCTGTCCCTTTTTGGTAGGTTGAATAACCCATAGGGTAAGTATGTTTCTGAGTTATTTCGTGTTGACCCATTTGAGCGCGATAGGGTATAACTCTACTCAACCGCTAGGGATTTTATTGAGAAAGGTGTTCTACCATGAGCAAGAACCTCTCCCAGCAGGTCGTTCTCGACCGCCGCGGCTTCGTCGCCGCCACCTTCGCAACCGTCGCCGGCCTTGGTCTTGCCGGCTGCTCCGACACCAGCGCCGAGGCCGACAAGGGTTCCGCCGCCGGCTCTTCCAAGAGCTCCGAAGATGCCGAGGCTTCCACCACGCTCGACGCTAAGGCATTCGACAAGCTCGTCGACAACGGCCCCAAGGCCGATGACGATGCCATCGCCGCCAGCACCTGGGCCACGGCCGTCAAGGACGCCGGTGTCTTTAAGATCGGTGGCGTTCAGACCTCCACGCTCTTCTCCCTCCTCAACGAGAAAGACGGTCAGACCCGCGGCTTCGACGCCGGTATCGCACAGCTTCTGTCCAACTACATTCTGGGCGAGAACAAGGTCGAGATCACCCAGGTGACCTCGGACACGCGCGAGTCCGTCCTGCAGAACGGCCAGGTCGACGCCGTCTTTGCCACCTACACCATCACTGACGAGCGCAAGAAGCTCGTCTCCTTTGCCGGCCCCTACTACTACACCCAGCAGGCCATCCTGGTGCTCGCCGACAACGACGACATCAAGAGCGTCGACGACCTGGCCGACAAGAACGTCGCCGTCCAGTCCGGCTCCAACGGCCCCGCCATCCTGGAGGAGCTCGCTCCCAAGGCCAGCCAGCAGGAGTTCAAGACCGACGAGGAGGCCCGCCAGGCACTCCAGCAGGGCCGCGTTGACGCCTACGTCATCGACAACAACATGCAGCAGAGTGCCCTGGTCCGCGAGCCCGGTAAGTATAAGATTGCCGGCAAGCCCTTCGGCAGCAAGGAGCCCTATGGCATCGGCCTGCCGCTCGATTCCGACGGCGTCGCCTTCGTTAACGACTTTCTTAAGAAGATTGAGGACGACGGCACCTGGACCGAGCTGTGGCAGATCTGCATCGGCGACCGCACGGGCGACACCAATGTTCCCGAGCTGCCCGAGATCGGCGCCTAGGCAACGCGCCTAGTAACGGCCGCAACGAAACCATACGGAAACGCACGGTGCGCTTTATTGCGCTAAACTGTTTCTTCACTGAGTTGTCGGGGCTTCCGTACACACGGGAGCCCCTTTCCTTATCGGCGGGAGGTCCGCATGAGTCTCTCCGAGCTCTGGTCGCTCTATGGCCAGAACTACATTGACGCGCTGCTCGCAACCTGGGGCATGACGCTTGAGTCGTTTGCCATCGCCATGGTGCTGGCCGTCGCCGTCACCGTGATGCGCGTGTCGCCGCTCAAGCCGCTGCGCGTCTTTGGCGACCTGTATGTCCAGGTCTTCCGTAACATCCCCGGCATTGCGTTGCTCATCATCGTCGTCTACGCATTGCCGCCGCTCAAGGTCGTCCTGCCCTACCGCACCTGCGTTATCGTCGCCACGGTGTTGCTGGGCTCGGCCTTTGGCTCCGAAAACTTTATGAGCGGCATCAACACCGTCGGCGTCGGCCAGGTGGAAGCCGCCCGCTCGCTGGGCATGAGCTTCAACCGCATCCTCGCCAAGATCGTGATTCCGCAGGCACTGCGCTCGAGCGTGCTGCCCATGACCAACCTCTTTATCGCCGTCATGCTCACCACCGCGCTCGGCAGTCAGGTGCCGCTTAAACCCCAGGAGCTCACCGGCGTGGTGAGCTATATCAACACGCGCTCGCTCGGCGGCGTCGCCGCGTTCTTTATCTCGGCGCTCGGCTACCTGGGCACGGCCTTTGTGGTAAGCCACATTGGCAACTACATCGATAAGAAGGTGAGGATCCTCCGATGAGCAAGCACTCCTCTCCCGCGCTCACCATGCGCGATGCGCTCTACGAGGCTCCCGGCCCCAAGATGCGCGCCAAGATTCGCATCGGCACCGCCATCTCGCTGGTTGCCGTCGTCGCACTCGTTGCCCTCGTGTTGCAGCGCTTTTATGTGACCGGCCAGCTTTCGGTTCACTATTGGTATTTCTTTACGCACCTCACCACCTGGAAGTTCCTGCTTGCCGGCTTTGAGGGCACCGTTAAAGTCGCACTCACCGCCGGCGCCATCGCGCTGGTGCTCGGCCTTGCCCTTATGCTCGGTCGCACCAGCGACATTAAGCCGCTGCAGCTGGTCTGCCGCGTGCTCACCGATTTCTTCCGCGGCGTGCCGAGCCTGCTGTTCATCTACTTCTTCTTTTTGGTGCTGCCCCAGTACAAGATCGCGCTGCCGTCGTTTTGGATGCTCACGCTTCCCGTCGCGCTCGCCGCAGCCGGTGTACTGGCCGAAATCTTCCGTGCCGGCGTCAACGCCGTGCCGCGCGGCCAGGTCGA
>DXLR01000074.1:0-7436 GCA_019414625.1 Collinsella sp.
TGGCCTTCCGGTCGAGCGGGTTCAGGGACACGCTCGTGCGCTTCCACTGCCTGCGGCCCCGCTTGTCGGTCTTCTGCCTGCCGGTCTCGGGGTCGATCAGCGGAACCCGCTCGCCCCGCTCGTCCAGCACGTACTCCATGCGCTGCTTGAGCCGGGCCCAGCCGCCCGTGGCCGGGTCGATCTGCCGGTTGGCGACGAGGATGTGCGCGTGCGGGTTGTTGCCCCGCCCGTCGTCGTGGATGGCGTAGGTGGCCGCGTAGCCGTCCGCGTTCAGGTTCTCGCGGATGTACTCCTCCAGCGCCTGCACGCGCTGCCTGGGGGTGAACTCGCGCGGCAGGGCCACGACGATCTTCTTGGCCGGCCTCGCCGTCCGGCCGGTCTCGTGCAGCTCGACCGCGTTGAACAGCACGGCGGGGTCGGCGTACTCGGCCGGCGCGCCCTCCGGCAGCAGGGTGCCGACGCGCAGCACGCGCTCCTTGCGCCCGTAGTCGTAGGTCTCGCCGCGACGCTCGTCATGCACCCGCCTGCCGCTGATGTACGAGAGCGTGGCCGTGGCCTTGGAACCGCTCGCGCGGCTCACGTTGGAGACGGACAGATGGTAGATCGCCATCGGCTTCGGCTCCTTTCGTGATCGGCGCGGGCGGCGGGGTGCGGGGCCTCGGCCCTGCGGCAAGGGGTTCCCAGGGGTGCGGCGAGCACCCCCGGGCCTGCCGGGAGGCTCCCCCGGAAGGGTGGGAATCCAAAGGGCAACGCCCGTGGCCCCCGGAGGGCGCGCTTACGGAAAATGCAACCTCCGGTTGCATATAAGTGCGCCCTCAATGAAATTGAGGGACTTCCACCTGACCTTGCGGGGATGGTTCCGTTACCGGCGTGTCGGTCGACGCATAGAGCGGTGCATGGACGAATTTTCTGATGCTCTTATGCAATGGGCTTGGCGATTCATGGGATTGATTTACGGGGAGTTTCCTGAGACTGCGGCAAGGCTGATCCTCTCGGCTGCTCTTCGCAAGCTGCGGCAGCTTGCGAAGAGGCTTTTCCGGTCGGTGTTTCCCTCCCGTGGCCGTCATGCGCGCGGAAATCGGCGGGGGCGGCACGTTCGGCATTGATGAACGCTTCGCCCTCGCGGCTTGGATGTCCAAACCGGCTCCGTTCTTCCGGGTTTAGGTTTGGTGTGTAGACGCCGTGCCCCGTGCCGTGCTGCCGTGGGGTCTAGCGTCCTGATTGATAACCGACGGAACGCAGGGAGGAACCGATGACCAGGAGCGTCGAGGAGCAGATGGCCGACATCGAGCGCCGGATGAAGCAGCTCAGGGCGCGCAAACAGCGCATCGTGGCTAGGGAGAACGCCAAGGCGCGCAAGCGGCGCACCCATCTGATCATCCGGCTGGGCGGCATCCTCTCCAACGAGGGCGTGCTTGGCTACGACGAGGGCGTCTGGAACGACGAGGACAACCGGCAAAGGCTGCTGGACATGCTCAAGGCCCATGCCGCCGAACTGCGCGCATGGGCCTCTGACGCGGGCGTGAGGCTCCCCAGCGCTGAGTCGGCGGGTGAGCTGCGGGAACAGGTTCGTGACCTGCCCCAAGAGCCTCAGATACAGGAGCAGCCGGGCTATGGCTACCAGCCCGGATTCCAACAGCCACAGCAATGGCAGCAGCAGCCTTGGAACTGAGTCGGTTTCTTCTCTTCATCGGGGCGGAGCCCCTTTTTATAGAATCTTTTGTACTCTTTTAGACTCCCCGCAGGCCTTACGGCAGTAGGGGAAACGCACTATTAAAGGGGAGAAAATGGGAGATTAAAGGGGAGGTTTTGGGAATTATTTAGGGGAGGTTTTGGGAGAATAAAGGACGCTTTTGAGGAATAAAAACGAGGTTTTGGGAGAATAAAGGGTAGAAAATATAAAAATCTCGTTTTTATGGTAGAATGCAGTCATGTCCGATGAGATCGTGAAGTACTCGAACCAGTTCAACAATCAGGCGCTGCGCAAGTTCACCGCGCTCGATCTTGATTTGCTGATGGCCATCGCGTCTCGCGTGCGGGACAAGGGCACGGACGAGGTGGCGTTCACGTTCGAAGAATTGAAGCGGCTGGCCGGACTTCAGAGGAACATGACCAACGATGAGTTCGCCAAGCAGATTGCCAATGTGAACCGTCGCCTGCTCGCGCTCAACTTCGAGTTCCAGAACGAAGAGCACGACATCATCCAGTTCGCCCTGTTCGCAGGCTTCGTCACCAGCCCGACCAAACGCACACTCACCGTATCGGTGAACTCGCGCTTCTCGTTCCTGCTTAACGACCTCACCTCGCAGTTCACCCGCTTCGAGCTGGCCGAGTTCACGGCCCTGCGCTCCAGCTACGCCAAGGAGTGCTACAGGAGGCTCAAGCAGTACCGACAAACCGGTGTGTGGAAGGTCAGCCTTGAGGACTTCCGCCGACTGCTCGACGTACCCAAATCGTATCGGCCGAGCGAAATCAACAAGTATGTTCTTAAGCCGATTGAGGAGGAGTTGGGGCCTCTGCTGAATCTGAAGGTGCATCGCAAGTACCTGAAGAAGAAGCCGGGACGTGGCCGCGCTTCCCTTGTCGGGTTCGAATTTGAATTTGACCCGGAGAAGGTACCCGGCGGCGCTCCCGCTCCGCGCGTGGAGCTGTCCGGCTCCGTGGTGACCGATGAGGCGAGGAAGTCGCTCAGGGACGTGTCGAAGACGCCCGTGCCCGATCTGTCGGTGCCGGGCGAGGGACCGGCGCTCGACCCTGATACTCAGGCGTTCCTCGACGCGCACGGCGGTCATGGATTCGCCGGTGCCGAGGGGTATGTCTCCGACTGGCCGAGTGCTGCTTGACGTCCTCCCGGTGTTGAAACACCGGGATTCCAACACGTTGTTATCGTGTTGAGGTTTCGCACGTCATGGCGGAAGCGTCCTTCCCGCGATAGGCGGGTTGGGCGTCTGGCTCCGTTCGGGCGTGCTCGGCTTCGTCCAAGCCGATGAGATGGTTCAATCCCCGTTTGAGGATGTTGTTGGCCGCGTTCAAGTCGGCGTTCATGCTCATGTGGCATTGCTTGCACTCGAAGTCCGCTTGGCTTTCGCGGTTTCGACTGTCGCAATAACCGCATTCACTGCATGTCTGCGACGTGTACGCGGGGTTGACGAGTATAAGCCGGTTCTGTCCGGTCAGCCGGGTCTTGTATTCGAGTTTTTCGACTATACCGGCGAGACCGGCGGAGCGTAGGGCATGGTTGAGGCCGTGTTTCGCCGACTGGCCGTTATGCAGGTACGCGCCCGGCCTGTCTGGGTCGGGTTTCGCCTTGGCTTTGCGACTCATGCCTTGCAGGTTGAGGTCTTCCAGCCCGATGAGGTCGTAGTCATGGACGAGCATGCTGGTGGTCTTGTGCTGCCAGTCGTCTATGATTCTGTGGGCCTTCGCGTACAGTCGGCTGATTTCCCGACCGGTACGCTCGTAGGTGCGGCTCGGATTGCGACGGTATTCCCTCACCGTCTTGCCCGACATGTTGACCCGTCGCGCCTGAGCCTTCTGACGGCGGCGTATTTCACGGTCGATACGCTCCAACCGCTGCTTGGGAAGGTCGAGGAAACGATTGTCGGACGTGGCAAGTGTGTGCGCGCAACCCCTGTCTAAGCCGACCATGGCACCCGTGCGCTCACGGCCTATCGGCAGCGGGTCGTTGACGAACACGAGCGTGCGTCGTGTCCAGTTCACCCCGATGCTCGTATAGTCGCGGATGGGCTGGCTGACGCGGACGCGGATGTGGATGCTGTACCGGCACGGCTGGCCGTCCAGACGATATTCGCCGGGGTTCTGGCCGGTTATCACGACCTCGCCGTGATGCCGGTTCAACCGCCGGTAGTTCGCGTTCGACCCCTTATTGTGCCAGCAGACGAAATACAGGTCGTCATGACGGGATTTGAACCGGGGCATCATGCCCGGATTCCGATGCTTTTTCTTCAACGTTCTGCGGCGCTTGTTCGCGCTCCACCAGTCCGTGTTCTCTATCCGGTTCGGGGATTGCAAAACCATCGCGGGCATGGCCGTAAGCCATGAGCATTCCAATCGCGCCTGACGGTCGGAACGCATGTCCGGCCTCCCGTTCAACGGGACGGCCGTCTGGGATTCCCTGTCCCACTTGGTGCGACGGGAACGCAACTGGTTGTATCGGCAACGCCACCCGTCGCACAGCCAACGCATCACTACGTCGGGATTGGTCGAATACAGGGGGACTTGCTGTCCGTCCTCGGTCGCACACATGCCGAGATATGGGGCGGCTCCCCGTATCAGAACACGTTCTATCACGACCTTCTGGGACATGATTACAATTATATCACTACGCGCGTATAATGAAAAAGACTTAAAAGGAAAGGAGAGGGTGGTTCCTCCCGGCATTGAAATACCGGGCATCCCCGCCCGGAAACTGGTGATGGTATGTGAAAGCCCGTCCGGGCTTGCGCTCGGACGGGCCGGGTGCCGTTTAGCGGCTGTTTCTCATCGCCCAGACGGCCAGGGCCGTGAGGATGATGTCCGCGGCGATGGGATGCACCGCCGGTGCGAGACAGACGGCGATGACCGCCATCAGCAAATCAAGATCGAGCGCGGTGAACTTGCGGCGGAACGAGCCAGGGCTGAACTGGATGCGTATAAGGCGGCCCACGATGGTCTGACACCATTCGAGGTGGCCAGACGCAGCCATGATTCACAGGCCATGCCCGATGATCGGATGGAGCCTGGTATCGAGCCGACTCTTTTCTGAACAAGGGGCCTGCCGCGGGCTCCGACCCGCGGCAGGTTGCGCCGTCAACGGCGGCTGGATGCCATCGCCCAGACGGCCAGGGCCGTCACGGTGATGTCGGCCGCGATGGGATCCATCACGGGAGCGAGGCAGATGACGATGACCGCCATCAGCCATATCCAGGGCCGGCCGTGCGGCCCCTTGTTACCCATGCGCATGTGCTGCGCCTTTCGTTCGGGCCGCGCCGCGACTGGCGCGGCAGCGTCGCCCGGCGGATGCCGGGCGGTCGGTTTTCGTCCCTGCTACAAGACGTCCATCGACGACGCCAATCGTATCGGCTAAGATGGAAACGCCGGCGGAGGCGCTGCTAACTTCCCCCTTACGATCAGGCGGGCATGCATGACTTTTCGGGGATGGCCGATGCCGGCGGGATGGGTTACCCGCCATCCCCTTTGATTGGGCCGTGGCCCCGCGTCTTCGGATGCGGGGCCGGCGTCTTCAAACACCAACCCTTTGCATTACTGGTCTGTTCAATCCAAGGTCCAAGAGCTATAATTTCCTTGTCAGACGCACGTCTGGCATACCTAATCAAGGGGGGCAAAAATGTTACGTACCAAGCATTTGAAGATGGCAGTGGTTCCAATGACTCTGCTGGCGCTCCTGTCGACGGCAGTCCCGGTGGCATCTGCTCAAGAAACCACTGACGAGTCGTTCTATGAACTTACCACCACTCCGTCGGGCGGGGACATGATTGTCGGCGAACCTGGCACAACGATTCTCTTTGATTCCAGCAACGGCGAATTGGTGGACGTGCTGCCGCCGAGCGAGGCTGAAGATTATTCGGTAACTGTCTCGCGTGGATGCGCTGATTCCAATGCTGGATGCTGGGCTGGCGGGAACGCTTTGGGTGACATGCAGTTTGCAGGCACCGGAACGGCAACGGGGTCCTGGCCGTATCGCAACAGCTATACGACCGGCAATAAGTCGGGACAGATCACCTTCGCAATCAATGGAGTTACATACACCCCTGTCGCAGCTGGTCCGTGGATGCGCATCGCCACGGCAGACGGCTCTGGCGTCGACGGCGTATCCGTTACCCGCTGGTAAGGATGTCTTTCTAAATTTCGGGCCGGTGTCTTCGGATGCCGGCCCTTTGCGTTCCCGGCGTTCTCACAGGCCGAGTCCGTGGCCTCCCGTGCCCCAGCCCATGCCGATGTTGAGCGGGTCGGCGGGGTCGGAGAGGTCCCATGTCTCCTCCATGTCGGGTTCGGCCTGTTTTTCGGCCTGTTTGCGTTCGTTTTCGGCCAGCCGCTCGTCAAGCCGTGTCTTGAACCTGTCGGTGAGCGCCTTTTTCGTCCTGATGGGCTTCGGGGGTTCCTGCGGGGCCTGTGGCGGCGTTTCACGAGCCTGCGGGCGTTCCTGTGGCCTTTCGGCCGGTTCAGGGCTTGAAGGGGCCTGTGGCGCGCCTGAGGGCCGTTGGCGGCGTTTGACGGCCGTCAGGATGCCTTGCGCTTGGTCGGAGAGCCGCCCGATCATGGCCCTAAGCGCGTCGAGGAGCCGGTTCAGGGCCTGGATGCGCCGGTTCTCCTCGCACAGGTCGCCCCTGCCGCCGCGTTTCTCCATCTCGCGGCTGGCGTATCCCTCGTGGATGGTGGGGATGCGTTCGATGCCCCGCGCCTTGAAGCTCCGATGGTCGATGACGGCGTATCCGGGGAGCAGGGCGTTGCAGGAGTCGGCCCACTCGCGCCTGAGCCTTTCGAGGAACTCCTTGGAGTCCAAGGGGTTGTTGCTCACGTTGACGCGCTTCCAGACCTTGCGGTTTCTGGCGCCGATCTTCTGCCGTCCGGTGTCGGGGTCGATGACGGGGATGCGCCGGCCGTTGGCGTCCAACGCGAACTCGCTGCGGCTCTTCGCCGCCCATCTGCCGGTCTTCGGGTCGATGCGCCGGTTGGCGACGAGGATGTGCGCGTGGGGGTTACGTCCGTCCTTGTCGGTGTGGATGGCGTACGTGCAGGCGTAGCCGTTGGCCGTGATGTTCCATGAGATGAAGTCCTCCAGTGCGCGGAAGCGTTCGCGGGCGTCGAACTCGCGGGGCAGGGCGACCATGATCTTCTTCGCGGGCCTCGCGTCGGAACGTTTCTCGGCCATCTCGACGGCGTTGAACAAACGCTCCGGGTCGAGGTACTCGCCGGGCGCGCCCTCGGGCAGCATCGTGCATACATGCTCGACGCGCTCCCTGCGGCCGAACCCGTTGAACGCCTCGCCGGTGCGCTCGTCGCGCATCCGACGCGAGGTGATGTACGAGCAGGAGGCGACGGCGCTGGAGCCGGCGGCACGGCTCACGTTCGACACGTGCAACGAGTAGATCGCCACGGGACTGTACTCCTTTCCGGGAATCCAAAGGGCCGGGAGGCCCGTTGGCCCTCCACCGGGGAGGTGGCCGGCACCCCGCCGGGACGGGGCGCGGATCCAAGCGGCGCACGCTTGGCCCCCACGGAGTGGCCCCTCGGGAGAGCGCGCTTACGCTGAATGTTACCACCGGTAACATGTAAGTGCGCCCTAATCTTTGATTAGGGATTTCCTTGCCGGTAGGATCATATCACCATACGGATGATGCAGACCATGTAAGGAGCCGTTTCGATGGTGAAGAGCCTGGATGAGCAGATCAAGTCCCTGCAGGAGAGGCAGGCCC
>DXLR01000075.1:0-4312 GCA_019414625.1 Collinsella sp.
GCAGACGATTTGCCCCCAAGCGGGGTCGGATTCAATGAGCTCTTCCTTGCGCGCAAGCGGCACGCGGTCAAAGTCGTCCGGCGCGCGGCGAATCGGGTCCCAATCGGCCCTTTCGCGCAAAGCAACGCCCGCCTCGCGCATCACGCGCTCCATGCGCTCGGCAATGGCCGGCGCGCTCGCCACGCCCGGCGACTGAATACCTGCCGCCTGGAACAGCCCCGGCACCACGGCCGACTGCCCAATAAAGAAGTCGTTCGTTCCCTTAATGACCGGTCGACCGCCGGCAAACGCGCGCACCACGCGACGCGTGTCCAGATCGGGCACCAGCTTGTGCGCACCGGTCAGGAGCGCGTTGACATCGGTCGCGTAGGTCTGCGTGTCGCCTGGCTCGCGCACGGCAGCCGTCGCGGTAATCACGGTGTTGCCATGCACGGTACCCGTGACGATAACGCCCTTGGACACTGGCGTGGGAACAGGGTAGAGCGGCATGAGCGTGCGCGGTTCCTTATCCAGCGCCACGATGTTGCCCTGACGCCAGACCATCTGGAACTCCTCGGCGCCCACCATATGCGAGATGTCGGCGGCGCCGTTGCCCGCGGCGTTGATCAGGTAGCGGCAGCGCACGTCTCCGGCGGGCGTCGCCAACGTAAAGCGCGCGTCGTCGCCCGAGCCCGCGACTTCAATCGCCTCCACGGGTGCGGAGCGCATAAACGTCACCCCGTTGGCCACGGCGTTCTCCAGCGCGGCGATGGCAACCTCAAACGGATCGACAAAACCGGTCGAAGGGCACCACAACGCGCACGCTGCATCGGCACTGGCGCGCGGCTCTAATTCGTGGATGCGCTCGGGGCCGATAATCGACAGCTCGGGCACACCGTTGGCCAGGCCATTGCACCGCAGCTGCTCAAGATGCGCGCGGTCCTCGTCGTTAAAGCCCAACACCATCGACCCGGTGCGGCGGAACAGAAAGCCCAGCTCCTGCGCCCACGTACCGTACAACTCGCAGCCACGGGCGTTGACCTGCGCCTTTACGGTGCCCGGCGCCGGATCGTAGCCAGCGTGCACCAGGCCGCCGTTGGCCTTCGACGCGCCCAGCGCAATATCGTTAGCCGCCTCGACCACGCAAATGGACAGGTCATAGCGCGCGAGCTGCCGCGCGATGGCGCATCCGGTGATGCCCGCGCCGACAATCGCGATATCAAACGTTTCTGTCACAGTGCCTCCCAGACGAGTTGACAGGCCGTCAATAAGACTATCCTACGGTCCGCACACCCCCAATGCGGCGGCAATGCGGCGAATAGCCCCGCAACACCCGCCAACGGCAGACGAGGGGAGACCCAGCAACGTCGACAAGCTCGTCTGCCGACAGCTACGGCAAACGTTCGTCTCGATCTGTAACAGTTAACTGATGATTTGGGTTCTAGATGTTACAGATTGAGACGTTAGTCTGGCGCCCCTTCCGTTCGTCTCAATCTGTAACATCTAGGCCCGGATTCCGCTCCCACCTGTTACAGATTGAGATGTTTGTGTCCGCGCCAGCCCCGCGCCTAGCCGTGGTCCCATATAAACAAACCCCGTGGTAAACTTGACCGGACTGTTAATATTCCGAAAGGTTCCCGTAATGTCCAAGTACATCTCCGAGCTCATGTCGCCGCAGCTTATGGGCGTCGTCTATGCCTTCGTTGGCTTTATCATCGCCCTGTATGTGCTGTCGGTCGTCTATGTGTTCATCGACGCTCGCCGTCGCGGCGCCAGCGCCTACGTGGCATGGGGCATCATCGCCCTCATCCCGTTTGTAGGCCTCATTGCCTACCTGGTCCTGCGTCCGCACTCTTACGCGTCCGACCGCGAGGAGCAGGAGCTGGACATGGCCCTGCGCGAGCGCCAGCTTGCCCAGTACGGCACCTGCCCGCAGTGCGGCGCCCCCATCGAGAAGGACTTCGTCGTCTGCCCGGTGTGTGATACCCAGGTTCGCAACGTATGCCCCAGCTGTCATCGCCCGCTCGATGCGCACTGGAAGGTCTGCCCCTACTGCCGAACTCGCATCCAGTAACGCATCCATCGCTGGGCCGGCCGCAAGCCACGGGCACCGCGCGTCCCGCGCAAGCCACGCGCGCCCCAAACCCCGCCCCACACGATGAAGCATGCGTAGAAAATCGCCCGCCGTGCCATTAAGGTGCGGCGGGCGCTTGTATACCAAGGCAACCTGCCTATAATGATGCAAGTTAAAACGCCGAGCGCATCGCACGCACTTGCATCAGGCATCCGAGAGGAGAAAACATACCCATGAAGGCACTCTACAATGACGGTTCGGTGGCCGAGCTCCCGCAGGACGAGGTCACGCACGTCATCCGCCACTCTGCCGCGCACATCATGGCGCAGGCCATTAAGCGCCTGTACCCCCAGGCCGACTTTGCCTACGGCCCCGCGACCGACAACGGCTTCTACTACGACGTCGACCTGCCCGAGGGCGTCAAGATCAGCGAGGACGACTTCCCCGCGATTGAGGCCGAGATGAAGAAAATCGTCAAGGAGAACCTCAAGTTCACCGTGTACGAGAAGCCCCGCGCCGAGGCCATCGCCCTTATGGAGGAGCGCGGCGAGAAGTACAAGGTTGAGCACATCGGCGACCTGGACGACGACGCCCGCATCACCTTCTACCAGCAGGGCGACTACATCGACATGTGCGTCGGCCCCCACATTTGCTACACCAAGGCGCTGAAGGCCTTTAAGCTCACCGGCGTCTCGGGCGCCTACTGGAAGGGCGACAAGGACAACAAGATGCTCACCCGCATCAACGGCGTCGCCTTTGCCACCAAGGAGGAGCTCGACGAGCACATGCACATGCTGGAGGAGGCCAAGAAGCGCGACCACCGCAAGATCGGCCGCGAGATGGACCTCTTTATGATGCGCGACGAGGCCCCCGGCTTCCCATTCTTCCTGCCCAACGGCATGATCCTTAAGAACACGCTGCTGGACTACTGGCGCGAGATCCACCACAAGGCCGGCTACGTGGAGATCTCCACGCCGCTCATCATGAACAAGCAGCTGTGGAAGACCTCGGGTCACTGGGACCACTACAAGGACAACATGTACTCCACCGTCATCGACGACGAAGAGTACTGCATTAAGCCCATGAACTGCCCGGGCGGCGTGCTGGTGTACGCCTCAAAGCCGCACTCTTACCGCGAGCTGCCCATTCGCGCCGGCGAGATTGGCCTGGTGCACCGCCACGAGCTGCGCGGCGCCCTGCACGGCCTGTTCCGCGTGCGCTGCTTTAACCAGGACGACGCCCACCTGTTTGTGCGTCCTGACCAGCTGACCGACGAGATCGTGGGCGTGGTCAACCTCATCGACTCCGTGTACCAGAAGTTTGGCTTTAAGTACCACGTTGAGCTTTCCACCCGCCCCGAGGACTCCATGGGTTCGGACGAGGACTGGGCTCGCGCCGAGGAGGGCCTGCGCACCGCTCTGGAGAAGCTGGGTATGGACTACGAGGTCAACGAGGGCGACGGCGCCTTCTACGGCCCCAAGATCGACTTCCACCTGGAGGACTCGCTCGGCCGTACCTGGCAGTGCGGTACCGTCCAGCTCGACTTCCAGATGCCGCTCAACTTTGATCTGGAGTATGTGGACGCCGACGGCACCAAGAAGCGCCCCATCATGCTGCATCGCGTGTGCTTTGGCTCCATCGAGCGCTTCATTGGCATTCTGATCGAGCACTTTGCGGGCAAGTTCCCCACCTGGCTGGCTCCTGTGCAGGTCAAGGCGCTTCCGGTTTCCGAGAAGAGCCGCGACTACGCCCACGAGGTGTGCGCCAAGCTGGAGCAGGCCGGCATTCGCGTGGTCTGCGACGACCGCGATGAGAAGATCGGCTACAAGATCCGCGAGGCCCGCAGCATCGACCGCGTGCCCTACATGCTCATCTTGGGCGAGAAGGAGGTCGAGGCCGGTAACATCTCCGTCCGCGATCGCTCCAACGAGACCGTTCAGATGAGCGTTGACGAGTTTGTTGCCAAGGTACTCGAGGAGATTAAAACCCGCGCCTAAGGCAACCCAACAGAAACAACGAAAGGCGACCGTCCACAAAGGGCGGTCGCCTTTTTTAATGCCAAAACGAGAAAAAGCCGCTGGTAGAGCGCCTTTTTTGTTGTGCAAAAAGGTACAGGTTTTTGTATCTTTCGACGCGAGCCATTATACATGTTAATTCGGACTGTTTTCCCAGATTGCACAAATTGCGGCGCGAAAGGACACATCTCCTTGATTCTCATTTTCATTGCAACAGCCTCAGGACTCAGCGCAACGCGTTGCG
>DXLR01000076.1:0-9012 GCA_019414625.1 Collinsella sp.
CGTCGCGGATGGTCACAAAGCCCACGGGCTCGGCCTCGCCCACCATATCGCCATCGGGCGTAAAGCCGTCCACGCGCGCCACCACGAGCACGCGGCAGGTATCGGCAAGCTCGGCGACACGGTTCTCGACCTGGGCAAACGCACGATCAGAGAGCACAAACTGCGCCGCACCCATCACATAGGAGCCCTGTGCAAACGACGCGCCGCTCCACTTTTTGGAAGACGAGAACGGAATGACCGACAGCGGCTCGGACACCTCGACCGGACGGTCGGCGTAATAGTTGAGCAGCGCCTGGCAGGTCTCGTTGGCATCGGCCGAAGTCGCACGCGCCACGTTAGCCAGGGCAAAATCGAGCACCGTGGTATCGACGGGAACGGCGGCTTCGCCCTCCCCCGCGCCCATGCCAAAGCCCTCGATCGGCAGCGGATACGTGCCCTCGACCTCCATACGACCCGAGGTAATGGTACCCGTCTTGTCCAGGCACAGCACGTCGACGCGAGCGAGCGTCTCGATGCAGTAGAGCTGCTGCGCCAGCACCTTGCGGCGGGCCAGGCGCACCGTGGCGATGGCGAGCACCGACGAGGTCAGCAGCACCAGGCCTTGCGGGATCATGCCCAGCAGGGCGCCCACCGTGGACAGCAGCGCCGACGAAGGCACATGACCAGCCAACAGCTCGGAGAAGCACCACGAAAGCGCGCTATCGCCCGGGGTTCCCGCGGTATCCCACAGCTCGCTCACACTCGAGGCAAACAACGCCAAACCGAGCGGGATCATGATGATGCTCGCAAAGCGCACGATGGCATTAAGCGCGTTCATGATCTCGGAATTGACCTTTTTGACGTACTTGGCCTCATTATTAATTTTAGCCACGTAGTTGTCGGCGCCGACATGGATCACGCGGGCGCGCAGCAGGCCCGAGTCGATAAAGCTGCCGCTCATGAGCTCGGAACCGGGCTGCTTCTTAATAAGGTCGCTCTCGCCCGTCAGCAGGCTCTCATTCACGAGCGCCTCGCCCGAAACCACCACGGCGTCAGCGGGGATCTGGTCGCCGCGCCCCAAGCGGATGATGTCATCGAGCACGATCTGGTCCAGGTCGAGCTCCACCTCGGCGCCGTCGCGCACCGCGATGGCCTTCTTGGAGGTCAGCAGCGTGAGTTTATCGACCATCTTCTTAGAGCGCATGGACTGGATGACACCGATGGCGGTATTGAGAAACACCACGAACAAAAACGTCAGGTTCTTAAACGACCCGGTCACAATGACCAGGAGCGCCAAGATCACGTTGATCAAATTGAACAGCGTGCAGAGGTTCTCGATGATGAGCTCTTTGACCGACTTGGTCTTGAGCTCCATGTTGCGGTTGATCTTACCGGCGGCGATGCGCTCCTCGACCTCGGCGGTCGAGAGTCCGCGCTCGATATCCGTTGCTGCCATACCACGTCCCATCACGTCGCGTCGGTATAAGAAAAACCGCCCGGACCATGCGAGGTTCGGACGGTCTCACGTTCGATGGTGCCCCATGTTGGATTCGAACCAACGGCCTTCTGCTCCGGAGGCAGACGCTCTAATCCCCTGAGCTAATAGGGCCAACGTTTGGCATTATACCCAAGTGCACCACGGGCTATCAAAATAAAAGAAAAAGCTTTGCAATTCCGGGGAAGACGCGGCGCAACGGCTCACTTTAGAAGGCAAAAGCGAATCAGATAGTATAAACTCTCATGCACCATATATACACGGCTCGCGATGCGGGCCGTTTTTGCAAGGGTTATCCATCGAGGTGAGAGGCACACCATGATTGCAATTTTAAAGCAGAGCGCCAGCGACGACGCCGTCAGCCATATCGTCAGCTGGATTGAGAAAAAGGGCCTGAAGACCGACGTCTCGCGCGGCGAGAACGAGACGATCATCGGCCTGGTGGGCGATACGACCAAGATCGACCCATTCCTGCTCGAGTCCATGGACGTCGTCGAGCGCGTGCAGCGCGTCTCCGAGCCGTTCAAGCGCGCCAACCGCAAGTTCCACCCCGAGGACTCCGTCATCGACTGCGGCCACGGCGTACATGTAGGCGGCGACCAGTTCCAGGTCATCGCCGGCCCGTGCTCCGTCGAGGGCGAGAACCTCATCCGCATCGCCCGCCGCGTGAAGGCAGCCGGCGCCACGATGCTGCGCGGCGGCGCCTACAAGCCCCGCACTTCCCCGTACGCCTACCAGGGCATGGGCCCCGCCGGTCTGGACCTGCTGTGCGAGGCATCCGCCGAGCTCGACATGCCGATCGTCACCGAGATCATGGACCCGCGCGACGTGCAGGTCTTCCTCGACAAGAAGATTGACGTCATGCAGATTGGCGCTCGCAACGCCCAGAATTTCCCCCTGCTCAAGGAGGTCGGCAAGACGCAGACCCCGGTTCTGCTCAAGCGCGGCATGTCCGGCACCGTCGACGAGCTGCTCATGGCTGCCGAGTACATCATGAGCGAGGGCAACGACAACGTCATCCTGTGTGAGCGCGGTATCCGCACCTTCGAGACCCGCACCCGCAACACCTTCGACCTCAACGCCGTGCCGGTGCTCCACCACCTGTCGCACCTGCCCGTCGTTGCCGACCCCAGCCACGCCACCGGCTACACCCGCTACGTTGAGCCTATGGCGCTCGCGGCGACCGCCTGCGGCGCCAACGGTCTGGAGATCGAGGTCCACGACGACCCGAGCCATGCTTGGTCCGACGGCGCTCAGGCCCTCACCCCCGACCAGTTCGACGACACCATGCGCCGCATCCGCGCCATCCGCGAGGTCGTCTGCCAAGAGACCGTTCAGGAGTAGCCCATGGGCACGGTGAGAAACGCACGCGTTAACCAGGGTGGCCCCAAGTGCGCCGGCATCGTGGGCCTGGGCCTCATCGGCGGCAGTTTTGCCCGCGGCTATGCGCAGGCGGGCGTCCGTGTGCTGGCCTGGGACCCCGATGACGACGTCATGACGGCCGCCAGCATGGGCACCGTTGCCGGCGAGCTCAACGACGAGACGCTCGGCGAGTGCGACATCATCGTCCTGGCATGCTACCCCGAGGCCTGCATCGAGTGGCTCGAGGCGCACGCCCAGGCACTCGCCGACGCCACTGACACCGAGGCCATCATGGGCCCCGTGGTGATCGACACCGTAGGCGTCAAGGGCATCGTGTGCGAGCGCGCCTTTGAGCTTGCCCGCGAGCACGGTTTTTACTTTGTGGGCGCGCACCCCATGGCGGGCACGCAGTTCTCGGGCTACGCGCATTCCCGCGCCGACCTGTTCCAGGACGCACCGCTCGTGCTTGTACCGCCCGCAGTGGACGACGCACTCAAGCTGGAGCTTTTGGGCCAGGTGCGCGAGATGGTACGTCCCCTGGGCTTTGGCAAGTTCAGCGTAACGAGCGCCGCCGAGCACGACCGCGTCATCGCCTTTACGAGCCAGCTCGCGCACGTCGTCTCCAACGCCTATGTTAAGAGCCCGACCGCTCAGGTCCACCACGGCTTTTCGGCCGGCAGCTACCGCGACCTCACCCGCGTGGCACACCTCAATCCTCAGATGTGGTCCGAGCTCATGATCGACGACGCCGATGCGCTCGCCTTCGAGATCGACCATCTGATCGAATCGCTTGGCGCCTACAGCCGCGCCCTTAAGGACCGCGACCAGCGCTATCTGGAGAATCTCCTTGCCGAGGGCGACCGCATTAAGCGCGCGCTCGACGACGAGGCCTCCCACTAGACCACCCATCACGCCAGGTCGAAAGGACCGAAGCTTATGGCGATTACTATCGATATCGACACCGCACGCCCCTACCAGGTGCATGTGGGCACGTTTTTGCTGGAGCAGGCGGGGCCGCTCGTGCGCGCCACCGCCGGCGGCACCCGCGCCGTCATCGTGACAGACACCAACGTGGGCCCGCTCTACCAGATGCCCGTTAAGCAGAGCCTCGAATCCGCAGGCTATGAGGTGAGCATCTGCACCTTCGAGGCCGGCGAGGCCCATAAGCGCGCCGAGACCTACGTTGCCATTTTGGAGTTTGTGGCCGAGCACGAGCTTTCGCGCTCCGACGTGATCGTGGCACTCGGCGGCGGCGTCGTGGGCGACGTGGCGGGCTTTGTGGCCGCCACCTACATGCGCGGCTGCAAGTTTGTGCAGATCCCCACGAGCCTGCTCGCCATGGTGGATTCGTCGGTGGGAGGCAAGACCGCCATAGACCTGGCTGCCGGCAAGAACTTGGCCGGCGCCTTTTGGCAGCCGAGCGTGGTTATCGCCGACGTGGGGTGCCTGGCCACCCTCACGCCCGAGCAGTTCGCCGACGGCTGCGGCGAGGTCGTCAAGCACGCCGTAATCGCCGACCCGGAGCTTTTCGCCGAGCTGGAGAAGACCCCGCTCACGCTGGAGCTGCTCAACCAGGACGTGGCTCGCGTAGCGCTCATCATCGCCCGCAACATCGACATCAAGCGCGCCGTGGTCGTCGCCGACGAGCGCGAAACCAACCAGCGCAAGCTCCTCAACTTTGGACACAGTGCCGGACATGCCGTCGAGGCCTGCGAGCACTTTGAGCTGGGACACGGCAACTGCGTGTCGATCGGCATGGGTATCATCACGCGCGCCGCGGCGCTTCATGGCATCTGCGACGCCGAGCTGCCGGGCCGCATCGAGGAGCTCTGCGCACGCCACGGTCTCAAGACCCGCTGCGAGCTTTCGGCCGACGCCGTCTTTGCCGAAGCACTGCACGATAAAAAGCGCGCCGGTGACACGATTGACCTGGTAATTCCGCACGGCATTGGCCGTTGCAGCATCGACCGCACGCCGCTTTCCACCTTCCACGATTTAATTGCCGAGGGCCTCGGCCAGAAGGGAGACGCTTCCGCATGCTAGCCCGCATCACCCCGTCCCCGCTCAAGGGCACCGTTCCCGCCATCGCGTCCAAGTCGATGGCGCATCGCCTCATCATCTGCGCTGCGCTTGCCAACGGCGAGACACACGTCACCTGCAATACCACCTGCGCCGACATCGAGGCTACGGTGCGTTGCCTTACGGCCCTGGGTGCTCGCATCGAGACCGTCGAGGACGGCTTCCAGGTCCACCCCACCATGAAGAGTGTTGAGTTTGGCCTGCTCAAGGCCCTTGCCGGCGGCACGCTTGACTGCGGCGAAAGTGGATCCACGCTCCGCTTTATGCTGCCTGTCGCCTGCGCGCTGGGTGCGGATGCCACCTTCGTGGGCCAGGGCCGCCTTGGCGCCCGCCCGCTCTCCCCGCTCTCGGACGAGATCATCGCCGCCGGCTGCGACCTGCAGGGCCTGGGCGGTTTTCCGCTCAAGACGAGCGGTCGTATGCGCCCGGGCACCTTTGTGCTGCCGGGCAACGTGAGCTCGCAGTACATCTCGGGCCTGCTGCTGGCAGCCCCGTTGCTCGCTCAGCCCTCCTGCGTGCAGGTATGCGGCCTTATCGAGAGCCGCCCCTACATCAACCTGACGATACAGGCCATGAAGGCCTTCGGCGTCGAGGTCAACGTCGAGCGCATTCCGGCCAAGGACGGCAAGCCCGAGGTCACGAACTTCCGCGTGAACAGCGGCTCGTACCGCACGCCCGGCAGCGTAGCCGTCGAGGGCGATTGGTCCAACGCCGCCTTTTGGCTGTGCGCCGGCGCCATCGGCACCGACCCCATCACCGTCGAGGGCGTGTCGCTGAGCTCCGCACAGGGCGACCGCAACGTGCTCGCCGCGCTTTCGCGCTTTGGCGCCCGCATCGTGCGCTCCACAAACGCCGCCACCGTCCAGTCCGACAAGCTCGCCGGCTTTGAGATGAGCGCCCACGACATTCCGGACCTGGTGCCCGTTATCTCGGCCGTGGCATCGCTGGCTCAGGGCCGCACGTTCATCCGTGACTGCGCACGCCTGCGCATCAAGGAATCTGACCGTCTGGTCACCACCACCCGCGAGCTCACCGCGCTGGGCGCGCAGGTGCGCATCGCCGGTGACGACCTCATCATCAAGGGCGTCGATGCCTTTACCGGCGGCGAGGTCGATTCGCACAACGACCACCGCATTGCCATGATGGCAGCCATCGCCGCGAGTCGCGCCACCGGCGAGGTCGTGATCCACGGCGCCGAGGCCGTCAACAAGTCCTATCCCGATTTCTTCGACCACTACCGCCTGTTGGGCGGCAAGGTCACGCTCGAGGAGGAATAGCATGTCCTCGACCTTTGGCAACGTCTTGCACGTAAGCATCTTCGGCCAGTCGCACTCCCCCGCCATCGGCTGCTCGCTCGATGGCATTCCGGCAGGTATCGCCGTTGACCTGGAGCAGCTGCAGGCCTTCCTCAACCGTCGCGCCCCTGGTCGCGACGAGACCGCGACCAAACGCCGCGAGGCCGACGCCGCCCACATCATCGCCGGTGTTGTCGATGGACATACCACCGGCGCGCCCATCGCCGCGATTATCGAGAACACCAACATGCGCTCCAAGGATTACTCCGAGCTGCGCCGCAAGCCCCGTCCCGGACATGCGGACTTCCCTGCGCGAGTGAAGTATCACAACATGCACGATGTCGCCGGTGGCGGGCATTTTTCCGGCCGCCTGACGGCACCCCTGTGTATCGCCGGCGGCATTGCGCTGCAGGCACTCGAGGCCCGCGGCATTCAGGTGATGGCGCACGTCGCGCAGATCGGCGGCATCTCCGACCTGCCCATGGACGACATGGTCTATCGCGAGGCCGACCGCAAGGCGATCCTTACGAACGACCTGCCGTGCATTGACGCCGCCGCAGCCGGCCGCATGCGCGAGGAAATCCTAGCCGCGCGCGACGAACTCGACAGCATCGGCGGCATCGTGGAGTGCGGCATTTACGGGCTTCCCGCGGGCATCGGCGACCCCATGTTCGACGGCATCGAGAACCGCATCGCGCAGATCGCGTTTGGCATTCCCGCCGTAAAGGGCGTGGAGTTTGGCATGGGCTTTGCCGTGGCCGCCATGCGCGGCAGCGAGAACAATGATCCGTATCGCATCGATGCCGAGACCGGCGAGATCGAGGTCGAGTCCAACAACGCCGGCGGCATCCTGGGCGGTATTTCGACCGGCGCGCCCGTCATGTGGCGCATGGCCGTAAAGCCGACGCCCTCCATTGGTCGTGAGCAGCAGACGGTGGACATGGACGCTATGGAAAATGCCGAGCTCTCGGTCCACGGCCGCCACGATCCCTGCATCGTCCCCCGAGCTGTCCCCGTAGCCGAGGCAGCCGCCGCCCTTGCCATCTGGGACGCCCTCCTCGAAGACGCCGCCCAGCGCTAACTACCCACCCCTCAACATCCCCCGACACGTGAAAGGGGTCTCCATGGACCTTGCTGACATCCGCCAGGCCATCGATGGCATCGACACCACGCTCCTCAACAGCTTTGTCGAGCGCATGGACATTGCCACCGAAGTCGCCAAGTCAAAAATCGAGATGGGCAAGGCCGTCTTCGACCCCGCCCGTGAGCGCTCCAAGCTCAACAACCTCGCCAGCCGCGCGCCCGAGCGCTACGAGGCGCAGACCATCACCCTGTTCCGTCTCCTCATGAGCATGAGCAAGGCCGAGCAGCAGCGCTACATCAACGAACTCAAGGGCATCACCGTCTCGCAAAAGGCCCACGCCACGGCTGCAGCCTTCGACACGCCCTTCCCTCAAACGGCCACCGTTGCCTGCCAGGGTGTGGAAGGTGCCTATAGCCAGATAGCCGCGTGCAAGCTCTTCGACGTGCCCGACATCGCGTTTTTCGAGACCTTCGAAGGCGTCATGCGCGCCGTGCGCGACGGCTTCTGCGAGTTTGGCGTGCTGCCCATCGAGAACTCCACCGCCGGCTCGGTCAACGCCGTCTACGACCTGCTCGCCCAGTTCGACTTCCATATCGTGCGCTCGCTGCGCCTCAAGATCGACCACAACTTGCTCGTCAAGCCCGGCACCAAGCTCGCGGGTATACGCGATGTCTACAGCCACGGTCAGGCCATCGCGCAGTGCGCTAGCTTTATCGAGGCGCACGGCCTGCACGCCACCAAGTACCCCAACACCGCCATGTCGGCCGAGATGGTCGCCAGCTCCGAGCGCACCGATGTTGCCGCCATCGCATCGCGCAGCTGCGCGGCACTCTATGGTCTGGAGGTGCTGGAGCCCAACATCCAGGACTCGGACAACAACTACACGCGCTTTGTCGTCATCAGCCGCGAGCCACGCGTCTACCCCGGTGCCAACCGCACCTCGCTTATGATTACCACGGCTAACGAGCCGGGCGCGCTCTATCGCGTACTCGAGCGTTTCTACGCGCTCAATATCAACCTCATCAAGCTCGAGAGCCGTCCCATCCCCGGGCATGACTTTGAGTTTATGTTCTACTTTGACCTGGATTGCCCCTTTGGTAGCAAGGCCCTCGACAACTTGCTCGACTCCATCGATGACGTGTGCGAGAGCTTCACCTACTTTGGCAGTTACACGGAGGTGCTCTAGATGACCGATGTCGCCGCAACCCGCCCCTACGGCGTGCTGGGCCGCATGCTGGGCCACAGCTACACCCCGACCATCTACAAGGAGCTCGCGGGGCTAGAGTATGTGCGTTTTGAGCGCGAGCCCGAGGACCTCCAGGCTTTTATGACGGGTGACGAATGGGAGGGCACCAACGTGACCATCCCCTACAAGCGCGCCGTCATGGAATACCTGGACGAGCTGAGTCCACTCGCCGAGCGTATGGGAAACGTCAACACCATCACGCGCCTGCCCGACGGCCGCCTGCGCGGCGACAACACCGACTACTTCGGCTTTCAGTGCCTAGTCGAAGAGCTGGGCGTTGAGGTCGCCGGCAAGATGGCCCTCGTGCTCGGTGCCACCGGTGGCGCCGGCACCACTGCCAGCATGGTGCTCGGCGACCTGGGCGCCATCGTCGTGCCGGTCGGCCGCACGAGCGAAGTCAACTACGACAACATCGCGCAGCAGTCCGACGCCGCCCTGCTCGTCAACTGCACGCCCGCCGGTATGTTCCCCC
>DXLR01000077.1:0-28900 GCA_019414625.1 Collinsella sp.
GTAATGTTGGACATGGAATCACCTTAGCTTGTCGAGCTCTTGCAGAAACTCATCGACGTCTTTGAAATCGCGGTAGACCGAGGCAAAGCGGATGTACGCCACCTTGTCGATCTTGGCCAAGCGTTTGAGCACCATGTCACCCAACTCATGCGACGTGACGGCCGTCAGCGTGCGAGAGCGCAGCTCGACCTCAATGTCGTCGATAATCTCATTGAGCTTCTTAGTGTCGATATCACGCTTGATGGTGGCGCGCATCAAGCCGACGAGCAGCTTATTGCGATCGAACCGCTGCTTGGTTCCGTCCGACTTAATGACCTCGATTGGGTCTTCGCATCGCTCGAACGTTGTAAAGCGGTAGTTACACGAGCAACATTCGCGACGGCGCTTAATGGTGTTATTTGACTCCTGCATACGGGAATCAACGACGCGGGTATGTGCCTTGCCGCATTTGGGACAGCGCATGGTACCTCCTTTTAAACGATAACAAGGGTACCATGCGCAGCGCAATAATGATTACGAACGAGCAGGAACCTTAAGATGCGCACCGGCGGCGAGCGAACCATGCTCCAGATGATTGACGTTACGGATCATGTCGGAAGTCTCTTGCGTGGAAAGGCCTTCGATTGGATATTCCTCGGCAAGCGACCAAAGAGAATCGCCAGACTGAACGCGAATGGTCTCGTAGGTAACGTTGGAAACAGACTCGGCATACGCGGCGTGACGAGCGCTAAAGACCGACGTAGCGAGGACAAAGAAGAGCGTGAGCGCAACGGCAACGGCGACAATCGTCGAAACCTTCAGGGCAACGCGGGGCGGCGCGACTACAGCCTGCTGATTGCGAGCAGGCTTTACAGTCAAAGGCTGAAAGCCGGAGCGGCCACCCTGAACAACCGTAAAAGTGGGTTCTGCAGGCGTCTCGAGCTTAAGGGCGAGGTTTCCCTGGACCATATTCGTTGCGTTCATCATGTTCTCCTCTCGCGTGTTTTGCTGAGAACAGTTTTATCAAGCCGCGCGGACAAAAATGTCTAGCGCGAGAACGAATGTTCGGTTATTATTATCTTCGAACAGTTGTTCCTGTCAAGCAAAATTCGAACATTTGTTTGACATTGGTAGAGAGGATGCCCTGATGGCTCGCAAAATTACCAAGCGTCAGCAGCAAATTTACGACTTCATCAAGGAATATCAGCAGGAGAAGGGTTATCCGCCCAGCGTGCGCGAGATGGCTTCTGCCGTGGGCCTTTCCTCCCCCAGCACCGTGCACGCCCATCTATCTGCTCTGGAGGCGCGCGGGCTACTCAAGCGCGATGCCACCAAACCGCGCGCCCTGGAACTCTTTAACGAGGACGGTTCCTCTGTCTCAATTTCTAAATCTGACGAGCCCACCGCACCTCGCGGAACGGTCTCGCTACCGCTCGTTGGTCGCGTTGCGGCTGGGATTCCCATTCTGGCCGAGCAGAATATCGAAGACACTTTTACTATCCCGACCGAAATCGCCACCGATCAGGGTTCCTTTATCCTTGAGGTGCATGGGAGCTCAATGATCAATGTCGGCATCTTCAATGGCGATTACATCATCGTCCGTGAACAAAAGAGTGCCATGAACGGCGAAATTGTCGTGGCCATGATTGATGGTTCAGCGACCGTCAAGACGTTCTACAAGGAGCAGGGACGCGTACGCCTGCAGCCCGAGAATGACACCATGGAGCCTATCTATGCAACGAATCCCGTTATCTTGGGCAAAGTCGTCGGCTTGATGCGCCGGTTCTCGTAATGCAAAAACGCATCACTATCTTTGATACCGTCCGCGGGTTTACGATGATTTCAATGGCAGGTTTTCACGCTTGCTACGATCTCGCCTACCTGTACGACTGGGATATGCCCTGGTTTACCCAGACCGTCTTTCAAGACATCTGGCGCGCCAGCATCAGCTGGATATTTTTGTTTATCGCGGGTTGGATGTGCACGCTCTCACGCAACAATGCTAAACGAGCGGCCAAGTACGCAGCCGCAGCTTTGGTCGTCTGGATCGCAACAACGCTCGTATCGGTCGACGATTCAGTGAACTTTGGCATCATTTATTGCATGGCGGCGTGTACCGCTGTGGCAGCCGTAACACGACCGATGCTTCAGAAAGTGCCCAGCACGTGGGGCATTGCGATATGCCTCGCTCTCTTCGCAGCGACATGGGGCATCCCGAAATCGACCTATTCATTCCCCTATTTGGCGTGGCTAGGATTTCCCGACCCCTGGTTCGTTTCAGGCGACTATTATCCAATCATCCCGTTCATATTCATGTATCTCACAGGATACTTTGCTGCGCGTACCGCTCAAAGATGTGAACATCCCGCCCCAAGCTGGGCCTACGCCAATCCCGTCCCGGCGCTCGCCAGCCTTGGACGTCATGCACTCCCCTTTTATCTGCTGCATCAGCCCATCATTCTGGGCATTTTGGAGCTCGTCTACTCGGTGCGATAACGCTCGAGCCGCGGCGCGATACGGGCCGGCAGCTTCGCCACAATACGAACGCCGTCCTCAAGATATTCCTCGTTCAAAAGGGTTCCCTGCTCATGCACCAGCGTGATGAGGGCGCCCTCGCGATACGGGATATCAGCAGAAAGCAACACATCGGTAGCAGCCGCCTCACGAGCAATACGGTCGACGAGATCGTCGAGTCCCTCGCCCGTCTGGGCCGAGAACAGCACGGCCTCTGGATAGCGACGACGGAAGCTCAATCGATCAACGCTATCGAGAAGATCGATTTTATTGAATACGGTAAGCGTTAAACGCTCTCCAGCGCCGATCTCATCAAGCACGCGGTCAACAGCCTCCAGCTGCCGTTCATAGTCCTCGTCAGACGCATCTACGACTTTGAGAATTAAATCGGCACCCAACACCTCGGACAGCGTCGATCTAAAGGCATCGACCAAACCATGCGGTAGCTTTTGAATAAAGCCGACGGTATCGGTAATCGTCATGCCGCGACCGCCGGGCAGGCGATACGAACGCGTCGTCGGGTCGAGCGTAGCAAACAGCTTGTCCTGCGAAAGTACCGTAGAGCCGGTCAGGCGATTGAGCAACGTCGATTTACCGGCATTGGTATAACCGGCTAACGCGACGCGAAACGCCGGTGACTCAATGCGGCTCTTGGACTGGACATCGCGACGCTGTTCAACCTGCTTAAGCTCACGACGAAGCGCGGCAATCTTGTTGCGAATCAAGCGACGGTCGACCTCGAGCTGACTTTCACCCTGTCCAAAGCGTGAGCCGATGCCACCGCGCGTCTGCTCCTTGGCAAGATGGCTCCACATGCCGCGCAGGCGAGGTAACAGATATTGAAGCTGTGCCAGCTGTACCTGCAGGCGTCCCTCACGCGTCTGAGCATGCAGGCCAAAGATATCCAGGATCAGTGCTGTACGATCGATAATTTTTACCGGCTCGCCCACGGCCTTCTCCAAATAAGATTGTTGCGAAGGCGTAAGGTCATCGTCAAAAATAACGACATCGGCATCCATGCGATGCACCAGGCCGCACAACTCTTCAACCTTACCGGAACCGATAAACAATTTAGGATATGGCTTTACCAAACGCTGTGACAAACGCGCCACGCACTGGGCACCAGCCGTGTGGGCAAGACGCTCCAGCTCATCGAGCGAGCGATCGAGCGGCCATGCATTGTCGCGCCATTCAACACCAACCAAAATGGCACGCTCGGGCTCGGGTGCCGTGGGAACAAGGGGAAAACGGGCCATTAGACAGCCTCAATACGATGCAGGATATCCTCAACGACCTCATCGATCGTAAATTCATCCATATCAAACCACACGATACGGTCATCGCGTTTAAACCACGAAAGCTGACGCTTGGCATAGCGACGCGAACGCATCTTGATGAGTTCGCGAGCCTCATCCATAGAAATCACGCCGTTAAAGGCATCGATAATCTCTTTATAGCCAATCGCCTGCATCGAAGTCAGGGCATCTGCCAGCCCCTGGTCCATAAGACCGCGAACCTCATCGACAAGGCCCTGCTCAAACATCAGATCGACGCGCAGGTTAATGCGCTCGTAGAGCATCTCGCGATTACGCGTCAGACCAAACCACAAAGCGTGATAATGCTCGCGCGGAACACTAAACTGCGACTTTTGCTGCGCGTAGGACACTCCATCATCGTGCATTTCGAGAGCGCGAATCACGCGGCGAACATTATGGGGGTGGATGACCGCAGCGGACTCGGGGTCGCGCTCGGCAAGCAGGGCATGCAGTCCCTCCTCGCCAATACGCTCGGCAAGCTCCTGATAGCCCGCACGGCGATCGTCCTCAAGTTCACCCGAGGGAAAGTCCATCTCATCGAGGGCGGCCTTGAGATACAGCCCCGTACCCCCGCAAAACACCGGCAGGCGGCCCTCGCCAAGCAAGCGCTCAACATGCGCGCGAGCGTCAGCCTGATAAAGCGCAGCAGAATATGCCACACCCGGCTCTACAATGTCGACGAGACGCAGCGGCGCCGTACACTCATCGGGCGCCATCTTTGCGGTACCGATATCCATGCCGCGATAGATTTGCATCGCATCGCACGACAGCACTTCGGACGAAAGACGAGCTGCCAAACGATCGGCAACATCGCTCTTACCAACCGCCGTCGGACCGACGATCGCAACGGCGGAAAGACCTGCCCCGGGAGCAACCATTAGCGTGGCTCGCCCACAACGGAGCCAGACAAATACCAGGTCTTGGCAACGTCAACGTCAACATCAACGATCTTGCCAACAAGCTGGTCGATGCTGTAACCCTCTGGGATAGGCGCATGCACGGTCTGATTCTTGGGACTCTTGCCCAGTAGCACCGCGTCATTCTTTTTGCTCGTTCCCTCAATGAGCGCCGGAACCACAGTATGAAGCTCACCCTGGTTATACTCGTGTGCCGTGGTCTCGATAACCTTAACCAGGCGGTTGAAACGCTCGAGAATAACCTCATGCGGCGTAGGATCATCAATCTCGGCGGCCGGGGTACCGGCGCGCTTGGAATAGATGAAGGTATAGGCCTGAGCATAGCGGACCGTCTCGGCAAGTGAGAGCGTCTGCTCAAAGTCATCTTCAGTCTCGCCCGGGAAGCCAACGATAATGTCGGTCGAGAGCGCGATGTCGGGCATGCGGTTGCGAATGCGATCGACCAGGCCCAGATAGTCCTCGCGTGTATAACGGCGATTCATCTCTTTGAGGATCCGCGTCGAACCTGACTGGACGGCCAGGTGCAGCTGCGGCATAACGGCAGGCGTCTCGGCCATGGCGTCGATGGTCTCGGGCAGCAGGTCCTTGGGATGCGAAGACGTAAAGAAGATGCGCTCCACGCCCGTATCGCCCACGGCACGTAGCAGATCGGCAAAGCGCGGCTTACCAAACAAATCGCGGCCATATGAGTTAACGTTTTGGCCCAGCAGCGTAATCTCACGCACGCCCTGGCGCACCAAACCGGTCACCTCGTCGACAATCTCCTCGAAGGGGCGGCTCTTTTCGCGACCGCGCACGTACGGCACGATGCAGTAGGTGCAGAAGTTATTGCAGCCCGTCATGATGGGCATCCAGGCGTGATACTGCGTCTCACGGTGCCACGGCATACTCATGGCATCCGTATCCTCATGCTCATTGGTGCGGATATGACGCTTGCCGTCCAGGAACGCCTCGGCAATGAGCTCGGCCACATGTGCGATGGAATGCGTGCCAAAGATGACATTGACGTTATCGACGTTGGTGAGCAGGCCCTCTCCATCACGCTGCGCGATGCAGCCGCCCACGGCAACCACACGCTTGCCCGAAGGCGAAGGCGGCAGGCTTTTGCAGGAATTGCACTGACCGTACAGGCGCGTATCGGCAGCCTCGCGCACACAGCACGTCATGAACACAACGATATCGGCATGCTCGGGATCGAGCGCCATGAGGCAGCCATACGAATCAAGCAGGCCACTCACACGCTCGGAGTCGTGCTGATTCATCTGGCAGCCAAATGTGCGGATAAAATAGGTTTTACCGGCAAGAATATCGCGTACGGAACGCTGGTCCATGTGCATAAGTCCTAACGATGGGGAGCGAAACGAGGCAAGCAGAAGCTATGCCACAGGCTTAACGTCATCCATGACGACGTTATCCATAGCAGCTCGATTGATCTGGTGAACGTAGATAGAAAGGCGGATGGCCGTGCGCGACTCCCCGTTAATGAGGATGTCGGAGAACACAGGCGCGCAGGAAATATCAAAACCGGTTGGAATCAAAAAACCGCGCGCGATAGCAACAGCCTTAATGGCCTGGTTGACAGCACCGGCACCGACACACTGGATGTTGACGGGTACACCATCCTTGACCATGCCGGCGATGGCGCCGGCAACGGACGCGGGCGATGATTTGCTTGATACCTTCAGGCAATCCATGAAGAAACTCCTGCGTTTAAAAGTACGTTTTAACTGCAATAACTGTATCGTACCGAGTGGACTCGGTAAAGGCACTATTCCTCTTTGGCAAGATCGAAGGTCACAGTGATTCGATCACGCGAAACACGAATCTTTGGGTCGCCGCAAAGGTTGAGATAGTACCGGGCGGCAAGGTCATTAAAGTCGCGCTCCACAGCACGCGAAAACTGTGCCATGTCATCCTTGGCAATACGTAGCCCGCGACGATCCTTCGCGAGATCGACAGGAGCCGGCGCATGCGAGGACGAATCACGCTCGCGCAGCAGACGCGCGGTCACACCGCGAACGGGCTTAATCTGCCCTGCCAAAATGCGATGGGCCGTGCGCTCGGACATCTCAAGACCCAAACCCGAACAGATACGGATAAAGTCCTCGGCATCAGAGGCAAGGCCTAAACGGTCGACAACCGGAAGCTCGCTCTCGTCATCAATGAACAGGAGACGCGACGTATCGAGCCGACTTGACGCCTGAGCATAAAGGGTCGCGGCAATCTCAGACGGAGAACCAAGATAGACATCGCAACCACGCAACTCCTCGAGCGCAAACTCACAGGCAGCGCGAATAATATTATGCGGACCGCGAGCACAGACATAACGTCCGTCCTCATCCTTGACGGCCTGGGGCCAGCTGGACTGATCGGCACGCTCGCTGAGGCGGTCGGCCGCAACGCTCACCTTAAAGGCTGAGCCAAGATCGACACCAGACGTGACCACGCGGGCCTCGTCGGTGTTCTGCTTGATCGAAAACAATGCCATGCCACGACCGTGAACGCCCCAACGGTCCATCTTCATGCTCTCGAGCTTTGAGGTAACGCGAGCATCGAAGATTCGCTCTTGCATATCCTGCGGAACACCCGAGCCGTTATCCAGAAAGACAAGCGTGCGGACGCCATCTTCCTTGGTCGTGGCGAGATAGACCTTGTCGGCGCCGGCATCGCGAGCATTACGGAGCATTTCGATGACGATATCCTCGACATGCTGAATGTCGTGCTTTGCCTGGCGCCGCTCGGCCTCCGAAACGCGGAGGCGGACATACCCCTCGCCAAGGTTCTCCTCGACGCGAAGGTTGCCCTCCCCCGACATCGACGCGATAAATGAGATGAGCTCGTTCGCGTCGCTCATATTATTTAGCGATATCGACAGCGCGGCTCTCGCGAATCACGACGACGCGCACCTGACCGGGATACTCCATCTCTTCCTCGATCTGATGGGCGATATCGTGAGCCAGAACCGTGGACTGGGCATCGGAGATCTTGTCCGGCTGAACCATGACGTGGACCTCGCGACCGGCCTGCATGGCATAGGTACGCTCGACGCCGTCATGAGAGTTGGCGATCTCCTCGAGCTTCTCAAGACGCTTGATGTAGTTCTCGGCAGACTCGCGACGGGCACCGGGGCGAGAGGCAGAGACAGCATCGGCGGCCTGCACCAGGACATCGAGCACCGTGTTGGGGTCGACATCGGCATGGTGAGCCTCGATAGCGTGGACGATAACGGGCTTCTCGCCATAACGGCGGGCAAGCTCAGCGCCGATGACGGCATGCGGCCCCTCGACGTCATGGTCGATTGCCTTGCCCAGGTCGTGCAGCAGGCCGGCGCGCTTGGCGGTCACAACGTCCAGGCCAAGCTCGGAAGCCATCACGCCGCACAGGTCAGAGACTTCGAGGGAGTGCTGAAGCACGTTCTGACCAAACGAGGTACGGTAGCGCAGGGCACCAAGGGTCTTGACGATCTCGGGGTGCAGGTCGTGAATGCCGGTATCGAATGCAGCTTGCTCGCCAGCCTCGCGCACGCGCTGCTGAACCAGGTCGGCAGCCTTGTGATACATCTCCTCGATGCGGGCGGGGTGAATGCGGCCGTCGGCGATGAGGTTCTCGAGGGCGACACGGGCGGTCTCACGACGGACCGGATCGAAGCTCGAAAGAACGACGGTCTCGGGCGTGTCGTCGATCACGAGGTTGACGCCGGAAACCTGCTCGAAGGTCCGGATGTTGCGACCCTCGCGACCGATGATACGGCCCTTGAGGTCATCAGAGGGAATGTGCACGGAGGTAACGGTGACCTCGGCAGTGTGGTCGGCAGCGCAGCGCTGAATCGCCAGGGAAAGAATCTCCTGGGCGGTCTTGTGGCACTCGGCGCGAACCTGCTGCTCGGACTCGCGAATGATCGTGGCGGCCTCGTGGGTGACCTCGCCGCGAACCTTATCGAGGAGCTCCTTGTGGGCATCCTCGCGGGTAAGGTCGGCGATACGCTCGAGCTCGGAGGTCTGCTTTGCGCAGAGTTCCTCGAGCTCACGGGAGCGCTTCTCGACCTGACCGGCCTGACTGGACAGCTGATGCTCGCGCTTGTCGAGAGCGTCGTTGCGGCGATCGAGGGATTCCTCGCGCTGCATCACGCGGTTCTCGAGCGTACGAATCTCGCTCTTACGCTGCTTGTCCTCGGCCTCGGCGGCCTGCTTGTTCTTGATGATCTCCTCTTTAGCCTCGAGCAGAGCCTCTTTTTTGAGGGTCTCGGCCTGACGCTTTGCATCACCGATCAGGGACTCAGCCTGTGCGTGTGCCGACTGGATCTTTTCGTCGGCCTCGTGAAGACTACCCTGCTTGGCGGTGCGCATGTAGGCAATGGCGGCGATGGCACCCAAAACGATGCCAACGAGCGCTGCGATGATAGGCATGCTCACTCCTTTTTATGGATTCGTTACACAACAAAGCGAACCGTCCTTACGAACGGCTCGCGACATTTGAGTAATATGGGCGCAGCTTATGCGGGTCGGATACAGATAAACATATAACAAACTCATCACAGATGAGCACATATCACAAAGCAAATGACAGTGTTTATCGTACGTTGAACCACAACAACTGTCAAATAAATGGCCCCGGCACGGCGGCTAAAACACGGTGAACGGCAGGGCCACAAAACACATACGCCTAAACCGCACATTCCTCGCGTTCGGCATCGAGACGTGCCTTAACGGCATCGGCGGCGACGTGATACGAGAAGCCCTTGCCCATCAAAAACCGAACCAGTTTTTCGAATGCGCGCGTCTCTGGAACACGCCGCTTGGCGAGCAGGGCTGACGCACGCGCCAAATCGTCTTCGACGGCAAAATATTCCTCGGGATAACCGGGAATGTCATCGAGCACGACATGACGGCGCTTGAGCTCGGTCTCGATTTTGCGCTGTCCCCAACCGCGCCGCTTGCGCTCCTCGATAAAGTACGAGCAAAAGCGGCTCTCGTCTAAAAAACGATACTCGGTGGCGCGCTCGACGGCGAAATCGATCGCAGGCTGGTGAAAGCCGTAGCGAGCCAGCTTGTCACGGACCTCACCCGTCGCATGGTCGCGGCGCGATAACATCTCGGTCACCATGGTAAGTGCACATTTACGCTCAATGAGCTGCACCGCCTCACGGAAGTTGTCCCAATCACAGGGAAGATCGGGGCGGTTTTTGACATACAGCCGCGCGACCCGCACGGGAATCCAAATGGACCGCTCAAAACCGCCCTCAAGCTCACAATCGATATGTGCGCAAGGCTTTTTGGACGCATACCCGCTCGAGAACGAGGAGACCGCCTTCTTATCGGGAAAGACGACCGTGGCCTCGGTCACCGTATACGACATGAGCGTAACCGCTACTCGTCGTCGTCATCGAGCATGGCGGAACCATCGATGGCGTAAAGCTCGTCAAACTCCTCAGGCGCTGGCTGATCGGTCAGCTCGACCTCGGACGGAGCATCGTCATCAAACTCAAGTCCGCAGGCAAGGCGGACCTTATGCTCAATCTCGTCAGCGCAATCGGGGTGTTCGCGCAGGAACGCCTTGGCGGCCTCGCGACCGTTGCCGAGCTTGTCCTCGCCATAGGCAAACCAGGAGCCCATCTTCTTGCAGATGCCGCACTCGACAGCCATGTCCAGAATCGAGCCCTCCTTAGAGATGCCCGTACCGTACATGATGTCGAACTCAGCAGAACGGAACGGAGCTGCCACCTTGTTCTTAACGACCTTGGCGCGCACGCGGTTACCGATAACCTCGTCCTTAAGCTTAATGCTGTCGATACGGCGAATGTCGATACGCACCGAAGAGAAGAACTTAAGGGCGCGGCCGCCCGTCGTAGTCTCGGGGTTGCCGAACATGACGCCGATCTTCTCACGCAGCTGGTTAATGAAGATGCACGTCGTGTTGGACTTGGACAGCGAGCCGGCGAGTTTGCGGAGCGCCTGACTCATCAGGCGAGCCTGAAGACCGACCGTAGTGTCGCCAATTTCTCCCTCGATCTCGGCACGCGGGGTCAGCGCGGCGACGGAGTCGACGACGATGGCATCGATGGCGCCGGAACGCACAAGCATGTCAACAATCTCGAGCGCCTGCTCACCCGTATCGGGCTGGGAAATGAGCACCTCGTCGATATCCACGCCGATGCGCGCGGCATACGTGGGATCGAGCGCGTGCTCGGCATCGATAAATGCCACAACGCCACCCATTGCCTGGGCCTCGGCCAAGATCTCGAGCGAAAGCGTCGTCTTACCGGAGGACTCGGGACCGTAGATCTCGACGATGCGGCCGCGCGGCACACCGCCGATACCCAGCGCGGCATCGAGGGCCAGGGCGCCCGTGGGAATGGCCTCGACCTCGAGCTCGGGGCCACCGTCGCCGTACCTCATGATGGAACCCTGGCCGAATTTCTTCTCGATCTCGGCCTTGGTGGTGGCGATCATCTCATCGCGCTCTTTACCCGTCGTGCGAGCATGAACGGTACGTACGGGACCTGAATTCTTGGCCATGAATAGCCCTCCTCTTAACAACCTGCATCGATAATAAACGAACGGCTGTTCGTGGTCAACCGTTCAGGCCAATCATATGCAGGCAGTCTTTCCAAAACCCAACCAAACGCCGACCAAACACTGACCAAATGCTTGACCACACAGGGCCAAATAAGAACAAAGAAGGCAAGAATACATCTATAACCAGCACAAACGCTAAATTTGTCAGAAGTCCCTATCTCCACAATTAAGGGGCCCGGAGGCCCCTTAAAACACGTCTATTCCATAGAGTTGAGCACAAGGGCAATGCGCCCCAATGCCTCCGCGACCGCATGGGCACGAACACACGAACGGTCGCCCTCATAGTGGCAGCGCACAGAGTCCACGACCGGCACTCCCCCATCGGCGGAACGATGTGCCCAGCCAATATAGAAAGTGCCAGCAGGATCGTCCTCAGTACCACCGCCGGGGCCGGCATAACCCGTTGCGCTCACTGCAATATCGCTCTGGTACAGCTCCAGCGAACCCGACGCCATCTCGCGCGCAGTTTGATGCGACACCGCGGTGTAGCGGTCGAGCGTCTCCTGCTCAACACCCAGCACGCGATGCTTAATCTCATCGCAGTAGGTTACCGCACCGCCACGCAGCACCGCCGAGGCGCCCGGGATATCCGCAATCGTCGAGGCGATCATACCCGCCGTCAGCGACTCGGCCGTCGAAACCGTCACACCCCGAGCGCTCGCGCGCTCGACGATATCGCGCGCCAGCTCCTCGTTATGTGCGGAAATCTGCTCAAAAGAGTCCGTCATACCCACCAGGACCTAGACCGAAAAGACGATCTTGCGGCAGTTCCAGAAGTACTGGGCGCCCGAGATAACGGTCAAGACAACGGCAACGGCATACAGGAAGCGCGACACCGAGTAGATGCCGAGCGTCAGCGCCATCGGGCCAAGGTGCAAGCCAGCCATAGCAAAAACGCACAGGTAACCGCAGATGGAGACCATCGTGGTCGCCGTCTTGTACTTGCCGAGCTTATCGGCCGCAACGACCACACCGGCCGCACTCGCGACCATGCGAAGGGCGCTCACCAGAAGCTCACGGAACAGGATAATGAACACGGACCACACGGTCACCGCGCCAAAATCCAAGAACAGCAGCAGGGCCGAGAACACGAGCAGCTTATCGGCGATGGGGTCCAAGAATTTACCGAAGTCGGTGATCTCGTTGCGCGAACGCGCCAGATAACCGTCGACCTTATCGGTGCACGACAGGATCACATACAGAATGAAGGCAGCGGCGGCGAGCGGGCCGTCGAAGGTGCTCCAATCCGTACCGGCAACACTCGTGTGAGAAAGCGCCGACACGATCATGAACACCGGGATAAAGACGATGCGAACGCACGTCACGATGTTGGCGGGCGTCCAAACACTCGTCAGTTCCTTATTGCTCTCGTTTGCCACGATGCTCTCCTACTCCACAACATGGCCGATAAGCTCATAGCAGAAGCTATCGGTAAACTCGACAGTCAGAATATCGCCCACGGACGCCTCGCTGGCGTCCAAGTGGACCGCGCCATCGGAATCGGGCGCCTGGAACCAGGCATGGCCGATCAGCTCGGCGCCGTCCTCGGTTTCTTCGATACCGTCGACGATCACCTGGGCGCGCTCGCCCACATGTGCGGCGGTGGCGGCAAAACCGAGCGACTCGGCCAGGTCCATGGCCTCCTGGGCGCGCTCGAGCTTGACCTCTTCGTCGACCTGACCCTCCATCTTAGCGGCCAGGCTGCCCTCCTCCTGCGAGTAGGCAAAGACGCTCGTGTAGTCAAAGCCGACGGTGTCCATAAAGTCGATAAGGTCGCGGAACTCGTCGTCGGTTTCGGTCGGGAAGCCGACCATAGCCGTGGAACGGATCACGATGCCGGGGATACGCTCACGCAGATCGCGGAACAGGTCCTCGAGCTCCTGGCGCGAACCGGAACGGCGCATAGCCTTGAGGATGCGCGCGTCGCAGTGCTGCACGGGGATATCGATATAGGGCAGCACCTCGGGCGTATCGCGAATCGTATCGATAAGCTCATCGGTCATGCCCTCGGGCTGCAGATAGAGCACGCGGACCCAGACGTTGTGCGGGCGCACGGCCTCGGCGACGGCACGCAGCAGCTGCGCCAGATTGCGCGGCGAGCCCTCGGCGACATCCTCGTCAGTAAAGTCGGTGCCCCAAATACCCGTGTCCTGGCCGATCAGCACGATCTCGCGCACACCGCCGGCAACCAGGTCGCGTACCTCGGAGATAATGCTCTCGGCATTGCGCGAATGATAGCGACCGCGAATATAGGGGATCATGCAGAAGCTGCAGAAGCGGTTGCAGCCATCGGAAATCTTGACGTAGGCGACAGCGCCCTCGACAGTGCGCTTGACCTGCGGAATATAGGCTGCGATCTCACGCACGACACCCAGCACGCCATCGATGACCGCCACGATGCCGTCCTCCTCGTCGGCCTTCACAAAGGCAGCGACCTCGGGCAGCTCGTCAGGCAGGTCGTCGCCATAGCGCGACGGCACACAGCCGCACATAACGATGGGGCAAGAACGAACGCCGTCCTGAACCTCGTTGGCGAGCTCGAGCGTGGTCTCGATGCTCTCGGACGTTGCGGAGGCGAGGAACGAGCAAGTATTGACGATGGCGATATCGGCATCCTGCGGGTCGAATGCCTCCTCGTAGCCCGCGGCGGTCAAAAGAGAACGCATGCGGTCGGTGTCAACCTCGTTCTTAGCGCACCCGAGGGTGATGTAGAGCACGGAGCCCAACGGTGTATCCATGTTGGAGAGCAGTCCTTTCGATTGATATTAGCGGTAGTTGGTGAACTGCAGCGGCTGGCCGTAGTCCTGGTCGCGCAGGAACTGGATCACGGTCTGCAACGCGTCCTTCGAAGCAGAGGAAACACGCAGCTTGTCGGCCTCGATGGTCACCTTGACCTTGAGCTTTTGATCCTTGATGTCCTTGTTGATCTTCTTGGCGGTCGCCTGGTCGATACCCTCGACGATATGGCCGAGCACGCGCACGGTGCCGCCCGATGCCGCCTGCGGAGCATCCCACGAGACAGCCTTGAGGTCGATGCCGCGCTTGATGAGCTTGGAGCTCAGCACGTCGACAATCTGTTTGGAGACAAAGTCGGCCGGGGCGTTGATCGTAAAGAGCTTGTCGCCCTTCGAAAGCTCGATCGTGGCGCCGGAATCCTTAAGGTCATAGCGCTGGGAAATCTCGCGCGTGGTCTGCTGGAAGGCGTTGTCGACCTCTTGCATGTTGACCTCGGACACGACGTCGAAGCTGGAATCTTTAGCCATGATGTTTCCTTTCGCGTACGAGCTGCTTAATAGCTATCGTACGAATAGTCGGTAGAATCGGTGGGCGTCTGACCGTCAGATGCGGTATCGGCGCCATCCGTGGACTGGGCATCGGTGCCGTCGGTGGTGTCGGTACCATCGGTGGTGTCGGTACCATCAGAACTTTCACCATTCTCGGAATCAGTCGTCTCCTTCTTGGGAACGGTGATCGTCACACGCGCCACGCCCGAGGTCTTGGTATCGTAACGAACCTTTTCACCGTTCTTGGTAACGGTGACATCGGAAGGCTTGGACGTGGTGATCTCGATCGAGGACTCGGGCGAGTACTCCTGCTCAAAGGGGCCAGTCGCTTGGGCGCCATAGACCGACTTGCCGTCGACCTTGACCTCAATCCACGCGGTCTTTCCCTTGGCAACGGAGACTTTGACCTTCGTGACCTCGTTCTCTTCCTTCTTGGCCGTCGTCTTGGTAGCGTCCGAGTCAGTCGACTCATCCGTCGCCTCATCGGTGTCTTCGTCCTCGTCGACCGTTTCGGTCTTCTTAGAAGACTTCTTGGTCGTCGTCTTGGTAGCAGTGGGCGTCTCGGGCGTGGTCTCGGGCGCCGAAGATGCGCAGCCGCGCAGAAGCACCACGATGAGCACAATCAACAACAGCGCAACGGCACCGATGCCGGCGTAGACGATACGCGGATCGAGCCCGTTGTTTTGAGGAGTACGTGATCCGCCGCGTCCACGATTGGAACTGCTGCGGCCGCCTCCCTGAGGCATACGACCACGATTGCTATCGGAACGGCCGCGATAGCCACCCTGGCCCTGAAGGCTGCGCTGACCCGAGCGGGGCGCAAGTTCACCGCGGCCTTGATAGCCACGCTGGCCCAAACGCGGAGCCGAAGAGCGCTGGCCATACGGCTGTGATTGAGAGCGAAGACGCGGCGTCACCTGCGTGGTATCGGCATCCGCATAGCCACCGCGAGAGCGACCAGAAGAGACCCCACGGTAACCGCGATCGGAATAGCCGCCGTCGCCGTAGCCGGCACGAGGGTCACGAGCCACGCCGCGGGCAGCGGGAAGTGCACGGTCTTCGGGCATCGGCGTACTGCGGAACCGGTCACGCTGCGAACGAATCTCCTCGCCCGAACCCGTCTCGGTAATATAACCGGCCTGCTGAGGACGCTGTCCATAACGCGTCGAACGACCGCCCTGAACCATCAGGAAGCGCCCGTTATCGACCGAGGAACGCGAATTGACGTAGCCAGCGGCGTCCTGAAAACGACCGCCCTGCTGCGACGTCTCGCGCTCATATGCCATCAGATCGTCAAAGTAGGCATTGACGACCTCGCGCGGATTGAGGCCCAAAAAGCGAGCATAGCTCGAAATCATGCCCTGCGCATAGCCGCGCGGCGGCATCGAAGCAAAGTTACCGGTCTCGAAAAACTCGATGATCTGCGGCCTGATTTTGATGGTGTTGGCGACTTGCTGAATGGAAAGGCCCATTCGGCGACGCTGCTCGAGCAGCATGTCACCAAAGCGTGCAGCCATCAGAATCCTCCAAACTCACGATCTTCACGTGCCATCTCGGCGTCGACAGATTCCAGCGCGGCAAGCCCCTCCTCGTCCAGCAGGACCTCGCGCGGCTTGGAACCGTCGGGCGGACCGACGACACCCTTTTCTTCCAGCATGTCCATAATACGCCCGGCGCGCGCATAGCCAACCTTCAGACGACGTTGCAGGCCAGATGTGGAGCCCAGCTGCGATTCCACCACAATATGGGCGGCTTCCCAAATGAGCGGATCATCGTCTTGCGGCTCAGCTACTCCGGTGCGGACAATGCCGCCGCCACCCACCATGGACATGGAAGCGGGCGCCACGGCAGACAGGATCTCCTCGTGGTAGTCGGGCTCGCTCTGCGACTTGACGAACTCGACAATCTCGTTGATTTCGTCATCCGAGACAAAGCAGCCCTGGATACGGCGAGGCTTGCCCCAGTCGACCTTTGAGAACAGCATGTCGCCCAAACCAGTGAGCTTTTCGGCGCCCATCTGATCAATGATGACGCGCGAGTCGATACCCGTGGCGACGTTAAAGGCGATGCGGTTGGTGATGTTAGCCTTGATAAGGCCCGTCACCACATTGGAACTGGGGCGCTGCGTGGCCACGATAAGATGAATACCGGCGGCACGGCCCAGCTGAGCAATACGCACGATCGAAGCCTCGACATCCTTACCGGCGACCATCATCAGGTCCGAGAGCTCGTCAATGATGATGACCAAGTAGGGCATCTTTTGCGGCGGGTTGTCGTAATGCTCAAACTCGCCGGCGGCCTGCTTTTCGTTATAGGTCGAAATCTTACGAACGTTAAGGCGCTCGAAGACCTTCAGGCGACGCTCCATCTCGGACACGGCCCATTGCAGGGCGCTCGCGGCCTGCTTGGGCTCGGTCACTACAGGCACGTAAAGATGCGGCAGACCGTTATAGCCCGCAAGCTCGACGCGCTTGGGGTCGACCATGATCAGGCGAACGTCCTCGGGAAGGGCGCGCATGAGCAAGGTCGTGATGATGGAATTGATCATCACCGACTTACCAGAACCGGTCGTACCGGCAATAAGCAGGTGGGGCATCTTGGCGAGGTCGGCGACAACCGGCGTGCCCTCGGCATCGCGGCCGATGGCCAGCTCGAGCGGACCGCCCTTCACATAGGGCAGCACGTCGCCCAGGTTGACGTTCTGGCGCTTGCGGTTGGGAATCTCGATGCCCACGAGCGAGGTGCCGGGGATCGGGGCAAAGATACGCACCGACTGGGCAGCGAGCGAAAGCGCGATATCGTCCTCGAGGCTCGAAATCTTGCTCACGCGCTCGCCCTCGCCAGGTTGCAGCTTAAAGGTCGTCACCGTGGGGCCGGCGATCCAGCCGACCACGCGGGCACTACGACCAAACTCCAGCAAGGTGGACTGAAGAGACTCGGCAGTCTGTTCCAGCTCCTTGTCAGAAGACGCGGAGGAAGCCGACTGCGGGTTGGCATGCAGGATTTCGAGTGGCGGAAGCTTGAGGCCATCCTCTTCTTCGCCCTCGTTATCTGCGGCGCCGCCGTCCGCTCCCCCATCGCTAGCCGCAGCCGATCCGACAGCACTCGAGGCAGGCGCATCGGCAACCTTGGGATGCTTCAAGAAGTCGGGAATCTGAGGTGCTGCCGAGACAGGATTCACGACAAACGGCGGCTCGGACTCGTCAATCTTATCGGGGTCGTCTTCCATCGAAAGCTGACCGGTTACCTGGTCGCGCTTTTCATGGCGACGCGGAAGCAAAGTTGTCTTTGCGGTCTCAATCGGAGCCTCGTCGTCCTCGTCATCGCCCTCAGTGAGCTCAATCTCGCTATCGGACCAAGACGGGTCGGGCTCGCTTGTATTCAACTTGGGTGTGGCCTTGCCCTTCTTGACATGACGGCGCGGCAGCAGCGTCGTCTTAGCACGCTCGGCCTCCACGGCATCGGATACGTCGACAAACGGATCCTCGTCCTCGTCGTCATCGTCCAAAACCGGGTCCACATCGTTGCCCATGACCGTGGTCACGGCAGCATCGGAGCCCTTTTGACGAAGAATGCTCAGGTGCGGACGGGCAACGCCGGGCACCGACAGGGCTTCGTCGTCACCCCACGGGCTCGCGTTGACGTCGGCACGACGGCGCTCGGCAAAATCGGCCGCACGGTCGCGAGCAGAGCGCAAAACGCCGCCCACCGAAAAGCCGATGATGACAAAACCAACGACGGCCAGACCCAACAGGACCACCATCGCGATAGGCTTACCCAGGGCATTCTGCAGCGCACTCGCAATAAACGCACCGATGTAGCCACCCGAGGCGGACAGATTTTGCGGAGTGAACATAAGGTCACACGAGTCGCTCGTACCCGGCACCACCAGCGAAAGAATGGAGATAACGGCGATAAAGACCACGGCTCCGCCCGCGACCGAGCGCACGTTGAGCGGCGAGTCCTCGCCTAAAAAGAGCGTGGCGGCAAACAGCAAAATGACGATCGGCAGCACGTAGGCGCCCAGACCAAAGCCCAGGTGGTAGAAACCGGCAACCGCAGCCGTAACGGGTGCAGCCGCCGGCGAAATCACGGCAATGAAGGACGCAATCGCCAAAACGGCGATGACCACGCCGGCGATATCGCGGTTGGCCGAGGGCTCGACCAAGGGCTCAAAATCGTCGAAGTCCGCCTCGTGGCCCTTATTGGCGCGCAGATGGGAACCGGCACCCTTAGCAGATGCCGGTTGGTTATTGGCCTTATTGCCTTTGGCGTTTTGTGCAGATCCACGCGCCAAACTAAACCTCCATGACGACCGGGATGATCATCGGACGGGTGCGCGTACGGCTCCAGATAAAGTTAGAGAGCGAATCGCGCACGGCCTTACGAATAGCATCGGAACCGCTGCTCGTAAAGCTGAACTTGCCCTTCTCGATCGTCTTCATGATGGACGCGGAGGCATCCTCGGAGAACTGGTCGTCGATGGCAAACGAGACGCCGCGGCCCGAAAACTCGATGGCCTCGATCTTCTTGTGCTTGAGCGAGACGATGGCAACAGCGGTAACCATACCGTCATTGGCGAGCTTCTGACGATCGCGCAGGACGATGGGGTCGGTATCGCCGATACGCAGGCCGTCGACGTAGACGACGCCGGACTCGACGGGCGTACCACGCTTGACGATGCCACCGCGCATCTCGAGCGTGTCGCCGTTATCGAGGATAAAGATATGATCGTCCTTGATGCCCATCTTGCGGGCCAGCTGGGCATGGGCGCGCAGATGCACGGCCTCACCGTGAACCGGCATAAAGTACGTGGGCTTGGCCATGGCCATCAGGAGCTTAAGCTCCTCCTGGCTGCCGTGGCCCGAGACGTGGACAAGAGCGCGGTTCTTATCCCACACGTCGCAGCCGAGCTTGGCCAGGCTGTTGACGACCTGCTGGACGGCTTTCTCGTTGCCGGGAACAGGAGTTGCCGAGAGGATGACGGTATCGCCCTCGTGGATAGAGAGCGTCTTGTGCTCGCCATTGGCCATGCGGGACAGGGCCGACAGCGGCTCGCCCTGCGAACCGGTGCACATGACGACGATCTTGTCGTCGGGCAGGTTATCGATATCGAAGGCATCGATGATATCGGCATCGTCGATGTTGAGGTAGCCCAGCTCGCGCGCGACGCGGGTGTTGGTGAGCATGGAGCGACCGGTCACAACGACCTTACGGCCGCACTTGCGGGCGGCATCGCAGATCTGCTGCAAACGATGGATGTGGCTCGAGAACGAAGCGACGAACACGCGACCCGGGGCGTTCTTGATGGCGTGCAGCAAGTTGGGACCGACCTCGGCCTCGGACTTGGTAAAGCCGGGAACCGTGGCATTGGTGGAGTCGGACAGCAACAGGTCGATGCCCTGCTTGGCAAAGCGGCTGATAGCGGCATAGTCGGGCGTGACGCCGTCGATGGGGGTCTGGTCGAGCTTAAAGTCGCCGGTGTGCATAACGGTGCCCTGATTGGTGCGAATGAACACGCCCAGAGCGCCGGGGATGGAGTGCGTCATCGAGAAGAAGTCGAGCGAGATACCGCCAAGGTTGACATGGCTGCCGCCCTTGACCTCACGGAACTTGGGCGCGCGGATGCGGAACTCAGAAAGCTTGCCCTCGATAAAGCCAAGCGTCAGCTTGCTCGAAAAGATGGGCACCTTGTTGTTGAGGTCCTGCAGCAGGTACGGAAGCGAACCGGTGTGGTCCTCGTGGCCGTGGGTGACGACGATACCGCGGAGCTTCTCCTCGTTCTCCAGAACATAGGTGTAGTCGGGAAGAACCAGGTCGATACCGGGCTGGGAGTCATCCGGGAACATGAGACCGGCATCGACGAGCACCATGTCGTCGCCGCACTCGAAGACCGTCATGTTCTTACCGATGCCGTCAAGGCCGCCGAGCGGAATGATCTTCAAGGGAGATGATTTTTTAGCTGCCATAGGTGAGTGTTGTTTCCTTTCTTCGAAAACGGGTCTGGAACAACCGACGGGGCGCTTCTGGCAAACCGACCGCCGGGAACGTACAAACATGCATCACAGAGTCGATGCAGTAACCACAGTATGATACCCATTTGCCCACCAACAGACCACCCATGCATCAAAGCCCCATCTGAACCGGTCTATCCCGCCGGTTTCCCGTGGGGCGGGCACTGATGAAGTTTCCTGCTCTACAGTCCTGCTCACGACGGAGGCCACATTAAGTGGCCTCCTGTTCGTGCGGAACTCGCGATAAACTTCATCAGTGCCCGCCCCACGGGAAACCTGCCAAAACAAGACAGGATTATTTTGGTCGGTTTTATCTGGAAGATGCTGCTGCGGCTATCTACAGATCTGAAATCTGACTACTGAATAGACCGTCTAACTAAATAGCAAGCAAAAGGGCGACCCCATTGCGGAGTCGCCCTTGTTGAACTGCTTATGTGGAGCTGTTACTCGGCGTCGTGGTGACGGCGGGGCTTGCGGCCTCCGTTGTCACCGGGACGACGCGGACGGTCGCTGCGCTCGGAGCGCTCGCGACGCGGACGCTCACGACGCTGGAAGTGCTCGCCGTCGCCCTCGGAGGCACCCTCGGCGCGAGCCGGGGCCTCGGGCTTGTCAAGACGATCGAGCGAGATCTTGCCGCGATCGTCGACCTCGATGACGACGACCTTGACCTCGTCGCCCACGTTGAGGACGTCCTCGACCTTCTCCACGCGGCCCTTGGCGACGCGGGAGATGTGCAGCAGGCCGTCCTTACCGGGCAGCAGGTTGACGAAGGCGCCGAAGGGCTGGATGGAGACCACGCGACCGGTGTACTCCTCGCCCGGCTCGGGAACCTTGATGATGAGCTTGATGCGCTCGACAGCCTGGTCCACGGACTCGCCGGTGCCGCCGACGAAGACGGTGCCGTCCTCCTGGATGTCAACCGAAGCGCCGGTCTCGTCCTGGATGCCGCGAATGACCTTACCGCCGGAACCGATGACGTCGCGGATCTTGTCGGTCGGAACCTGGATGGAGACGATACGCGGAGCGGTGCTGCGCGTGGTGTGACGCGGCTCGGGGATCACATCGAGCATCTTCTGCAGGATGAAGGCGCGACCCTCCTTGGCCTGCTGCAGGGCGCGGGCCAGGATGTCGAAGGTGAGGCCGGTCGCCTTGTTGTCCATCTGCAGGGCGGTAATGCCCTCGGTGGTGCCGGTGACCTTAAAGTCCATGTCGCCCAGGAAGTCCTCGAGACCCTGGATGTCGGACAGGACCACGGTCTTGCCCTCCTCCTGGATCAGGCCCATGGCGATACCGGAGACTGGGCGCTTAATGGGCACGCCGCCGTCCATAAGGGCGAGCGTAGAGCCGCAGGTCGAAGCCATCGAAGAGGAGCCGTTGGACTCCATGACCTCGGAGACGACGCGGATGGCGTAGGGGAACTCGTTCTCGTCGGGAAGCACCGGAAGCAGGGCGCGCTCGGCCAGGTTGCCGTGACCGATCTCGCGGCGCTTGGGGCTGCCCATGCGGCCGGTCTCGCCGGTGCAGAACGGCGGGAAGTTGTAGTGGGGCATGTAGCGCTTGCCCTCCGTGGGCTCGATGGGATCCAGACGCTGGCCCTCGTTGAGCATGCCGAGCGACAGGACGGAAAGCACCTGCGTCTGGCCACGCTGGAACAGGCCGGAGCCGTGAACGAGCGGCAGGTAGTTGTCCTTCACCATGATGGGACGGATCTCGTCGGCGGCACGGCCGTCGACGCGCTCACCGGTCTCGACGACCATGGTGCGCATGGCCTTCTTCTCGAGCTTCTTGAGCGCCACGGGGATCTCGCGCTCCCAAGCGGCCTGCTCCTCCTCGGTGAACTCGGCGCGGATGGACTCCTTCAGAGCCTCGACCTTACCGATACGGGAGAGCTTGTCGGCGTCGCGAAGGGCGGCTGCCATCTCGTCGTAGTGGGCGAAGATGCGCTCCTGGACCTCCTCGACGGGCTGGTCGAGCGGGTACTCCTTCTTGACGATGGCGCCGTTGACCTGCTCCCACTCGGCGACGAACTCGTCCTGAGCCTGGCAGAAGGCAGCAAGGGCCTCCTGGCCAAACTTCATAGCGGCGAGCATGTCGTCCTCGGAGATCTCCTCGGCGCCGGCCTCGACCATCGAGATGAAGTCGGCAGAGCCGCCCAGCTCCAGGTCCAGATCGGAGTTCTCGCGCTCCTCATAGGTGGGGTTGACGATAAACTCGCCGGTCTCCACGTTGCGGCCGATGCGCACGCAGGCAAGCGGGCCCTCGAAGGGCACGCCGCCGAGCGTCATGGCCAAGGAGGCGCCCATGACGTTGATGACGTCGAAGGGGTTGACCTGGTCAGCGACGAGTGAGGTAGCGACGATGTGCACCTCGTTACGGAAGCCGTCCGGGAAGCTCGGGCGAATCGGACGGTCGATCATGCGCGCGGTGAGCGTGGCCTTCTCGCTGGGACGGCCCTCACGCTTGAGGTAGCCACCCGGGATGCGGCCGGCGGCGTACATCTTCTCGTTGAAGTCGACGGTCAGCGGGAAGAAGTCGTAGTTCTTACGCTCCTTGGAGACGACCACGGTGTCGAGCATCGTGGTGTCACCCTGCTTGACCAGGCAGGCGCCGGTGGCCTGCTTGGCAAGCTCGCCCGACTCAAAGGTGTAGGTCTTGCCGTACAGCTCAAAGGTCTTGGATACGAGTGTCATTGTTCTCCTTTACCCCGCAGACCCCTTGCCTGCGGGCTTCTCATGTGACGCGGGCCCCCTGCCCCCGCCACGCTTCAGAGCGTGATTGTTCGCGCCCTTACACAAAAAGAGCGCCCCGCTGCGCAGGACGCTCTTAGCATGTACAAATCCTACTGGATGTTGTCGCGGATGCCCAGAGCCTTGATGAGCTCACGGTACTCGACGATGTCGTTCTTCTTGATGTAGGAGAGAAGACGACGACGACGGCCGACGAGCATGAGCAGGCCACGACGGGTGTGGAAGTCCTTCTGGTGGGACTTCATGTGCTCGGTCAGCTCCTTGATGCGCTCGGACAGGATGGCGACCTGAACCTTGGGGTTGCCGGTGTCGACCGGAGTGTTACCGAACTGGGCAGTCAGCTCAGCCTTGCGCTCTTTGGAAACAGTCATTGTTTCACCTTTCGTTTTGCGTCGCTATCGGGCGACTCGATTCGCCTCGGACTGGGAAGCCGCCGGTGGAGCGAGCAACCAAGGTCGAGGTACCAACAGGCCGATATGTTACCACAAGCAGCCCGCCCCTGCGCATCATCACCGACCCAACATGAATTCCATCGCACGGAAGCGCTGATCGGTGTGCGTCGCAGCCCAAACATGCGAAAGCCCGAGCAAGAATGCCGCCGTATGCGGGTCGATTCGCTCGGCCATGAGCGCATCGAAGGTCATGGACATGAGGGCGCGAAGCCATGCGACCTCACCAGTCGATACCAGCTCGGCACCCGGAACGCTCGACGCGCACGATCCGCACATGAGCCCGCCCGCCTGTGGTGAAAAATACGACAGCATGGGGTCTCCGCACAGCACGCAGGCCGAAAAATCTGGTCGATAGCCAACGTGCGACAGCAGCTTAAAGACATATGCCGCCACAAGTAAATCCATATACGCAGCGTCGAGCCCGCTGCCGACCAGGGTAAGCGCCCGTTGCGTAATGGCAAAGGTAAACGGGTCCTCGGCGTCCTCGAACGAGCACACGCGTGCGACCTCGGCGATCGCGCTTGCGGCGCAAGTCGTCTCGTAATCGGGCGCAGCGCCGAGCGGCGCCTCCATAAGCTCGGCCTGGGAAACCACGTCGAGTGACCGTCCATGTGCAAGCAGCATATCGACCGTACAGAACAGCTCGCAGCGCGCAGCCAGGCGTCCGCCGGGTTTGCGGGCGCCCTTTGCCACGGCACGAACCTGCCGCCCCCGCTCGTCAAGCATCGTCAAGATCAGGTCGGTCTCTTTGAGCTTAGTCTTATCGAGCACGAGCACTTTCGTGCGATATGTCCGGGAGCCTGCCATACGCACCGCGCGTCCTTAGTCCTCGGCGTTGTAGCCAAAGCGGCGAATCTGGGCCTCGTCATCACGCCAGCCGGCCTTGACCTTCACGTCCAGCTCCAAAAAGACCTGCGTGCCAAAGATGCGCTCAAGATCGCGACGGGCGTCGATACCGATATGCTTGATCATCTCGCCGCCCTTACCGATGATGATGCCCTTTTGGCCCTCGCGCTCGACGTAAATGGTGGCGTGCACGCGCAGCACCTTCTTGGTCTGCTCGAGCGCATCGCAGATCACGCCAACGGAGTGCGGAATCTCATCACGGGTGCGGCGCAAGACCTTCTCGCGCACAAACTCGGCAACGAGCGTCTCATCGGAAGCGTCGGTACCCATGTCCTCGGGGAACCAACGCGGACCCTCGGGCAAAAAGTGCGCAACGGTCTCTATAAAGGCGTCGACGTTGAAGTTCTTGACCGACGACGTCACGATCTCGTCGTCATACTCCATGAGCTCGTGGGCGGCCTTGAGCTGTTCCATAACCTGGGCGGGATCGGCCTCATCGGCCTTGGTGAGCACCAGGACCTTCTTGCAACGGGCGCATCTTACGCGCTCGGCAACCCAAGCGTCTCCCCTGCCGATCGGCTTGGTGGCATCAATCAAAAACGCGACGACATCGACATCGTTCAGCTCGAACAACGCGCTCTTGTTGAGCTCGGATCCCAGACCGTCCTTGGGCTTATGAATACCCGGGGTATCGACAAAGACCAGCTGGTAGCCGGGACGGTTGACGACGGCGCGCATGCGGCGACGGGTCGTCTGAGCCACCGGCGAGGTGATGGCGACCTTTTTGCCATAGCAGGCATTAAGCAGCGTGGACTTGCCGGCGTTGGGCCGTCCGACCAGGGCCACAAAGCCGCTGCGGAAACCGGGTTCCACGTCACCAAAGCCCGCGAGGTTCTCATCCTCGTCGCACAGGGCGTCGAGCTCCTCGTCGCTCATGCCCTCAAACGGGTCGAACTCCTCGACATCCTCGAGCTCCTCGGTATCCACCGCATCCAGGACCTCGTCATCCAAAACTTCATCGGTAGGCTGCATATTGTCGGACATGGGAATCCCTTTCTAAATAAAGCCGAGCGCGCGGGCAAATACCAGCACGCCCACAATCGCGGCGGTGATGGAAAGAATGTATACAGAGGCGGCGGCGATGTCCTTCGCACGCTTGGCCAGCGGATGGAGCTCCTGGGTCGCCAGGTCGACGATGGCCTCCATAGCGGTGTTGCACAGCTCGCCGTGAATCACCAAGCCACAACAGATGATAATCGTGGCCCACTCGGCAATGTCGAGGCCCACGATACAGCCGGCAATGACGGTGCACACGCCCGCAACGAGCATGACCTTGATGTTGCGCTCGGTCTTGACGGCGGTGACGAAGCCCTCCATGGCGTAGGAAAACGACTTAAAGAAGGACGGATGGTCCTTGTTCGATCCGGGAATCATAGACGGCTCCTAGTCGTGGGCGTGGTTGGTGATGGGGCCGACGTGGACTAGCTTAGGGTCCTCGCCGCGCTCGAGCGACAGATCGCGCAGGATGGCGTCCTCGCGGGCCTCCATGACCTCGGCCTCGTCGTCCTCGATGTGGTCATAGCCCAGCAGGTGCAGCATTCCGTGTACGAGCATCAGACGGCACTCGTCAGCGGGGCTATTGCCAAAACCGGGGGCCTGACGGGCAATAACCTGCGGGGCCAAGATAATATCGCCGAGCTCGAGCGTCTCATCGGCGGGAATGTCATCGTCAAAGGCCGAGTCGCACTCAAACGAGAGCACATCGGTGGTGCGGTCGATACCGCGCCACTCGTGGTTGAGCTCGTGCATCTCGTCCTCGTCGACATACGAAAGGGAAATCTCGACTTCACGCTCAACGCCCTCGGCGGCAAGCACAACCTCGCAGATGTGCTCCACCTCCTGCGCGTCGAGCAGCGTATCGAGCTCGGCATCGTTGCTGATCAATACACTCAACGGGACTCCTTTCGGTCACGTACGCGCTTCTCGCGCACATCATCATAAGTATCGTATGCCTCGACGATACGTCCCACCAAGGCATGGCGCACCACGTCGGCACGCTCGAGGTGCGAAAATGCGACATCATCGACACGGCCCAAAATCTTCTCGACATCCGCCAAGCCACCACGACGACCCACCAGGTCACGCTGGCTCAGGTCGCCGGTAATCACGAACTTGGAGTTGAAGCCCAGGCGCGTCAGGAACATCTTCATCTGCTCGGGCGTGGTATTTTGCGCCTCGTCGAGCACCACGAAGGCATCACTCAGCGTGCGGCCGCGCATGTAGGCAAGCGGGGCGATCTCGATCACGCCGCGCTCCATAAGCTCATCGGTGCGCTCGCGATCCATCATGTCAAAAAGGGCGTCGTAAAGCGGACGCATGTAGGGATCGATCTTTTCCTCGAGGGTGCCAGGCAAAAAGCCCAGATTCTCCCCCGCCTCGACAACCGGACGCGTCAAGATCAGACGGCCCACCTCGTGACGCTTGAGCGCGGCAACGGCGAGCGCCATGGCCAGATAGGTCTTACCGGTACCGGCAGGACCCAAGCCAAACGTGATGGTATGCGAGCGGATGGCATCCACATAGCGCTTTTGCCCGAGCGTCTTGGGGCGAATGACGCGGCCGCGATACGAAAGCAGCACGTCATCGCGAAGCGACGTAGCCTCGTGCTCACCGTCGCGCAAGACGGCCAGGCAGCGAGAGACATCGTCGGCAGACAGCGTGCGCCCGGCGGCCGCCTCGCGAAAAGCGTGCTCGAAAAAGCGCGCCACGAGTTCGACCTCGTCCGGGTCGCCGCTCACGGAGATGCTATCGCCACGGGCAACCACATGGGCGCGAACCAAGTTCTCGAGCGCACGAAGGACGCCGTCGCCAGCGCCCAAAACGCGCGAGGGATCAATCCCCTCGGGAACGGTAAGTCTAATCTTCGAGGCTTCCATGAACCTCCCTGCGTGCATGGACCAAGCCGGAATCATCGACTCCGATGATAGCAACATCGAGCAGGCACGGGGCTGTAAGTCCACAGGTATCGTCAAGACGGGCATGATGGAACGAGCCGAGCGTCAGGTTGTCGCCATACTCGAGCACGGCACGCTCGACCGTGCCCACGCGACGGCGAGCGTCGGCAATAGCGAGCTCCTGTGCAGCGGCCCGCATACGGCGGCTGCGCTCAGCCATAACCTCGGGCGGAACCTGGTCGAGCATGTCGGCAGCAAGGGTACCGGGACGCTTGCTGTAGCGGAACACGTGCATACGCGAGAAACCCACACGGCGGCACAGCGCCAGCGACTCCTCGAACTCCTCGTCCGTCTCACCAGGGAAGCCGACAATAACGTCGCAAGAAAGGGACGCCTGGGGCAAGTTGGCGCGAATCATACGCACCGTGTCCTCAAAGGCCTCGGCGCTATAGGGACGGCCCATGCGATGCAGGGTCGCCGTGCAGCCGGACTGCACGGGCAGGTGCAAAAACGGGGCGATACGCTGCGGATAGCGCGCCATAACCTTAAGCAGGCGCTCAGAGATATCCATGGGCTCGACCGAGGAAATGCGCACATGCGGAATAGACGTGCGCTCCATGATGGCCTCGAGCAGCTCATCGATTTCGACGTGCTCGTCGGTCGCGCTCTTGCCATCGTAGGCACCCAGGTTCACACCGGTCAGCACCACCTCGGGCACGCCGGCCTCCTGGGCCTCGCGAACTTGCTCGAGCACGGACTCGACGGGCACGGAGCGCTCGGGGCCGCGTGCCTTCCACACAATGCAATAGGTGCAGCGATGGTTGCAGCCGTCCTGAATCTTCACGCCCAGGCGAGAGCGACCGAGCGCATCGACCACCTCGCCATCGCTGCAGGCGGGAACGCTATCGGATTCGACACCCAGTACCTCGCAGACGCGCTCGGCGACGTCAATCTTGGACGGCTCGGCGATCACGCGATCGGAGAGCTCCAGCAACTCCTCGGGATGCAGGTTGACGACGCAGCCGGTTACGACCACGTAAGGGTCGTTAGGATGGGCCAGCGCATGACGGACGGCCTTACGGGTCTTGGCCTCGGCCTCGCCCGTAACGGCACAGGTGTTAATGACGATCAGATCGGCATCCTGGGGATCCACAATAGCAAAGCCCAGGCGCATAAGATCGGCAGTGATACGGTCAGACTCAACCCGGTTGACGCGGCAGCCGAGGTTGACGACGGAAATATGGGGTGCGAGCACGCGGGCTCCTTAATCGAGGATATCGTCGAGGGCACTCTTGATACGGT
>DXLR01000078.1:0-2333 GCA_019414625.1 Collinsella sp.
GTGCTGATGGCCGAGGTCATCGACTTTGTCACCGATAGCCGCGGCGGTCGTCTGGTGCGTTTTGAGCCGGCCGGTTGCAATGCCGCCGGTGACCCGCGCACGCTCGACGAGGCCATCCATGCTGCCGGCCACGTGCCGCTGCCGCCTTACATTACCGATTACGAGGGCGATCCCGAGAAGTACCAGACCGTCTACGCCATGAAGGAGGAGCACTCGGCTGCCGCTCCTACGGCGGGTCTGCATTTTACGCCCGAGCTTATGGCCGCTATCGAGGCCAAGGGTGCGAAGTTTGCCGCCGTCGAGCTCGAGGTGGGTATCGATACCTTCCGTCTGGTGGAGGAGGACGACCCCACGCAGCACGTCATGCACACCGAGCGCTACCACGTGTCGCAGGAGGTTGTCGACGCCGTGCATAAGGCTAAGGCCGAGGGGCATCGCGTGATTGCTGTCGGTACCACCGCAGTGCGCTCGCTCGAGAGCGCCTTTGACGCTGAGGCACCGGTGTCCGATCCGGCCGTGACGGCGCGCTATTTTGAGGGCCGCGAGGACGGGGCCGATACACTTGGCCGCGGTGACATCGTGGTGCGCGAGAACGCCACGACGCAGCTCTACCTTATGCCCGGCTCGACCTATCACGTGGTCGACGCGCTGATCACAAACTTCCACGTGCCGCGCTCCACGCTCATGATGCTCGTGAGCGCGCTTGCCACCCGCGACCAGATCATGGATGCCTACGCCGCCGCCATCGAGGAGCGCTACCGCTTCTTCAGCTTTGGCGACGCGATGCTCATTTTGTAGGTTACGGCGTTTTACAAACGCCGTAACCGGCCGACGCTGCAAACCCCCCTAAGCGGCAATCTGACGTTCAATCGTCGGGCATGACCAGAAGGTCAATGCCCCCCTCTTTCACGTCACCTTGCTCGCTTAGGGGCGTTTTCGCTGACTTTGCCAAAGCATCGGCAGGTACTCATTGGGGACGTACTTAAATGAGTGCCTGCAGAATGAGAGTGGATAATCTCCCGTTTTTGGCCTGCTTGGGGGCTCAAAGTGGGAGATTATCCACTCTCGTCATTGGGCTAGTCGTTGGGGACGTTCTTGTTTGACTAGTCGTTTAAGAACGTCCCCAATGACTACTTGCTTGCGAACAGCCAGACTAGGATGATCACCAGGATTGCGGCGACGATGCAGACGATGGCGCCGGTGAATTTGATGCGTGAGTCGCGGGTGCGCTCTCGTACGTCGTCTTCGGCGGCCTCGAGCTGGTCGACTTCTTGCTCGGTCTCGGCGTGTTCGGCTTTGTCTCGGGCCAAGGATCCTGCAAGCGACTCAGTGATTTCTGGGTGGTCGTGCACCTCGGTCGCCTGTTCGATGATCGACTGTGCATGTGCGGCATCTGCTTGGGCGTTGGCGATGGTCTGCTCCTGCTCGCGGCGTGCCTTGTCCTCCGCGGCGATCTTCTCGCGCAGCTCGCGCTGACGAGTCGCGGCGGCGGTCTTCGCCGTCTGCAGCTCGTCGCGCGCGGCATCGGCTTCGGTCGTCACGGCTTGGTGCGCGCGTTTTGCGTCGGCGATAGGGGCTTGAGCCTGCTCGACGGCCTGCTCGGCTGCGGCAAGCGAGTGCTCAAGGTCGGCGGTGATGCGCGGGACATCTTCTTCGGCTTTACGCAGGGCATCTGCCGTGTCGGAAATCTGCATCGAGAGCTCGCTGGTGCGCACCGTATAGTTGGCGGGATTTGCCGAGGGATTGCGTTGCAGCTCGGCATACTCATGACGCAGCGTCTCGAGCTGGGCGCGCGTGGCGTCGACGGTTTGTTGTGCGGCGGCAATGCCGGCGTCTCGCTCTGCCTTCACCTTGTCGCGGATGCGCTTGGAATCCTCAAGACGTCGAACGAGGCGGTTGCCGGTCTCGCGTGAGCTCGCCTCGCGGGCCTCCACGGCGTCGAGCGCGGCCTTCAGACGGAGCTCAGTCGCGTCATCCTCTGTCTTCATTTGTTCGAGCTGACCCTTGAGCTCTGTCGCTTTGGAGGCGTGGGCATCACGGTCAATCTCGGCGGCCGCTGCAGTCTTTTGGGCCGTGGCAATCGCCTGGCGCTGGTCGGCGACGATCTGGTCGTAGCGGCCTGCGATATCCTGGCGCGTCTCGAGTTCCTCGGCCTGATCGGCAATGCGCTGCTCAAGTTCGGCCAGGTGGGCGCGGGCATCGGCAAGTGCCTTTTTCGCGGCGTTCATCTCGCGCATGGCCGAGGCGCCCTGGGCGATAAAGGTGCCCACGGCGTTCGCAGTGTTCGAGACAGCGGTCCCCAGATCGCGGCTCGCGGCGGAGGAGTGCGGGGC
>DXLR01000079.1:0-6930 GCA_019414625.1 Collinsella sp.
CGCCTGGACCGGCGACCAGATGCCGCTCGACGGCCCGCAGCGCAAGGGCAACAAGCGTCGTAGCCGCGCCTGCGCCGTCAACATCGTCCCCAACACCACCGGTGCTGCCAAGGCTATCGGCCTGGTTCTCCCCGAGCTCAACGGTAAGCTCATCGGTGCCGCCCAGCGCGTCCCGACGCCGACCGGCTCCATCACCAACCTCTACGCTGTCGTTGACAAGAAGGTCACCGTCGACGAGGTCAACGCCGCTATGAAGGCCTACGCTTCCACCATCTCCGAGACCTTCGGTTACAACGAGGACGATATCGTCTCCACCGACATCATCGGCGAGACCCACGGCTCCATCTTCGACGCCACTCAGACCATGTGCTCTGACCTCGGCAACGGCCAGACCCTCGTTCAGGTCACCTCTTGGTACGACAACGAGAACTCCTACACCTCTCAGATGGTCCGCACCATCAAGTACTTCGAGAAGTTCGTTGCTTAATTTAGCTTTTAGCGAATAGCTCGTTGAGCGTCTAAAGAAGGGCGCGGCCTCATAGGGCTTACACCCTAGGGTCGCGCCCTTTTTATAGGAAATCGTCTGCCGTAATGGGAGGCAGACACGTACGAAAGGTAGAAGCAAACATGGCCTTTACCAAGAAGACCGTCCGCGACATCGATGTCGACGGCAAGCGCGTTCTCGTCCGCGTTGACTTCAACGTGCCTATCAAGGATGGCGTCGTTGGCGACACCACCCGCATCAAGGCTGCCCTGCCCACCATCAACTACCTCGTTGAGCACAACGCTCGCGTCATCCTCATGAGCCACCTCGGCCGTCCCGATGGCACCGGCTTCCAGCCCGAGCTCTCCCTTGAGCCTGTCGCCAAGAAGCTCGCTGAGCTCTCTGGTCTCGATGTTGCCTTTGTCGCCGACACCTACGGCGAGAAGGCTGCTGAGGCTGTTGCCGCCGTCGAGCCGGGCAAGGTCCTCGTTCTCGAGAACGTCCGTTTTGACAAGCGTGAGAAGAAGAACGATCCCGAGATCGCCAAGAAGCTCGCTTCCTATGGTGACGTCTTCGTTCTCGATGCTTTCGGTACCGCTCACCGCGCCCAGGGTTCCGTCGTGGGTCCCGCCGCTTACCTGCCTGCCGTCGCCGGCTTCCTGCTCGAGAAGGAGGTCGACACGCTGACCGGCATCTTCGCCGAGCCCGAGCGCCCCTTCGTCGCTATCGTCGGCGGTTCCAAGGTTTCCTCCAAGATCGGCGTTCTCGATCACCTCATCGACTCCGCTGATACCCTGATCATCGGTGGCGGCATGGCCTACACCTTCTTCCTGGCTCAGGGCCTGACCGTCGGTCAGTCCCTCAAGGAAGAGGACTGGGTCGAGCGCGCTGGCGAGATGCTCAAGAAGGCCGAGGAGAAGGGCGTCAAGATCCTGCTCCCCATCGACAACCGCGTTGCCGATCACTTTGGCGAGGACGCTGTCCCCGAGGTTGTCGCTTCCGACGCTATCCCCGACGATCGTGAGGGCATGGACATCGGCCCCAAGACCGAGGAACTTTACGCCGAGGCCGTCAAGGGTGCCAAGACCGTGTTCTGGAACGGCCCCATGGGTGTCTTCGAGTTCGACAACTTCGCTCACGGCACCCAGGCTATCGCCGAGGCCGTCGCCGAGGCCGACTGCACCTCGATCATCGGCGGTGGCGACTCTGTCGCGGCTGTCAACAAGTTCAACCTGGCCGACAAGATGAGCTGGATCTCCACCGGTGGTGGCGCTTCCATGGAGCTCGTCGAGGGTAAGGCCCTGCCCGGAGTGGAGGCGCTTCTCGATGCCTAATCGCACCCTTCTTATCGCTGGTAACTGGAAGATGAACAACGACGTCGCTGAGGCCGCCAAGCTTGCCGACGAGCTGGCTCAGGCTCTGCCCGAGGTTCCGGCTGGCGTCGAGGTGCTCGTCTGCCCTCCGACCATTGACATCACCACGGTTCATGACCGCATTCAGGCTGCCCCCATCGCCCTCGGTGCACAGAACGTGTACTGGGAGGCCAAGGGTGCCTTCACCGGTGAGTCCTCTTGCGACATGCTCAAGTCCGCTGGCTGCACCTACTGCATCATCGGCCACTCCGAGCGTCGCGACTACTTCCACGAGACCGACGAGGACCAGAACAAGAAGGCCAAGGCCCTCGTTGCCGCCGGTCTTGTTCCCGTCTTCTGCTGCGGCGAGTCCCTCGAGGTCCGCGAGGCTGGTACCTATGTCGAGCACGTCGTGAACCAGGTCAAGGCTGGCCTTGCTGGTCTTGAGATCACCTGCCCCAAGCAGGTCGTCGTCGCCTACGAGCCCATCTGGGCCATCGGCACCGGAAAGACCGCTACCGCTGAGGACGCCCAGGAGGTCTGCGGCGCTATCCGTGAGACCCTCAAGGAGATGTTTGGCGAGGAGCTCGCCGACGGTATCCGCGTCCTGTACGGTGGTTCCGCTAAGCCCGGCAACATTGCCGAGCTCGTCGCCAAGCCCGACGTTGACGGCGCCCTCGTGGGCGGCGCTTCGCTCAAGGCTGCCGACTTCGCCTCTATGGTCGTCAAGGCAGGCGAGTAGGACATATGGCACAGCGTCATCTTCCTGCACTCCTGATCATCATGGATGGCTGCGGCCTTGCTCCGGCTGATGGCGAGAACGCCGTCGCCGCTGCCAAGACGCCCTTCCTTGATAGCCTGTACGAGAAGTATCCTCACACCACGCTCGGTGCTTCGGGCGAGGACGTGGGCCTTCCCGACGGTCAGATGGGCAACTCCGAGGTAGGCCACCTCAACATCGGTGCCGGCCGCATCGTGTTCCAGGAGCTTTCGCGCATCAACAATGCCATCAAGGACGGCTCCATCGCCAAGAACGAGGTCTTCGTCAAAGCTATGGACGACGTCAAGGCCGAAGGCAAGACCCTGCATCTCATGGGCCTTATGAGCCCTGGCGGTGTTCATTCTCACATGAACCACGTCGAGGCTCTGGTCAAGATGGCTGCCCAGCATGGCGTCAAGACCGTTCGCGTCCACGCCTTCATGGATGGCCGCGACGTCGACCCGCAGTCCGGTGCCGGCTACATGAGCGAGTTCTGCGCTTTCCTGGCTAAGATCTCCGAGGAGACCGGTTGCGACGCTCGCGTTGCCACCGTTTCGGGCCGCTATTGGGCCATGGACCGCGACAACCGTTGGGAGCGCATCCAGCGCGCCTACGACGTCATGGTCAACGCGTCCGATGCCGATACCGACCCCGTTGCCGGTATCAAGGCCTACTACGAGAAGGATCCGCGCGGCGACGAGTTCGTCGAGCCTTTCGCGGCCCACAACGAGGGCATCCACGAGGGCGACGCGGCCATCTTCTTCAACTTCCGTCCCGACCGCGCTCGTCAGATGACCCGCGTGTTCACGGACAAGGAGTTCGATGGCTTTGAGCGCGAGCAGATTAAGCTCTCGCACTTTGTGACGATGACCGAGTACGATCCGACGTTTGACGTCGAGGTCGCCTTCCCCAAGACGTTCCCCGAGAACGTCCTGGCCGACGTTATCGCCGCCAATGGCCTGAAGCAGCTGCACACCGCCGAGACCGAGAAGTACGCTCACGTGACGTTCTTCCTCAACGGCGGCATCGAGGAGCCCAAGGAGGGCGAGGAGCGCGTGCTCGTCGCTTCCCCCAAGGTTGCTACCTACGATCTGCAGCCCGAGATGAGCGCTCCCGAGGTTACCGAGAAGCTTGTCGCCGCTATCAACGAGGATCGCGCTGATTTCTACATCGTGAACTTCGCAAATTGCGACATGGTTGGTCACACCGGTGTCTTCGACGCCGCCGTTAAGGCCGTCGAGGCTGTTGACGATGCTCTGTCCAAGGTTGTCCCGGCGATTCTCGCCAAGGGCGGCTTTGCGCTGATTACCGCCGACCATGGCAACGCCGATCACATGTTTGACGTTGCTTCCGACGGTTCCAAGCATCCGTTTACGGCTCACACCACCAACCGCGTGCCGTTCATCATCGTTGATGATAAGGCCAAGCTCACCGGTATCGAGGACGGCCGTCTTTCCGATATCGCTCCGACCATGCTCACCATGGCTGGTATTGAGCCTTCCGCCGAGATGACGGGTCGCGTGCTCGCCACCGAGGCCTAATAGAAAACAAATACCGTTTTCTAGTAAGGGGGTTGTCCACAACCGGACGACCCCCTTTTTGGTATTTCTGCCATTTCTACCCCGTCCCTAAATGGCAGGTGGGGGAGTGTTGGAGGTTGTGGTACAGTACTAGAGTTTGAATTGTTCTATTAAGGAGCTTATCTATGGGTCCGTTTCAGATTCTTCTGTTTGTCGTTTGGGCTGTTTCTGCCGTGGCGCTGACGATTCTCGTCCTGATGCACTCCGGTAAGGGCACCGGCGTTTCGGATATGATCGCTAGCTCGCTGTATAACTCCAGCTCTGCCACAGGCGTTATGGAGCAGAACCTTGACCGCCTGACCGTTATCATGGCTGTCGTGTTTGCCGTGTGCGTCGTGCTGTGCATGTTCTTCTTCCCGCAGGGCATCGTCGGCTACTAAGCATCGGCGTATATGCGTTTGTAAAGGGTCCCGCATGTGCGGGGCCCTTTTTGTTTACATATTTGTAACAGAGTCAAAATTTCCCCACATACTTCGCCTAACTAAAGAAATTCTCGACCGTTAACCGGAATTAGCGCCATACTGTGCATAAAATGCGCTACAGTATTGCGAAACGTTGGTCCGCACTGCATAACCAGCCATAACGGCGGACCGCGTTTGAATGGTTCGATCGGGCTGTCTCGACGTTGTCCGGCCGAATTCACTTTGTCCTATCTCATAAGGAGGATGGCATGGCTGATTCTATGTTCCACCAGCCCGTTATGGGTCGTCGCGCCTTTGTTGGCGGCACCCTCGCTGCGAGCTCCATGGCTTTTCTTGCCGCATGCGGCAAGAAGGGCGGCGACGCTTCCGGTTCTGAGTCCGGTTCGACGCTGAACTTCTACATCAACAACCCGGTCTGCATCGACCCCTACAATGTCCAGGAGGACCAGGGCACTCAGGTCGAGTACCAGCTCTTTGATGCTCTGACCTCTTATGACGCCGAGAAGGGCGAGATCGTTCCGCTGGCTTGCGAGTCCTTCGAGGCCAACGACGACGCCACCGAGTTCACCTTCAAGATCAAGAAGGCCAAGTTCCACAACGGTGACGACGTTACCTCCAAGTCCTTCAAGCTCGGTTGGGAGCGTCTGGTCAACACCAAGTCGGCTGTCGCTACCGAGTACGGCCCTTCCGAGGTCTCCTATCACCTTTCCATGGTCGAGGGCTATGACGATCTGCTTGCCGGTAACGCTACCGAGCTCAGCGGTGTTACCTGCCCCGACGATGAGACCCTCGTCGTCAAGCTGGCTTCCGCTTACGCCGACTTCCCCTTCGTCGCCTCTCACCCGGCTCTGGCCCCGGTTCCCGAGTGCGCCGAGTCCGATGTCAAGAGCTTCTACCTCGCCCCGGTCGGTAACGGCCCGTTCATGATGGACGGCAAGTGGGAGGATGGCCAGGAGATCAACGTCAAGAAGTTCGACGATTACTATGGCGACAAGGCCAAGATCGATGGCATCCACTTCCAGGTCATCAAGGACATGGAGACCGCCTACAAGGAGTTCCAGGCCGGTAACCTCGATGTCTGCGACGTTCCCGTCGCTCAGATCGACGCCGCCAAGAAGGATCGCGGCGTGTCCAAGGACGGCTACACCATGGGTGACGGCGAGCGCATGCTGCTCGGCGCCGAGCCTTCCACGTACTATCTGACCTGCAACACCACGGCCGAGCCGTTCAGCAACGCCGACCTGCGCAGGGGTATCTCCCTGGCCATCAACCGTGAGGCCATCTGCAAGACCATCTTCAAGGGTACCCGTACTCCTGCCGACGGCATTGTTCCTCCGGGCATCGATGGCTACAAGGAGGGCGCATGGGAGTTCTGCGCCTACGATGTCGACAAGGCTAACGAGTACCTCGACAAGGTTGCTCCCGCTGGCGCTAACGGGGATCGTGGCATTAGCGTGACCCTGTCCTACAACCAGGACGGCGGTCACAAGGAGATCATGGAGTCCATCATCGGTGACCTCGCCAAGGTTGGCGTTACCGCTGTCTCCGATACCCCTGAGTGGTCTGCCCTGCTCGAGCAGTATCAGAACTTTAACTATCAGTTCGGTCGTCTGGGTTGGATTGCCGACTACCCGATCATGGACAACTTCCTGTATCCGCTGTTCCACTCCGACTCCCTCGGTGGCGACAACCGCTCCGGTTACAACAACCCCGAGTTCGACGCCAAGGTCGACGAGGCTCGTACTATTGTTGACGACGAGGAGCGCGTCGCTAAGATGCAGGAGGCCGACGCAATGGTCGCTGCCGACTGCCCGGTCATCCCGATTATGTTCTACACGCACACCATCGCCGGCTCCGATCGCATTAAGCACCTCTATGTCGATCCGCAGAAGCACGCCGATCTGGGTACCGCTGAGCTCGCCTAAGAGTTTGCAGCTTCCGTGAGGGTCAAGTATTTACGTAGACCTCATGGGAAACATACAGTTCTCCCTAACCTGGGGTAAACTGGCTGATGGTAATTTTGGGATGCCGGTCTGGCGATCGGCATCCCATTTAGGTTAATCCCTAGATAGGGGAGTGGTATGGGTAAGTACATCGTTAAACGTGTGCTTCAGTTCATCCCGGTGTTTTTGGGCGTTACGCTGATTCTGTTCGCCCTCCAGAATATCGTGCCGGGAGATCCGATCAAGCTGATCGGTGGAGACAAGGCTCTGTCCCCCGAGGTGGAGCTTCAGCTTCGCGTTCGCTATCACCTGGTCCAGACGGACGATGACGGCAACGCGATCCTTGACGAGAACGGCGACCCCGTTCAAACGTCGCTCGTGGACCGTTA